>NZ_CP026372.1:3935000-4276307 GCF_002953135.1 Sphingobium sp. SCG-1
ACGGAACACGAATGAGCTTGAACGACGCCGATGCCAATGATGCCCGCTTTGCCGCGCGCATCCGCAGTGCCGTGTTCTGGCGATCTGGGAGCCAGATCGTCGCGCAGATGGTCAGCTGGATGTCGACACTTGCCGTGATCCGGCTGCTCGATCCATCCGACTACGGCTTGTTCGCGATGACGCAGGTGATCCTGAACTTTATGGGATTCCTGAATGGCTATGGGCTTGTGAGCGCGCTCGTCCAATCGGAGACGCTTGAGATGCATAAGCTGCGTCAGGCATTCGGGATCATGCTGCTGCTGAATGGCGCACTGGCTATCATCCAGTTGGGGATCGCACCTGTCGCCGCCGATTACTACGACCAGCCGATGATCGCCGATCTGCTGCGGGTGCAGGCGCTGATCTATCTTGCGACGCCCTTCATCTCGATCCCGGAAGCAGTGATGGGTCGATCGCTGGACTTCAAGCGACCTGCCGTCGTCAACTTGATCGCTGCCGCCTCCGCCGCCGGAGTCGCCATTGGTGGTGCACTATCCGGATGGGGCGTATGGACGCTGGTGTTCGCGCCGCTCACGCTCTTTTGGGTCAAAGGCATTGGATACAGCGTTGCAACGCGCTTCCTGCCCGTGCCCAGCTTCAACTTTCGCGGCACGGGAGCAATGGTTGCATTCGGCGCATCCCTATTAGGGTCGCAGCTGTTCTGGATCGTCCAGAGCCAGGCGGACATCTTCATAGCAGGACGTGTGCTTTCACCGCATACGCTGGGACTCTACGCCGAAGCATTGTTCCTGACTCAGATCTTCGTCAGCAAGTTCATTCCGCCGTTGAACGACGTGGCCTTCCCCGCTTACGCGCGGATGCAGAAAGACCCGGTGCGAGTTGCGGCATCTTTTTGCAAGGCCGTACGACTCCTGCTGCTGGTCTCCTGCCCCATCTATTTCGGCATGGCGGTAGCGGCCAAGCCGCTCGTTGAGACGTTGTTTGGTGAGAAATGGCTGGAGATGGCGCCGTTCGTCCGCATCCTCGCCCTCGCCATGCCATTCATGACCTTACAGGTGATGTTTGCGCCGGTGTCCAATGCGCTGGGGCGGCCCGGTATCACCGCACGCGTTTCCATGGCCGGGGCCGTTATCATGCCCGTCGGCTTTCTGATCGGCATTAGATTCGGCGCAATCGGCCTAGCTTGGGCGTGGCTCCTTGCCTTTCCGATCCTCACCCTGGTCACCATTCGACTCGCTGGTCGTCCGATGGGCCTGCGATTCAGCGAGCTTGTTTCTGCTTCGCTTCCTGCTGTGCTGTGTAGTGCCGCCATGGCGATCTGTGTGCGTGCCGCGGACATGATCCTGCCGTCCCTGCCCGCAATGGTGCACCTTGGCGTATTGGTCAGCGTCGGGGCGGTCAGTTTTGCCGCCCTGCTTTTCCTGCTGGCACGCTCGACAATAGACGAACTGGTCGGGCTTCTGTTTCGCCGTAGCGTGCCTGCCTGATCGATCTAGACGCTCTGGATATAATCGCGCATTGCGGTGGCTTCGGCTTCGATATTGTCGATCCGGAACTTGACCAGATCACCGATCGACACGAAGCCGACCATCTCCCCGCCGTCGACGACGGGCAGATGCCGGATTCTCCGCCGCGTGATGAGCGACAGCGCCGAGACGATCGGCATGTCGGAGGTGATGGTGACGGGAGGTGTCGTCATGACATCGCGCACGATCGATTCGAGCATCGCATGTCCCGATTGCGCCAATTGATAAACGACATCACGCTCGGAAAATATTCCGATCACTTCACCATTCTCGACCACCGGCACGCACCCGATCCGCTTCTCCGCCAGCATTGCCACGACCGACAGAACCGTAGCGTCAGGCGAAACTTGCAGGACGTCATTGCCCTTGTTCTTGAGAATTTCTGCTATTCTCATGACACTCTCCTTTTAAGGCGACGTTGTGCCCCTTCGACCTTCAGGGCTTGATGATCCCATGTTCAGCCCCCAAAGGGAAGACATGAAGCGCGCGAAAGCACTGGACGATCCCGAAATCGCAGCAACCGCATGGGCACGTTATCGTCAGTTGATGAAATGGATGGCGCTACTGGCGGTCGTATGCGTAGGCGTGGCGATCGCGGTGCTGTGGTATTGGACCGGCCCGATGCCGATCCACATGATTATTGCCACTGCTGCCGGCGTTTTCTGCACGTTCATGCTGGGCACCGGGCTGATGGGCCTGCTGTTCCTGTCCAGCGGGACCGGGCACGACGAGCAGGTCGAAGATCGAATGAAAGGCATGATTGACATTGATGAATAGAAACGACCCCGTTTTGCGTACGGTCCCGCGCGCTGGCGATATCAATGCCAATGGCCACATCTTTGGCGGATGGGTTTTAAGCCAGATGGACATTGCCGGTGGCATTATGGCGCACCGCATCGCCGAAGGAGCCGTCGCGACGGTCGCGATCGAGCGGATGGAGTTTATCACGCCGATCCTTTTACAGGACGTGATCTCTGTTTATGCTGATGTTGAACGGCGGGGACGCACTTCCCTCGCGATCAGAATAGATGTCTTGGCAAGACGTGGGCGGGAGCAGCAGGAAATTCCCGTCACAAGCGGCCTTTTCACTTTTGTGGCACTGGACGAGAACCACCGCCCGCGACCGCTTCCTACGCTGGAATGAAAAAGGGCGGCCTCTTGCGACGCCGCCCCTGATCTTTTGCCTGAAGCCGTTTTATTCGGCCGCTTCCGTCGTAGCGGGCCGTGCACGGCGAGTCCGCTTGCGGGGCGTTTCCTCAGCGGCAGGCGCGGCATCACTATCATTATCGGCCCGCGCAATCGCAGGGGGAAGAACAGCAAGGTCGAGGCCCGTCGGCTCGTCGCGATCGACAGCTTCTTCGCGCACGCGGCGCGGACGGCCGACACGGCGCGGAGGCGCAGCTTGCTCCGTTTCAGCCGTTGAGACAGGAGTTTCGACCTCAACCGCCGGAGTCGCTTCAACAGGCGCGAGCGAGCGATCACGCGGTGGGCGGCCACGACCGCGGCGGGGCGGGGTTGCCTCTTCGCGAGGCGCGATCGCCGCGTCTTGAGGAGCAGCAGGTGCTTCTGCCTGAACCGCTTCCCGCTGAGGCAGGGGCGCCGGACGATCACGCTGTTCGTTGTCGCGGCCATAGCTGTGACGATTGCCGTCCCGTTGCATACGATCGCGTTGACCCTGCTCACGTTGGCCCTGGTCGCGCTGATGCTGTTCACGCTGGCCTTGCTCGCGCTGCCCGCTATCGCGACGGCCCTGCTCTCGCTGACCGTTATCCCGCTGGCCGTTATCCCGCTGACCATTGTCGCGGTTGTTGTCGCGCTGGCTGTAGTCGCGATTCCCGTTCTCACGGTTACCGTTGCCTTGCTGCGCATACGCATTGCGATCTTCGAATTCGTTACCGCTATCGGCGCTATCGAAATCGTCGCCGTCCGATTCCGGGTCCCAGGGGCGCTGCGGCTGTCGCTGCTGCTGAATGCCCTGCGCCTCTTCCTGGCGAGCACGATTGTCAGCCAGAACGCGGAAATAATGATCCGCGAACTGCAGATAATATTCCGCATTCACGCGATCGCCCGACAGTTGCGCATCGCGCGCCATGTTGCGGTATTTTTCCAGCAGCTGCGCAGCGTTGCCACGGGCGCGACTGTCGATCCGGTTGCCGTTGTCGCCGCCGCCCCGGTTTTGCCCGCCGGGACGACCATTATTATTGTTCCGGCCACGATTGCGGCGACCGGCCTGACGATTATTAATCAATGGTGGTTCCTAGTATCAAAGTAATCCCTAGAAGCGCCCGCGAACGGGTCCGCCCGATCCCCTGTTTCTTAGCGATTGCCGAGCGTTTCTGTTCTACGCGCCTGGAATCGTTCACTTCACCGCTCCGGCCCATGGGCATGGCTGCGCAGGGCCGGGTGCCTTCCCTAGAAGACCCGAACCCCCAGCCTGCCGACAGCGCGAACACCAATGCGCTGTCATGACTTTGGGAGCAGGTATTGCCGGTCCCACACGGACCTAGGCTTTCCCTGAGCCCACCTCCTAAACGTTCGCAGAGGGGAAACCAAGGGAAATCGCATCACAACATCGTAATTAGGGTTAGCCGTGCGTGATTTCCAGACAGCGATCCCGTCCAGCCAAATCTTTTCGTACTGAGACATGAAGGCCGGCGTCCCGGAAGAGATTCGCCGCGCTTTCACCCTGATCGAACCCGATTTCGATTGCTGCCAAGCCGTCAGGTGCAAGCAGCGCACCTATTTGCGGCGCGATGCGGCGATAATCGCTTAAGCCATCCTCGCCTGCAAATAGTGCAATATGCGGTTCGTGGTGCAGAACGTCGCGAGGAAGCATGGCCAAAGTGGAGATGTAGGGCGGATTGGCGAGGATGAGATCGAACCGTTCGATGATTCCCTCACCCCAATTGCCTATCTGGAAGTCTGCACGGCGGGACATGCCGTTGCGTTCCGCATTGTCCCACGCGACTTCGAGCGCTGCCTGCGATGCGTCGATGCCCAGCCCGCTTGCGGATCGCCATTCGTCCAGCGCCGCCAGCAGCAGCGCGCCGGAACCAGTCCCAAGATCGAGGACACGTGCAGGCGCTTCCTTGCCCTTGAAATGCGCGATCGCCGCCTCGATCAGCGTTTCGCTGTCGGGGCGAGGGATAAGGACATCGGGGCTGACTTTGAGCGTCAAGGTCCAGAAGTCGCGGGTGCCCGTGATGTGCGCGATCGGCTCGCCCTGTAGCCTGCGCTCAAGTAGGGGCATGAAACTGTCCGGCAGCGCCACATCGCGCAGCTTCAGCAGCAGTTCGCCTCGTTCGACGCCAAGCGCGTGGGCAAGGAGAAGTTCCGCATCAAGGCGCGGTGTTGCGCTTACCGGCTGGAGCTGAGCGGTGGCGTCCCGAAGGGCCGCACTCGCATCGTTGCCAACCGTCAAACCCGCACCATCAGCCAATGAGGTTCGCGAAGCGGCATGGCGCCAAACGTCAACCCACCGCATCCAGTTGTGCAAGACGAGCCGCTTCATCCTCGGCGATCAGCGCGCCGATTACTTCCTCAAGCCCCGTTCCTTCCAGGATTTCCGGCAGGCGATGCAGCGTCAGGTTGATGCGGTGATCGGTCACGCGGCCTTGCGGGAAATTATAGGTGCGGATGCGTTCGGAGCGGTCGCCCGATCCGACCATCGCTTTGCGCGCGCCCGCCTGCTCGCTCTGCGTGCGTTCGCGTTCGGCTTCGTACAGCCGTGTGCGAAGGATTTTCAGCGCCTTGGCCTTGTTCTTGTGTTGCGACTTCTCGTCCTGTTGCGTCACGACAAGGCCGGTGGGCAGATGGGTAATGCGCACCGCGCTGTCCGTCGTGTTGACGTGCTGCCCGCCCGATCCCGATGCACGGTATACGTCGATGCGCAGATCGGTGGCTTCGTTGATCTGGATATCGACGTCCTCCGGCTCCGGCAGCACCGCGACCGTCGCAGCGGAGGTGTGGATGCGCCCTCCGCTTTCGGTCGTAGGCACGCGCTGGACGCGATGCACGCCGCTCTCGAATTTCAGCTTGGCGAACACGCCGGTGCCCGTGACCGACGCCACCACTTCCTTGTAGCCGCCGACGTCGGGCGCGTTTGCGGAGATTAGTTCGACTTTCCAGCCCTGTTCCTCGGCATATTTGGTATACATGCGGAAAAGGTCGCCCGCGAACAGCGCCGCCTCGTCGCCCCCTGTGCCCGCGCGGATTTCTAGCATCGCCGGACGCGCATCGGCAGAATCGCGCGGCAGCAATTGCAGCGCGAGCGCCCGCTCCGCCTGCGGCAGTTGCTCCTTCAGCGCCTGCATTTCCTCCTGCGCCATTTCGCGCATCAGCGGATCGGTATCCGGATCGTCTCCGCCGACCATCGTCTCCAGCGCACCAAGCTCCTGCCGTAGACGCCGCACATCGTGCGCGGCACGGGCGACCGGCTCCAGTTCGGCATATTGCTTGGAAAGCCGGACGAATTCCTCGGGCGGCAGGTCGGGGCGCGCCATATTGGCCTGCACCTCGTCGCGCAGCCGTTCAATCTGGGCAATGCGTTCTGGGGAGACGGAAGTCATTGAGACGGCTTTGTCCCTGATACGCCACCGACGCCTGAGCCAACCGCCGCAAGGACGGATGAGAGAAACTCACTGTCCGGATCAGGTTTAAGTTGGGTCAGATGGTAACGCGTTTCAGTCTGTTCCGATGTTGCGCGAACATAGAGGGCCGCATCGGCCCCAACCTTACGAGCAATCTCGGCATGGCGCTTAGCGTTGCCTTTAAAAGCCATTACTGTGGCGAACCCCTGCACTCTTAGGCTTTGTGCGACCCGGAGGGCATCTTCGTAGAGTGCAGGATTATCCGGTATGATCGCAATCTTGGGTTCAGATTTCGGCGCATCAATCAACATTCCCAACCGCTCGATTCCAGCCGCCCAGCCGACGGCAGGCGTGACCGGACCGCCCATATTCTCGATCAGGCCATCATAACGCCCCCCGCCCAGCACGGTGCCCTGCGCGCCCAGCCGGTCGGTCACGAATTCGAATGCGGTGTGGCGATAGTAATCCAGTCCCCGAACCAGTCGCGCGTTACGCTGCCATGCAACACCAGCGGCATCCAGACCTGCGGTGACTTTCTCAAAGAACGCCTTCGCCTCATCCGTGAGATACGCGTCGATATCAGGCGCGCTGTCCGCCACCGGCAGGTCGCGGGGATCCTTGCTGTCGAGGATGCGCAGCGGGTTGCGGGAGAGGCGATCGACGCTGTCCTCCGACAATTGGTCCCGGTGCGCTTCGAAGTGCGCGACTAACGCCGCGCGCCATGCATCGCGGCTTGCCGCGTCGCCCAGTGTGTTGAGCGTCAATGTGACGCCCTCGCTGATGCCCAGCTCCTTAAGCAACTGGTCCGCGAACACCAGCAACTCGACATCCGCGCCGGGCTCCGCCGCGCCAATGATCTCCGCGTCGAGTTGATGGAACTGGCGAAAACGCCCCTTCTGCGGCCGTTCATAGCGGAACAGCGGACCGTGCGTGGCGACCTTCAGCGGCGCATATTGCTGCCAGCCCTCAGTGATGTAGGCACGGGCAATGCCAGCGGTAAATTCAGGCCGCAGGGTCAGGCTGTCGCCGCCGCGATCCTCGAACGTGTACATTTCCTTCGACACCACGTCGGTGCTCTCGCCCAGCGAGCGCGCAAAGACGGCGGTGCTTTCGAATACCGGAACCTCAATCCGCTGAAAGCCGTAGAGGCGGCGCACTCGGTCAAAGGTTGCGACCACATGCGCAAAGCGGTCGGCACTGTCGCCCAGCATGTCCTGCGTGCCACGGATCGGTCGGGGAGTTTCGATTTTCGCCATGGGAATGGGCCTGTAGCGGCATTTGACAAGGAAGGGAACAGGACTGGACGCGGGCAAAAAGGAGCGGCATGTATCATCATCACACTTCAGCGATTTCCCCTTCTCTTCCGGAGACTTGCTTCATGCGCAGCCGCTTCGCCGCCGTACTTCTATTCTCCACCTACCTGGGTTTTCCGGCTAACGCGCAGGAGGCGAACCGATCGAAGCCGGTAGCCGCGCCCCTGCCCGCCGCCGCCGCGCCGCAGGACGTGCCGTATCCCGGCGGCACGATCAGCCTGGACGTCGATGCCACTCACACCACTCAGCGCATTTTCCGCGTCAAGGAGACGATTCCCGTCGCGCAAGCCGGTGCACTGACGCTGGCGCTTCCAGAGTGGCTGCCAGGCAACCATGCGCCGCGCGGTCAGATCGAGAAGATAACTGGGCTGCGGTTCACGGCCAATGGCAAAGTCCTGCCATGGATACGCGATCCCCTTGACGTTTACTCCTTCAAGATCGACGTGCCCGAGGGCGCGCGTAACGTGGTTGCGGAGTTCCAGTTTCTTTCCGCCACCGCGCCCAATCAGGGCCGCGTCGTGGTCACGGAGAACATGCTGAACCTGCAATGGGAGGCGGTCTCTCTGTATCCGGTCGGCTACTACACGCGGCAAATCCCCATCAAGGCGACGGTGACTTATCCCGACGGCTGGCAGGCCGCGACGGCGCTGCGGGGTAAGAAGACCGGATCGACAGTGGCTTACGACACCATCGACTATGAAGCATTGGTCGATTCGCCGGTGTTCGCGGGGCGATACTTCAAGGCTATCGATCTTGGGCAGAATGTGACGCTGAACCTGGTGGCCGATAACGCATCGGAGTTGATCTACACGCCCGCGCAGATGGCGAAGCACAAGAAGCTGGTAGATGAAGCGACCTCGCTATTCGGTGCGCAGCATTTCGATCATTATGATTTCCTGCTGGCGATCACCGACGAGATGGGATCGATCGGGCTGGAACATCACCGCTCTTCGGAGAATGGCGTCGACACCGGCTATTTCCCGAAATGGGACGAGGGTCCGGGCGAACGCAACCTGCTGCCGCATGAGTTCACGCATAGCTGGGATGGCAAGTTCCGCCGCCCCGAGAAGCTGTGGACGCCCGATTTCAAGACGCCGATGCAGGACAATCTGCTGTGGGTTTACGAAGGACAGACGCAGTTCTGGGGCTATGTGTTAGGCGCGCGGTCTGGGCTCTATAGCAAGGAGCAGACGCTGGACGCCTATGCGCATATCGCTGCGAGGCTCGATACCACCCGGGGCCGTGAATGGCGGCCGATGGAGGACACGACGCACGATCCGATCATGTCCGCCCGCCGTCCCAAAGGTTGGGCGAACTGGCAACGGTCGGAAGATTATTATAACGAAGGCCTGATGATCTGGCTGGAGGCCGATGCGATCATCCGACAGCAGACACGCGGCGCGAAAGGGTTGGACGATTTCGCCGAAGCTTTCTTCGGCATCAAGCCGGGCGACTGGGGTCAGGTGACGTACAACCGTCAGGATGTCATCAACACGTTGAACGGCATTGCCCCTTACGACTGGGCGGGTTTCCTGTCGGCACGCGTCGATCAGCCGACGCGCGAAGTAACGAAGGGCGGTCTGACGATGGGTGGATACCGGCTCGTCTATGGCGACAAGCCGGGTACGACCACCAAGCAGGTCGAGAAGGACTTGAAGGGCGTCGACCAGAGCTTCGGCGTAGGCTTAGTCGTCAAGAACGATGGCGAAGTGATGAGCGTCATCTGGAACAGCCCGGCCTTCAAGGCGGGTCTGACGGTTGGCGCAAAGCTGTTGGCCGTGAATGGCCGCGAGTTTTCAGGCGACGGCTTCAAGGAAGCTTTGACGGCTGCCAAAGACGCCAAGCGTCCGGTGGAGTTGATCCTGCGGCAGGACAAGAACTTCCGCACTATTAAACTCGATTATTCTGGCGGCTTGCGCTATCCGCGCCTTGAAAAGACAGGAGAGGGTGACGGCAGCCTGGACAAGTTGCTGCAACCGAAAACATAAACGCCCCATATTCCATGTGTAGACAAGGTGAATAGATGAACATCGAACTGATCCCCGTCGGCGACGATCCGCCGCACAGCCTTAACGTCATCATCGAAGTGCCTGTGGGCGGCGAGCCGGTGAAGTATGAATTCGACAAGGCATCGGGCGCCCTGTTCGTTGATCGCATTCTGCATACGCCGATGCGCTATCCCGCCAATTATGGCTTCGTGCCGCACACGCTTTCACCTGATGGCGATCCGCTGGACGCGCTGGTGATCGCACGCTCGCCCTTCGTTCCGGGCTGCGTTGTGCGCGCCCGGCCGATCGCAGTGCTGAACCTGGAAGACGAAGCGGGCGGCGACGAAAAGCTGGTCTGCGTGCCGGTCGACGCGACGTTCCCTTATTATTCCGACGTCGGCGAGCGTGACGACTTGCCGGAAATCATCCTGCAGCAGATCGAGCATTTCTTCACGCACTATAAGGATCTCGAAAAGCAGAAGTGGGTGCGCGTCGGGACCTGGGGCGGCGCGGACGATGCGCGGCAGATCACGCTGGAAGCGATTGCGCGCTACAAGGCGGACAAGGCAGCGAAAGCCGCCTGATCTCCAGAAACGGTTGATGAAGAAGGGCGTCGCGGCATGGCTGTGGCGCCCTTTTGCGTGAGGCGGTCAGATGACGCGTTCAGCTTCTAATGCCCAATGGGGCGAAAACGCGGCCATCGGGCGGACGCGGGAGAGCAGGCGTTCCGCAGCGGTTGCCAGCCGGTCGACGGCGCGATCCATCTCAGCGGGCGGCAGTGTGAAGGGCAAGCGTACGAAACGCTCGAACGCGCCATCAATGCCGAAGCGCGGCCCCGGCGCGACGCGCAACCCGTGCGCCTGCGCCATGGCGGCGAGCGCTGATGCTTCCGGGCGCGGCATCTCCGCCCATACGCTCAGGCCGCCCTCCGGCAAGGGCACATGCCAGTCGGGAAGTCGGTCCGCCAGCAGCGTGACGAGGCGATCGCGCGCATCGCGGATTTCCGCGCGCCGCACGCTTTCGACCGGAACGCTGCCGTCCAATAGCGCCGTAGCCGCTAATTGCTCGACGACGGGTGTCGCCATGTCGATGGTCGATCGAATGCGGGCGAGCGACGCGATGGTCTGCTCGTCCGTACGAATCCAGCCTATACGCATCCCGCCCCAGTAACGCTTGCTGACGGAGCCAAGGCTGATGACCGCCCCACCCGGATCATAGGTAGCGACGGGCGGTGGGCCAATGTCGAACAGGTCCGCGTCAAGACCGGTGCCCGCCATCGTTTCGTCGATAAGCAATGGAGTACGAGTGCGAACCGCAGCATCGACCAACGCTCGGCGCGTCGCCGCATCCATGTGGCGGCCAGTGGGATTGTGATAGTCGGCGATGATGTAGGCAAATCGCGGAGACGTTTGCCGCAACGCCGCCTGCATCGCATCTATGTCCCACCCTTCTGCCGGCAGTCCGACGGGGACGGCGCGGCAATTGTTCCGCGCAATGGCAGACAGCGCATTGTGGAAGGTGGGATGATCCACAACGATCCGGTCCCCCGGCCCAGCCAGCAATTGCAGGACAAGCGTCAGTCCATGCTGTGCACCACTGGTGACGAGGATCTGCTCCGGCCGCGTCGGGCAACCACGACGCGTATAGTCTGCCGCAATGGCCTCACGCAGGCATGGAATGCCTGACCCCTCATAACCGATGCGCGAAAGCCAGGTCGGGAGTTGCGACAGCGCCACTTCATAGGCCTGCCACATGCCCGCAGGTGCAGGCAGTGCCGCCGCTGTCCAGTCGATTACGCCTTCTTCGTCACCTTCAGCTTCCGCTTCTATGCCGACGCGATTGCCGCCCGGCACGCGCGTGACAGTGCCCGAACCCTGACGGCTCGCCAGATAGTTTTCGTCCCGCAACTGATTGAAGGCAGCGGCGACAGTCGTGCGGCTGATGCCAAGCGCTTGCGCCAGTTCCCGCTCACCCGGAACTCTCACGCTTAGAGGCACACGACCGTCCATGATGAGCAGCTTCAGCGCACGCGCAAGCTGGCGATACGCGGGGTCGCTGCCATTGGCGCTGCGCCACTTGCCGAGGTGACGGACCAGCGACGCTGCACCTAAGGTGGATTGGTTCAATGATGACGTCATGGTCATGATGCCAAGAAATCACAAGTGGCTCTAACATTCAAGGCCACTATGCTCCAGTGGTTCTTTCATGATGATGCCACGCCGCCTGTTCCAACTCGCCTGGGGTCTTAGCCTCTACGGCTTTTCCATGGCGCTGATGCTGCGCGCAAACCTCGGTCTCGATCCATGGGACGTGCTGCATCAAGGCGTTGCGCCCATGCTCGGATTGAGCTTCGGCATGACAGTCAATCTGGTCGGACTGATCGTGCTGTTGCTTTGGATACCGCTACGACAGTGGCCCGGCGTGGGTACGATGTTGAACATCATCGTGATCGGAACCGTCGTCGATCTCTCGTTGCATATCCTCCCTGTCCCGGAAGGCTATCCAGTGCGGTTCCTGTTCCTTGGCCTTGGCATTGTCGGCAACGGCATTGCGGGCGGCGCATATATCGGCGCTGGCCTTGGCCCCGGTCCGCGCGACGGGCTGATGACGGGGCTGTGCCAACGCACCGGATGGCCGGTAAAGACTGTTCGCACATCCATCGAGATTGCCGTGCTGGCAGTCGGCTGGATGCTTGGCGGAACCGTAGGGGTCGGCACTGTGCTCTACGCGATGAGCATAGGGTGGGTGGTGCACCACGCCCTGCCCTGGTTCCAGATTGAGGAGAAATCGGCCGATCCGACTCCAATTGAGGCGACGCCCTGAATTAGGATCACCGAGGCCCCTGACCGTTGGCAAACCCCGCCAGCCGGTCCCTTTTTTGCAGATCAGGTGCCGTTCGGACCTGGACCCGATGCCCCGCCGGGCGCGCCGCCCGCACCCACCGCGCCGATGTTGCCGAAAATCTCATCAAACAGGCTACGATTGCGCCCTAAGGTCGGCGTCTTATCGCCGCTGGGCGAAATGCGGGCAACCTGATCGAGGCCGGTGCGGTCCACTGCGACGACGTTGCCCGCCGTATCGAAGCGCACGCGCAGCACTGTCTGATCGACAGGCTTGGGCGAAGCGAATGCCAGTTGCCGCATATCGCGCGATACATAGTACCAGTCGGCCTGACCGAATTGCGACATGAAGGTCGGACGGCCGAGCGTCGCCTCCACCGATGCGCGATTGTCGATGCCCGGCTGCACCGAGTCGACCAGCAGCTTGTCGACCTGATAGCCCTGATGCGTGCGGATGCGGGCGCAGCCTGACGCGCCGAGCGTCAGCGCCAGTGCGCCGATCACCAACGGAACGCGGCCCAGGAAACGTGCAGGGCCGGGTCGGGTATCACGCATGAAATTCTCCTGGCGGCAACGGGCCGCGAAACGACATATAGAGCAGCAATGCAATTGCCTGATGTTGGCCATTGCATTGCGCGAGTTGGCAATCAATATGGAAATGCGCGTCGGCAGACAAGGCCGCTGCGACAGGCGACCGCAAACCGGGCGCCGAAGCCATCCGGTTCGCCCCTTTTAGATGCTGGTCCATTTCATCCATGTCCGTCCTTGACCGCCTGTTCCCCTCCTTCTTCAACCGCACCGATCCCCGTGCGGAGATGACCCCGCTCTACGCCGCGATCGTCGCAAAGGGTCGGGAGCCGCATTGGTATGCGAAAGGGAATGTACCCGATACGCTGGACGGGCGTTTCGACATGATCGCCGCAGTTCTTTGCGCGGTGCTGCTGCGGCTGGAGGGCGACGATGCGGCGCGGCAACAAAGCGTTTGGCTGACCGAACTCTTCATCAACGACATGGATGGACAACTGCGGCAGATCGGCATCGGCGATATGATCGTGGGCAAGCATATCGGCAAGATGATGAGCGCCTTGGGCGGACGGTTGAGCGCGTATCGCGACGGGCTGAAGGCGAGCGGCGATTTAGACGGTGCGCTGGTGCGCAACCTCTATCGAGGCGCTTCACCCTCCCCCGCTGCACTGGCGCATGTGAAAGATGCGCTTCAGCGATTCTGGATATCGTTGGGTGACGCCTCCGCCATCGACATTCTTGCCGGCCGGATGCCGCGATGACGACGCCCGCTCCCGAATTTTCGCGAGTCCTTCGGCTGGATCAGGCCGTCAGCAACGCAGCGGGCGCGCATATCGCCGCCATTGCCGAAGAATGCGCAGCGCTCGCAAAGCGTTTCGGTTTCGCTTCGATCGATCGGCTGGACGCCGACTATACCTTGACCGAAGAGAATGGCAGCCCTGTGGCCCGGGGCCAGCTTCGCGCGGCATTGGCGCAACACTGCGTAGCGACGTTCGAACCGGTGGCAGAGACTGTCGACGTGCCCTTCGCGATTCGGTTCGAGCAGGAAGGCGATGTGTCGCAGGACGAGGAGTTCGAGCTTTCCGAAGAGGAATGCGACGTTCAATTCTACGAAGGCGGCGCGATCGACATTGGAGAGGCCGTGGCGCAAACGTTGGCCTTGTCGGTAGAACCCTACCCCCGTGCGCCGAACGCTGATAACTGGTTGCGCGAACGCGGCGTACTGACTGAGGATCAGGCCGGGCCGTTCGCAGCTTTGGCAGCATTGACCGCGAAGAAGGACAAGCAGAGTCGCTGAGCGAAGGCGCGCAAATGAGCGTCACGTCATGCCGCCATGTGGCCGCTTTATGGCCACCGCTTTTAAGCCTTTACGTAAACCTTATATATTCCACGAAGCGCTTGCCTCCATCCGGCAATTCGGAGTAGAGGCGCAAATAACAGGACGCTGGCAGCATCATGCCACCATGCGTCTGGCCTTGCACGGCTTCAGGCTCAGCATCGGCCCCTTCGTCTAGCGGTTAGGACGCGGCCCTCTCACGGCTGAAACACGGGTTCGATTCCCGTAGGGGTCACCAGCGTCAAGCAGAAAATTGCTAATTTCTACAGTTTCTGATCGCCTACAACGTGGGGCGACCACAATACGTCCCACACTTTACGTTGGCTTTCATGGGATGCGGTGCAGCGTCTTGAGCCGGAGCTTGGAAATCTTGAGAAGCCAGCGTTACTTTGCAGTCTCTAGCACAAGGAAGTTTTGGCACTTCCGGAATTTCTCTATTAGGACGTAGGTGCGAATAGCTGCCCCGTCCCTCATCAAGTTCTCACGCAGTGCGCCGGCACCATAGCTAACGGTCGCATGCGACCCTTCTTTGCCGCTCAGAGACCGATTTTCTATCCCCAAGTGCGGACGAGCCGCTTTGCCGACGTGTCGAAAAACTCAAAGCCTTTCAGAGCGCGATCCTGGTAACCGGCGCGGCTTGCATGCGCTCAATATCCTGGCGTGGCGGGGCACCGAATAGCCGACGATACTCACGGCTGAACTGCGAAGGGCTTTCATATCCCACTGCGAAGCCGGCCGATCCTGCACTGGCGCCGTCCGTCAGCATCAGCCGCCTCGCCTCCTGCAGACGAAGCTGCTTCTGATAGTCCAGAGGTGTCATCCGCGTCACGGCCTTGAAATGGGCGTGAAGCGACGATGCGCTCATGCCGGCCTCGGCGGCAACATCTTCGATGCGAAGCTGAGTGTCGTAGCGCTTGCGGATCGCGGCGATGGCGCGTGTTACCTGGTTCAGGTGGCTGCCTGCCGTCGCGATGTGCCGCAGCACCGCGCCATGTGGGCCGGTTAGCAGGCGGTACAGGATTTCCCGTTCGATAAGGGGCGCAAGCGTGGCGATGCTCTCCTGCCGATCCAGCAGCTTGACCAGACGGCACGCGGCGTCGATTAAATCGGGATCGCTGGGATAGACTGCAAGAACCGGACGGTCACCATGTGGCACGCCGCCGCCCTGTGCGGCGATCAGCTCGGCAAGCGCAGCTTGGTCGAGATCGATCTTGCAGCACAGGTACGGCGTTTGTGCGCTCGCTTCGAGGATATGGCCAACGAGCGGCAGGTCTACCGAGACGAGCAGATAGCGAGAGGCATCATAGACGACGCTGTGCTCTCCAAGCGAAACCCGCTTCGATCCCTGGGCGATCAGGCAAAGTGATGCCTCATAAACGGCAGGCGTCGGTATGCTGGGCTGGGCGGCGCGGATCAGTGACAAACGGGGCATCGCTGTAGGCGAAATGCCCGATTTTGCAATGTGACGGTCAATGACCTGCGCAAGTTCGGCGATCTTTTCCATGCTATGCTGATTGACGATTACGGCCGGACTTGCAAGCTCGCCAACCCAATTCTGGAGGATCATGCAAGGCCTTTGGATTATCGCTCTACCGGTTACTTATGCGAATGCGCCATTTGAGGCCCGTCATCCAATGGAAAGGAACGATCATGACGGGATTTGCAAATAAGGTTGTGCTCATCACCGGCGCCTCAAGCGGTATCGGCGAAGCCACGGTGCGCGAATTGGCAGCGGCGGGCATGCAACTGTTCATAGGCGCGCGCCGCGCCGACCGGTTGGAGGCGCTGGCGGACGAGCTGGGCGAGCACGTCGCAGGGCGCAAGCTGGACGTGACCGACCCGATTGACTTTGACGCCTTTGTCGATGCGGCGGAAGCACGGTTCGGGCGGGTCGACGTGCTGGTGAACAATGCGGGCCTGATGCCGCTATCGCCGCTGGCAGCACTCAAGCGCGATGAATGGAAACGGATGATCGACGTGAACATTCACGGCGTCCTCAACGGCATCGCTGCAGTGTTGCCGCGCTTCATCACCCAGAAGAACGGGCATATCGTCAACGTCGCCTCGGTGGCTGCGCACATCGTGCTGCCGACCGCAGCGGTCTATTGCGGCACCAAATATGCCGTCCGCGCGATCACAGAAGGGTTGCGGCAGGAGCATGACGACATCCGCTCCACACTCATTTCGCCTGGCGTGACGGCAACCGAACTGGGCAACGACATCACCGATACCGCGACGGCCGCAGCGCTGACGGAGTGGCGGCAGAAGTCTCTCACGCCGGACGCCATTGCCCGGGCGATCCGCTTTGCGCTTGAGCAGCCCGACGGCGTCGATATCAACGAAGTGATCGTGCGACCCACCGCAGCCAATATGTGACAATGTACCGCCCAACACCCACTCCCGGCATTGGCTTCCCGGGCCAACAATGCCGGGAGTGGGTGCAGGGCGGCACTGTCAATCTTGGCCGTCCATGAGGGAACTCCGACCCAAGCCAGACCCTTAGCACTCAACTTGCAATTTTCGGCAGCGGACTGTCTGCTTACCCGGGGACGTTGTCGAGGCTTTCCATGCTTGATGAACCTCCGTGTGATCAAGACCGCGGCAATATTGACCATTGCATTGCCCCTGTCATCGCAACGCAACAGAAACTTCGCGGAAATGGCATATTTCGTCCGCATAGCGACCGCGCTGCATCGCAGCAATGTTGCTACATGGGGGCTACCTTGATCCGTTTCACTTCAAGCTTTCTCGCGCTGTCCAGCGCGCTCCTGACCGCCGGTCCTGCTTTCGCACAATCTCCCGATGCTGACGCGAATAGCATCGCCGCCGATGGTGCCTCGTCGATCATTGTTACCGCAAAGACGACACGCTCTGCGACAGCGCTTCCCCAGAGCGAAATGCAGAAAATCCTGCCCGGTGTCTCGCCGCTGAAGGCGATCCAGACTCTTCCCGGCGTGCTGTATATCACCGCCGACCCATGGGGCTATAATGAGCAGAACGCCCAGATCTTCATCCATGGCTTTGCCGGTAACCAACTCGGCTACACAATGGACGGCATCCCGCTAGGCGACCAGAGCTATGGCAATTATAATGGCCTCTCCCCGCAGCGCGCAGTGATTTCGGAGAATGTCGGACGCGTAGTGGTTTCGACCGGCGCAGGTGATCTTGCGACTGCATCGAACAGCAATCTGGGCGGAACGGTCGAGACCTACTCGTCAGATCCGCTGGACACGCTAGGTATACAGGCGGCACAGACAGTCGGCAGCTACAGCACGTCGCGCACCTATGTCCGCATCGACAGCGGCAAATTCGGTCCCGGCGATGCAAATTCCGCCTATATCTCCGCCGCACGCCAGCGTGCCCGCGCCTGGGATTTCAACGGCAAACAGGGCGGTTGGCAGGCGAATGCCAAGTTCGTGCACGATAGTGACATTGGCAAGATCACGCTGTTCTTCGACTATAATGACATGACGCAGCCGAATGAGGACGCTACCGTCTTCTTCAAGCCGTCTGCGGGCGGCACCGCCACACCGGTGCAGCTTTACACGCCCTATACCAAGCCCTTCTTCTACCCGGATTTTGATGCCTACCGGACATCCTATCTGAGCGGGGCGGGCAATTCGCCCACAGCCGAAGGCAGCAATTACCGCAACTATTATTCAGACGCGCAGCGCACCGATTACCTCGGCTATCTCCGCTATGATGCGCGTATATCGGACAACATCAACTGGTCGACGACTGGCTATTATCATCATAATGACGGAGCGGGCGTCGTCGCCGGCCCGCTTGGCCAGTCGATCACTACCGCGCAGGCCTATCTCGATCCCGCTTATGCCACCCTGCCGGCCAATTGCCGCTTCACTGCCAACAATAATGGCATCAGGCCCGCAGCCTGCACCGCGCTGACTTCCGCGCAGGCGACTGCGGCCGGTGCAGCACTGGTGGCCGCGACCGGCGGATCGGGGCTGATCACCCGCACGACTGAATACCGCATCGATCGCGGTGGCGTAATCTCGGCACTGAGCATAGATATTGGAACGCACAAGATCGAGCTTGGCGGATGGTTCGAGCATAACAGCACGACGCAGTGGCGGCGCTGGTATGGCGTCGACGTCGCCAATCCGCAGTCGAGCACACCCTATATCCGGCCGCTCGACGTCGCCGACCCGCTGTTCACCCAATATCAGGGTGAAGCGAAGATCAACAATCTACAGCTTCACATTCAGGACACTTGGCAAGTGACGCAGAAGTTGCTTGTCCAGGCAGGTTTCAAGACGAGCGCCCAGTGGGCGGACGGTCGCTATCCTGTGCAGCCTCGCGTCGGATCGCTCGGCGGAACGACGGCGCTGCCGGAAGGGAAGATCAACACAAAGCGCTGGTTCCTGCCGGCGATCGGCGCGACTTACGACTTCAACGGCCATGAGCAGGTCTATTTCAACGTCCAGAAAAATCTGCGGCAGTATCAGGCTTATCTGGCGGGCGGCGGCGGCCCCTGGTTCACGGGGAGTCAGGCGGCGTTCGACGCGTTTGCCGACGAAGGCAAGCCGGAGAGCAGCTGGACCTATGAAGCCGGCCTGCGCACCCGCCGCACCTTCGGCGGCGGCATCGGCTTCGACGCGCAAGTCAACTATTATCATGTCGAGTTCAAGAACCGCCTGCTCGCCATCCCGACGAACCCGGGCGGCATCGCTGGCAGCGGCATCACCGGTGGCACCTCGACGCTGGTCAATGTCGGCGACGTCAAGACCGATGGCGTCGATGCGGCATTCACTCTTCGCGTGGGGCAGACCTTCTCGCTCTATAATGCGATCTCCTACAACCTTTCGAAATATCAGAACGACTACACGTCCACCGCTCTTGGTATCGGCGCGGCGAGCGACACCTGTATCGGCGGCTATCTCGTTGTCGGTGGTATCGTGCCCACTTGTGGCAAGCAGTTGCCAGGTACGCCCAAATGGATGAACAAGACGGTCGCCACCTTGTCGGTCGATCCGTTCGAGGTTCAGCTAATCGGTGACTATGTCGGTCGACGCTTCAGCACCTTCACCAACGATGCCAGCGTGAAGTCCTATTTCCTGACTTCGCTGCGGGTTGCTGGACGTGTGCCAGACGGCGTGCTGCCTTTGCGCAAGGTGGAACTGGCGCTCAACGTGACGAACCTGACGGACAAAAAGGGCATTTCCACCCTCTCGATCGGATCGGCGACCAACAGCTATTCGGCATATCCAATTGCACCGCGCCAATGGTTCCTGACGCTGTCAGCCGCATATTAATAACATCACGCGCGTCCTGGTGGCGTGCACGCCGCTCACCAAGACGCGCTGATTTCATTTCAAGACTTACAAAGTCACCAGCCGCGGCAAGAATCTGGCAGAAACGGCGCGCTCCGTCGAACATCAGTTGGCCAGAGCGGAGCTGCGATACGGGACGTGGCGACCAGGGCAGAACAGAGTGATGTTCAAACGCACTTGCTCAACAGCGCGGCCCCAGGATCGCCGACGTCGTCTCATTGATCGACAATGTTGCCCAGACCACTACGATGCTGGCTTTCAATGTCACGATGGAAGCCGCGCGAGTTGGAGAGCTAGGCAAAGGCTTGCCGTTGTAGCTTATGAAGTAAAAACCCTGGCTCAGCAGACGCGCGATGAAGCGAGCGGCATTTCGGTGCTGATGACATTCATCAGAATGCGGTCGTGGTCGCCTCCGACGCGGGTCGGATCCAGCAACATTCCAGGCGCTGTCGGCGCAAGCTCAATCGATGTAGGCGCGTTTTGGCCAGTTCCTAGATATCGTCAGAGGGTCATAAAAAACAAGGGCCTGGTCGGCACGGCATCCCTCCACGCGCCGTTTCAATCAAGCCGTGGGCACAGTATTGCAATATTTCCCGCTACCGAAATTAGCCGCCGCGGACTTATAGGTCCATCCTCGGAACCAATTTCCCGAGGCGTGCGCACGGCTCCTTTTTTGGCGTCGCTATCAGGAAGCCGCTCAGCTTCGACCCGTCGAAAGCGGGAACCGCATTCACTGGCGTCTTTGACAAAGAGGCTGCTACGGCTGGAGCTGAAGGTCGGGCACGGACAATCCGACTTGGCAGAATGCAAATGCGCAGATTGGCCATCACGCCGCCATAGGCGAAATCTAACGGACAGCCAAAAGGCGCGTCCGGTAGGTGTGGGAGTTGGACTCCGGCCAAGAGAAGGTGTCGGACTAGGCGCAGACCGCCGCGCCGCTTGTTGCAATGGACGCTGTCACCAGCAATAGCGCGGAAAGGGTTTTAGAAAAACGGTTCCTGCTGCCTCCCCTGGAGGGTTGAAGCGACGGACGCAACCTTCACATTTTTAACAACACGGCGCTCTTGCATATTTTTGACCATTGCCTGCGATCGCCCCGCGGCGGAAAGCGTCAACATAATGTCACGGCAGGCTGTCACTCTGCTTTTTCCGCCACCTGAGCAAGGTTCCGCCAGCATGGATGCGCCCGTCTTTCCTCAGCCCGCTTTCGACATGGACCGGATCAAGCAGGAGATCGCCGACAGCTTCGATGAAGAGTTGGAGATGGAGATCGACGAAAGCCGGTTGGAAGACGTGCTGGCCGACCTCAGCGATCATCCCGAGCGCGAGCAACTGGAGCGCCGCACCTACTTCCGTGAGCTGTTCCGCTTGCAGCATGAGCTGGTGCGATTGCAAGATTGGGTACAGCATAAGGGGCTGAAGGTCGTGGTGCTGTTCGAGGGCCGCGATTCCGCTGGCAAGGGCGGCGCCATCAAGCGCATCACGCAGCGGCTTAACCCCCGCGTTCGCCGCGTCGCGGCGCTACCCGCGCCTAACGAGCGCGAGCGGACGCAATGGTATTTCCAGCGTTACGCACAGCACTTGCCCGCCGCGGGTGAAATCGTGCTGTTCGACCGAAGCTGGTACAATCGCGCGGGCGTGGAACGTGTGATGGGCTTCTGTTCGGAGGATGATGTCGAGGAGTTCTTCCGGTCCGTGCCGGAATTCGAGCGTATGCTGGTCCGCTCGGGCATCATCCTCATCAAATACTGGTTCTCGATCACCGATGATGAGCAGCAATTCCGCTTCAACATGCGCATCCACGACCCGCTCAAGCAGTGGAAGCTGTCGCCGATGGACGTCGAATCGCGCCGCCGTTGGGAGGATTACACACGCGCCAAGGAAGCGATGCTGGACCGCACGCACATTCCCGAAGCGCCGTGATGGGTGGTCGAAGCCGTGGACAAGAAGCGCGCTCGCCTCAACTGCATCACCCATCTGCTGGCGCAGATACCCTATGAGGACGTGCCAAAGCCGCCGGTGACACTGCCCGATCGTGAACGCCATGCCGACTATTTTCGCAATCCGGTGCCGCAGGATATGTATGTGCCGGATCAGTTTTGATCGTTCGAAGCCGTCGGCAGGCCGGTCCTATCGCCGCATGAAGCCCATCCAGCGCAAAAGGAGGTAGGTCGCGCCAGCGGCGGCCACGGCCAGGATCGTGGCGTGCAAAGTCCCCCACGGCCCATCCGCGAAAGGCAGGCCGCCGGTATTCATCCCGAAGATGCCCGTGACCAGTGTTGCAGGTAGCATCAGCGCAGTGACGATCGACAGGATGTAGAGGTTCTGATTGGTGCGTTGCGCCTCCTGCGTATCGAGTTCGTCGCGCAGGAGGCGCAGCTCGCCCTGCACGCCCAATATGTCGGCATCGATTGATTGCAGCCGCTGCGCCAGTTTCTCCACCACCGGCAGCAATGGCTCGGGCAGGTCTTCGTCCTGTTCCAGTCGTTGCAGCACGCCGCGCATCCCCATGAGCAGTCTGTGAAGTTGCGCGGACCGCCGCCTGATCCCGATCAGATCGCGCGCTGCGGGTGGATGGTGTCCTTCCAAGAAGGCGTCTTCGGCACGCTGTACGTCGGCGCCCAGCGTGCGGCTGATATCCGCCACATTTTCGCTAATCGCGCCGACCAGCAGTTCGAGCGCCTGTGCTGGGCCGATACCCGCCGCCTCGCGCTCCAGCCGGTGCCGCGCGATATCTGCCGAGCGCAGGGGATGCAGACGCGTGGTGAGCATCAGCGTTGCCGTGAGCGCAATCCTCAGCGCACCGACGCGCGCGGTGTCCGCAACATCGAAATCACGCTCGAAGTCGTGCAGTACGCAGCCAACCGCACCGCCATCGACCAGCGCGCGCTGATGCGTATCGGTCGAAAGCAACAACTCACGCACCGCCACCGGCAGTATGTCGGCAGTCTCAATCCAGCGCCGCGTGCCATGATCGGCGAGATTAAGGTGCAGCCAGCGGAACTGCCCGGCGAGCGCGCTATCGCAATGCTGGACCGGCTGCGCACCTTCGGCAGTGAAGTCGAGGCCCCAGATGAGCCCCGGCCCCATGCCTGTAAGGGGCATGGGGGTTTGAAAGACGGGTTCTTCGGAGGCGGCCGTAATCCGATCCTTAGATCAGAAGATCTTGGAGAAGAGCATGTAGAGCAGGCCCGCCAGCAGGATCGACACGGGCAAGGTCAGCACCCATGCCATCAGCATGTTGCGGATCGTGCTCATCTGCAATCCCGAGCCGTTAGCCGCCATCGTGCCCGCGACACCGGACGAGAGGACATGCGTTGTCGAGACCGGCAGGCCCAGATGGTCCGCACCGAAGATCGTGCCCATCGCCACCAGCTCTGCGGCCGCGCCCTGCGCGTAGGTCAGGTGCGTTTTCCCGATCTTTTCGCCGACAGTGACGACGATGCGCTTCCACCCGACCATTGTGCCAAGCCCCAGCGCAAAGGCTACTGCGACCTTCACCCAGGTCGGGATGAAGCGCGTACCTGCGTCGAGCGAACCCTTGTACGTGTCGAGCGCCTTGGTCTGGGCTTCCGACAGGCCAGCCGCCTTCTCCTTGCCCAACCGCTTGATTGCCTCGGAGGCGAGATACATATCGTTACGGATATTACCCACTGCGGCTGCCGGCACCTGCGCCAGGGAGCCATATTCGCTAACCTGACGATCCACGTCAGTGACCAGAACCGACAGAGCGGGCAGAGTCGGGCGCGAAACGCTTTTCGGCGATGTAGGTCGTGACTTTCGCGCGGGCTTGAACCGGAGTCTCCCCAGCAGGACCATTCTGGCCCAGCGCGCCTGCCGCTGCGATGGAATTGGCGTGGAATTCGGCCGTATATTGCGCAGGCACGGCGCGGTTCAGCGCATAGGCTGTGGGCACCGTGCCGATCAGGATCAGCATGATGAGACCCATGCCCTTCTGCCCATCATTCGATCCATGGGCAAAGCTGACGCCCGTGCAGGTGAAGATCAGCAGCGCACGAATCCAGGTCGGCGGCGGCACGCCATTCTTGGGTTCTTCATACAGCGCCTTGTTGCGGATCAGCAGCTTCATCGCGAGGAACAGCAGCGCAGCGACGCCGAAGCCAATCGCGGGCGATATCAGCAATGCCTGGCCGATCTCGGTGGCCTTCCCCCAGTCAACGCCCGCCGTCCCACTCTTGCCATGCATCATCGCATTGGCGACGCCCACGCCAATGATCGATCCGATCAGCGTGTGCGAACTGGAGGACGGGATGCCCAGCCACCAGGTCACCAGGTTCCATAATATTGCCGCGATCAGCAGCGCAAACACCATGGCAAAGCCGGCATTAGAGCCAACCTGCAATATCAGTTCGACGGGGAGCAGCGAGACGATGCCGAATGCGACCGCTCCGGTGGAAAGCAACACGCCGAGGAAGTTGAAGAAGCCCGACCAGACCACCGCGATGTTGGCGGGCATGGCGTTGGTGTAGATGACGGTCGCGACTGCGTTGGCCGTATCGTGGAAACCGTTCACGAATTCGAAGCCGAGTGCGATCAACAACGCAATGAACAACAGGATGAAGGGGAGGTAGGTCGTGGCGTGCACACCGACTGCCGTCGCGTCGGCGTAGATGCTGTAGGCGACGTATCCCACTGCGGCGATGATCGCCGCTGCAAAGCCGATCATGCCCGCAGCGCCGAGCCCCTTGTCCAGATCAGGACGGGCGCCCGATCCGTTCATTGCGATCGTTGCATTCATCGACTCGGCCCCCAGGATGTGTTTCGACGCTTGCTAAAGGCGATCCGTGACAAACATGTGGCGGCCAGTTGCGGCAGTAAGCGCAATCCACGTCTCAAGCGAAGTTTTCAGCATTGGCTTATGTCCAACCTGCCGTCGAACGATGCAAGCGAGATGAGTGAAATATTACCTGCCTGTTATCCTCCGCCCAAGCCCGACCGCGCTGACACCGGCGCGAAAACGATCCGTTAAGTCGGAACCGGACGTAACGAATTTCACATGTGTCGAGACCGGTGTGCGCTGAGCGACAATCTCAGGACGGCTCGCGCCAAAACATAAGGCTGATCATACATCACTAAATGGAAAGTGGACGGTGTCGTGGTACGAAGTTCGTCATCAGTAAGACGAGGGAAGAAATGTCTCCGTCACGACCTTTTGCATTTACCGGCTTCCCGGCAGACGCATTTCAATCATCTCGCCACCTCTACGGGCAATACCCCAGAAAATGCCGAGATTACTCTCATCCCAGTCGATCGCCTGCCCCTCCGCGGCCATCGTGTAAGTGCCAGCATAATCCAGTGTAGCGCCACCCTTGGGCAGGGTCACAGCGTAAAGTTCCGGTAGGTCATGTCCGCTCAAATAAAGCCGACCGTCTGGACCCCATCCCCCGCCAGAGATGCTCATCGGGGCGATGCGGTCGAGGATAGCGCGCGGCAGGGCCCAGCCTTCGGTACGCCGCCAGCAGTCATCGAAGCGGACAAGCTGCGTGTACCGATGGTCGCGCATTGGCTCGCCGCCCTTCGCGTCGTAATTGGCGAACATCGCCCACCACGCGCCACCGCGCCGGTCTACCCACGTTAGCGAGCCAATGCCCATGCCTAGCGAGATCGAGCGCTTGTGCGTCAGCGTCTTTGGATCGAAAAATTCTACCGAACTCGCCTGAGGCACTTGCGGGAAATTGGATGCAGCGCAGACCAATTCGCGGGCGATCAGTGCGCAGCTGTTGATGTGGGGAAAACGCTGCGGATCGCCCTCCCAACTGGCGCGCTTCTCGCCGGTGCGCTTGTCATAACGCGCGATCCGGTAATTGGCGACCGCGTAGACGTCGTGCTGACCCACCGCGACGCCTTGACGGGCCTCGACGGCCGGGATGCGGCGCAGAGTCTCGGTGGCGCCGTCATTGGCGGGAACCGCTGCTGTCGCCGCCAGGGCGAGGAGGAAGGCAAGCATCGTCAGAAGCTTACTGTGGCGCCGAAAAAGAAGGTTCGGCCATATTCCGCCGATTCCTGCAGGTAGTCCTGGTTAGGGCCGACCACCTCACGCCGCCCAGCGTCCGACAGGTTCTGCCCTTCGGCGTAGAGCATCAATTCCGGCGTGATGCGATAGCTAATGTTGGCATCGAAAGTGGTTCGGCCTTTCCAATATTGGTCAGCGTCGGGAATGGTGTCGTTGATCGTCTCGAGGAAGCCACCGATATAGTTGTACGAAACACGACCTTCGAACTTGCCGCGCTGGTAGTAGATCGAGGCGTTGGCGGTCACGTCCGGCTGGAGGAAGAGGCCAGTCCTGCGCGGTCCGATCGAAGTCAGGAAGGTGAACTTGGAGTCGATGAGCGTCACGTTACCGCTTACGCCGAAGCCGCTGAGCGCGCCGGGCAGGAAGGTGAGCGCCTGCTGCGCAGAGAGTTCAATGCCGCGGATACGCGCTGTTTCGGCATTCTGCGGGGTGGTAACGATTACTTGCTCGGCACCCCGGCCGATGTCCAGTGTCTCGACACCGGTGAGCGAGAAGATCTCGTCCTTGATCGACTTCGAGAACGCTGCGATGGAGACCAGGCCGTCAGTCGGATAGGCTTCGAAGCTCAAGTCGAAACCCTCGCTCTTGCGTGGCTTGAGGCCGGGATTGCCGCGCGCCAGGCGCGCTTGGCTGCCATCGAAGGTGAGGTTCTGCGAGGCCGCGATCGAGCCATAATCGGGGCGGCCGATCGTGTTGGTCCAGGCGGCCCGGACTACGAAGTCGGGGTTCACGTCCCAGCGCAGGTGAACGCCCGGAAGCCAGTTGCTGTAACTTCCGCCCGTCTCGACCGGGTGCAGCGTGCTGCCCTGCGTGCGGATGCCCGTCGAACCGATCTTAGTATGTTCGTAGCGAAGGCCGCCGAGTAACGTCAGGTCGCCGAACTTGACGCTGCCCTGCAGATAGCCTGCATAGACATCCTCCTCAACCTGGTACGCACCGCTATCGGGGCGGACGGTGGTGACGAAGCGGCCCTGGTTGGTGTCGAAGAAGTTCTGGTACTCGTGCACGCCGATGCGCGGGGTCAGCGCGTACTGATCGCGAATGAGCTTGTCCGGACCGGGCACATCGATCGCGTCGAGCGCGTAGGTAAAGCCAGTGCCGGCAGTGTAATCGGTCTGCCGGTTGCTGAAGGTGCGCTGGGTGGTGCGGTAGACGCCGCCGGCCTTCAGCTTCAGGGCGTCGCCATTGCTCCAAGCGGCGTTCAGGCGGAATTGACCGCTTTTTTCCAGCGTGCGCAACTCCTGACTGCGCTGTTGCTGAAGGAAGAAGTTGGCCGGATCGCGGTTCGCCAGCGGATTAAGCGGAGTGAACACGGGATAGAATTTCGAAGTATCGTAACCGAAGGCATAGTTGCCGGCCTGCGCATCGCGGGTGCGGAACTCGATCGAGTCATTGGGCACGCGCAGCCGCCCCTGCGAGTAGATCGCGTCACCATCAATCGTCAACTGCTCGGTAGGCTTCCATTCGACCTCCGTACGGCCGATGATGATGCGGCGCTTGGTGATCGGCTGGTTGAGCTGGATGATGTTGCGCCCGCCTGTGAAGCTGCCACTGGTCGCCGTCTGGTTCCGAACGGTTCCAAAAGCGCCCGACGTGAGCGGCTCGGTGCGAAACTCGATACGCTCCTCGTCATCCTCGGTCCGGGCGAAGATGCCGCTCGCTCCAAAGCTAAAGGTGTCGCCTCGATACTCGATTTTGGCGTTGGCGCCAGCACGCTGTTTAGTGTTGTTGTACCAGAACAGGCGCAATTGCGTCGGGACCTGGATCCCGTTTCCGCGCGGATCGCCCGAGTTTACCGGTGCCCCCGCAGCGGTGTATTCACGCACCGATGGGGTGGCGACCTCGATCTGCGGAATGTCGTAGTCGAGTTGCTCGAAGCTCCCGCCGATCACCACGCCCCATTCGTCATCCCCGCCAAAGCGGCGGCCGCTCGCGAAGGCGAAGCGCATCGAAGGCTTCTTGTTGCGCACGTCGCCGTGCTGCTCATAGATGCCGTAGGAAGCGATACCGTTGAAGAAGAAGTCCCGTTTTGCATCGAAGGCGGAGCGGGTCTCGATGTTGATGATCCCGCCGATTGCGTTGGCATCGTTCTCGGGCGTCACCGTCTTGATCACTTCGATGCGGCCCGCCATAACTGATGGGACGATGTCGAGCGGCACCGTGCGTCCGCTCTCGTCCACACCCGAGACGATGGCACCGTCGACCGTCGTACGATTGTAGGTGGAAGACAGGCCGCGGAGCACGGGGAAGCGCGGCTCGCCTTGGTCTTCCTGCACCGAGACACCTGGAATGCGCCGCAGCGCTGCGGCAGTGTTGTGATCGGGCAACTTGCCAATATCATCAGACGAGATCACGTCGGAGACCACGAACGCCTCGCGCTTTACCGCGCGGGCGGCGCGCTGCGCCTCACGCTGGCCGGTGACGACGATGCTCTCGCCAGACATCTCCTCGCTTTCACTCGGCGCGGCATCCTGGGGATGTGCTTCCTGCGCTATCGCTTTCGGCGCAAGCAATGACGTATACCATATGCCGCACGCCATAAGAGCGATTGTGCCGCGAGTTGCTGACTTCATTGGTGCCCCCATCATGAACAGCGCCCCTCTACTGAGGGTCGATGACGACGCGGTGTCAGCTTCGCTGCAGTATCGTGACCACCCGAACGTTCTTAAACAGCGCCCGCTACGGCCCAAGTCGAGCGCAATCCTATGGGCGATTTAAGTTTCGCCTGATCAAAAACCTCAAACCGCTGGCCCGGCAACGGTCTCATTTTGTTACCTTGGATAGACGGTAGGCAGCACAACCATATCGGCCATCTCCCTCTGAATGGCGCATTTGTGGGCTTGCAGGTCCAGCAGCATGCGCATTGAGTAAGCAACGCACGCAGGGAGGAATATGGCGTGTTCGCTGCTCGGTCGGGCCGCCCCTCTGGAAGAATCTGGATACTAGCGAGCTTAACTGAGTTCAAAACGTCGGCTCACGCCTTTGAAGCATATCTCGAATGTCGTGATTTCTTGCGCTTCCCTGCCTCGTTCAATTATTTGAACAACGTTCACCGCCTGCACCGGCCTTATGTTCATGCAGGGCTGAACGGCACAACATTAGATGCGCCGCGTTGATTGCCTTCCATTGCTGGCATATTAGGTGCTAGGTCGCTCCCGCCCCGAAAACGAAAAGGTGCTGTCTTGGTTGAGGAAGTTGAACTCAAGCTTGAGCTGACGCCCGAGGCTGCGGCCTTTCTGGAGGCATCTACGCTGCTGGAGGGAGATGCGGCAAAGGCAACTCAACGTTCGATTTATTTCGACACAGCTGACACCATGCTGTTTCGTAATGGCTTGTCGCTCCGCATCCGGCGCTCCGGCCGCAAGCGGGTCCAGACAGTTAAAGCGGACAATGCCAAAGGCGGAGGATTGTTCGCGCGGCCCGAGTGGGAAATGCCAGTTTCCAACGATGCTCCGGTTCTGGACGCCAGAACACCCATTCAGTCGATCCTTGGCGAACATGCAAACAGCATTGCGCCAGTGTTCGAAGTGAACGTGGTACGCCGTATTTGGATGATTGCCGACGCGAACGCAAGCATCGAACTCGTGCTGGATCGCGGGGTCGTGGCGGTAGGTGATCGGCAAACGCCGATATGCGAAGTCGAGCTTGAAATGAAAAGCGGTCAGCCAAGTGCACTATTTGCTCTTGCGCGTAAGATCGATGCCATCGCGCCCGCGCGCATTGGCGTGTTCAGCAAGTCCGAGCGCGGTTACCGCTTGCTCGCGCCGCCGCTATCCGTGTTCAAGGCGGAGCCCGTGGAACTCGCCCTTGGCATGTCAACTCAAGACGCATTTTACCACATCGCACACAGTTGTCTGCGGCATTATCGACTGAATGAGGCGCTGCTGCTGGAACGTCGCGTGCCAGACGCATTGCATCAGGCCAGAGTCGCGATCCGGCGTCTCAGGTCCGCGTTCACAATTTTCCGCGTTCTGCTGGATGCCACTAGCGCTAATCATTTTCGCAACGAACTGCGATGGTTGGCGAAGACATTGGGCGAAGCGCGTGACTTGGACGTGCTGGTCGAGAAAGCAAGGCCCGGTGCTCTACACGACCGTCTTGAGACAGCACGGAGTCTTGCCTACGGCAATGTAGAAGCGGCTCTAAACTCGCAGCGGGTGCGCGACCTGATGCTGAACCTGGTAGAGTGGCTCGCACTGGGCGATTGGCTCGTAAGCATCGATACTAAAGAGTTGCGGGCCGTGCCTGCTGAGCGGTTCGCCGCCGATTCATTGGACCGCTTACGCAGGCGGCTGAAGAAACGCGGCGCGAACCTTGAAAAGCTGGAGGCCGAGCCGCGTCATGAGGTGCGCAAGGCTGCCAAGAAGCTGCGTTATTCTGCGGAGTTCTTCGTTTCACTGTTTCCCGAAAAACGACAGCGTCGCCGCTATGCGAAATTCCTCTCGGATCTGCAGAGACTGCAGCGTGATCTTGGCGCCTCGAACGATCTTGTGACCGGGCCGGAGGTCATCCGCGGACTCGGCCTGGAAGACAATGTAGAAGCTGGTGCTTTGACTGCCTCGGGCAAAATGCCAAAGCTGTTGCGAGCAGCAGCCGAGGCGCATGCAGATTTGATCGATGTTAAAAAATTCTGGCGGTAGTTCCAAGATCGAATTTATTATCAGGTCACCATGATCTCTAACTGCTACAGACATATGGCGTCTGTTACAGCTCAGTGTAAATTAGACGTCCCGCTCTTTTGGAAGGTCGCAAGTAGAGTTGCGCGTTCGTAGCTGGCAACGTGACGTCCGGATAGCCATGCCGCTTCGCCCACAGGATCAGGCTGGAATCAAGGCCGTCGGGAGCAGCAGGCGTACTCTTGCTTTCCGGTCCTACCAAAATAGCCGAAGGTGGCGCGGCGTCCAGCCCTACCGAAGCGCCGCTTGTGGTCAGCGCATGGAACTTGTTCGCTTCATCCTGCGTCATGACGGATTGTGTCCGAAACAGAAGAACGCCTGTAGCGAAACGCGGATCGAGCCGGATCCCGCTGTCCACGACATGCTCCGGTGACAGTGTTGCGATAAACCCCCGAACGCCGCTCTCACGCACCAGCTGTCCAACCCGACGCGCATCATCTCTTGCTGCAAGTACCGGACTTTGCCTCGACTTGATATTGCGCACGATGTCCGACGCGGTCTGTGATAGACCGGCTATCATGAACAGGAGGAGGAGACCGGCAGGTGGCATCCGCCTCCAGTGGCGCCGATCCGCCAAAACAGCGAACCTCAGAAAAAGCGCGGGAAGCATAGGTCCGACATATTGGACGTAGATCGGCCTTGGGAGCCACGCCGCCAGCAGTCCAGCTACAATTACCACATCCAGCAACTGCATCTGCCTGCGTAGAGGCCCTTCGGGAAGCACTGGGCGGCGCCTCACCCATGAGAGCGACAGCTAGCAGAGCGATCAGTCCGCCCCCCTGCCCGAGGAATCTCAGCAGCCGCAGGAGGCTGAGTTGCGTCCCGAACATGAAGCTCTGACCATTTAGCATCCGCCATTCGAACGGTGCCTTCAGGCTGTAGTCAAAGATGCCGAAGCGGGCAGCCTCCGGTGCCAGCGCCCAGAGCCAAAAGGTGGGCGTGCCGCCAAGCACGCCTCCCAAGGCGAGCATCGCCACGTTCGATGGGCGCAATGTACGCCAGTGTGTTAGCGCAAAAATTCCGATCGCGACGGCAGGCAAGCCATAGCTTATCTTAGCCGACGCCGCTGCGCCCAGCGCCAGTCCCGCCATCACCGCTTTGATGCCACTCTCGCCAGCGCCTTCGCGCAATGATGAAAGGAACAGCCATAAGCCGGCGACATGCAGGAAAAGCGGCAATGCGTCGTTGCGCGCGGCAGTGGCTGCGAACAGCAGCATGTGGCTGGAGGCGAGGCAGAACGCAGCAAATGTAGCGGCTCGCCGCGACGCATTTATTTGCGAAGCGCCTGCGCTCAGCAGGGCGTTCAAGGCTCGAAGGGCCGGAAACAGCCAGCCTTCGCATATCCACGCCAGTGGCGCGAAGAGCAGGGGCTGGAGTGGCGTCTGCAAATAGGCGAAGTTGCGGTAAGGCAGTCCATCGCGCATCAGCGCGACGGCAGCGACATACTGTCCTTCGTCGTGATCGATGTTCGTGAAAAGGCTCGCCATGACCAGAAGAACCGCAAGGCATAGCCATGCCGAGGCGTAACCCATAGGGGGCCAGGGCGCCTGGATCGGCAATCGCGTCAAGCGCGGTGCAAAAAGCGAAATCATGACCTGGCGTTCACCAATTGACCGCAGCACTCATCATCACAGCCGGCGTCTGATCCAACGCCCCGAAAGCACGCGGCGTCTGATCTTGAACGAAGGAAGTGCTCATGAGGCGGTCAGGATCAGTGAGACGCAGGGAAAAGTGCAACGGACGGCCGCGTAGAATGGCGGCTGAGTAATCAAGTCCTGCCTCGATTCTAAGGGGTGGGGACCGTGCAGCGGCCAGCGCCGGGGCACTGCTGTCCACCGCACGCAATGTTGCGCGTAGTGGACCTTTTGCCCAGCTAGCCTCGAACGAGATCGAGTTTTCCCGTAAGGTCGTGCCATCATCGGTACGCGCGGCAAAAGCGCTGTAACGAAGGCTATAAGACAGGTTAGGGGAGAGCCGGTGTGTTCCAGACACGACACCCCCGCTTAAGGCCGCAGAGCCGACGTTAAGAGGCAAGTAGCCGCCCCGCACGAAGGAGAGTTGGTCATCCAGCTTCCCGGTATAGGCCGTCAGTACCAGCTTCAGGCCCGGATCGGGAACCCAGTCCGCACTCATGCTGAGGCGGCGACGCGTCTCGGGTCGAAGGGCGCGCCGCAAAGCCAGAAAATTGTCCCGTGACAATCCAAGCGGCCCAACCAGGCCTGTGTCGCCATAGGCGCGCAGCGTCTCGTCGTAGCTGACCGACAACCCAAGCGTTAGACTCGACCTTAGTCGGACACCGGCATGAGGCAGGAACCAGTCACGTGCGCGCAACGGTTCCTTGCTGGCACCGACCGTGACATTGGCATTGCGGTTGCTGACCTTGATGCCCTGCCAGCCCAGCGTGGCCGTGACATTGTCGTTCAAAGACAGGGTGTCCTGGACAAGGAACCGAGTCATACGACTGCGCGGCGAGGTGGATAGCAGGGTAGTTCCGAATGCGGCATCTTGATCCACGCGTTGAAGGCCGTCTGGCGCAAACGGTCTTGTCTGACGCTGCACGAGAAGCTGCACATCCGAAGGCCGATCGTAGGCGGGACCATTGCCGAGCGAGACCATCCGTAGCGACGCTCTTGATTGCCCCTCGATCAATGTCAGCCGCATGCGTGATGGTTTCAGCGAAAAGCGAATCCCCTGCTCCAGCTCGACAGTCTGCGCATAGCCCCGTCCGGCGGTCGCGCTTAGAATGGCGGCAGCAAATAAGAGCGTCCGCACGATCATCCTCCCCCCTCCCGCTGAGTCCTTCCAAGGCGAACCTGCGTGACCTGCCTTCGCGATATGGACGATGGCGCGTAGTTGATCACATAGCCGAAATGATCGGAAAGCGATCCGCCGTCCGCCTCCGCGCCGAAAGGTACGTGTGCCCGCGCAACCTCCATAGGCACCTCGAGTACGTCTCGGGCAAACAGCCAATCCTTGCGGCGCTGCATCGCCATTGCAAGATCGCTCCGCGTCGCGCGTACCTTGGTCGCGACATTCGCAACCTTCGCTAAAGCGACATGGCCGCCGCTGTTTGCAGGCGTAACAAAGGCTAGCCGCACTCTGGAGAACGCGCTGAAGAAACTCGCGTTGCGACGAGTATCGCTGCCGATGTTCATGTCCCCGCCGAAAATCACCGGCGCGCTGGCGGGGACTTTACGGGGATGAGACGAGCAAGGATGTCCATTTGCCGGGCGAACGCCCGCTGCGATCGCTTGATGGATACGCCAGCCGCCTTTCGCGCATTGAGGTGCGTGTTGATGATGCTGACCGGCGTGGTCATGCCGGGCACTTTCACTCTTGCGATCAGCGCACCCTTGTTGGCCAGGCAGTCGAACCCTGCACAGGCGAAATCGGGAACGCGATCCGGTCTACACCTTCGATCGGATAATCGGACAGGATCAGAACGCCGCTGCCCGCCATCTTGTCGATGCCCTCACCCCTCTCCCAGCGGCGTTGATGGAGGAAGGCGATATCCCCGGAACCAGGTGCGACTCGATTGACAAACGCAGTGTCGGGTCCTGATGCAACGTAAGCATAACCGGCGTTGACTGCGATCCGTTGCGCCACCGCTGTGAAGGCTTCCTGCAACAGGATGATATGAGGCTGCCTCCCTTCCTGGCGCATTGCACGCAGGCGATCCGCGATGCGGTTGAGCGCTTCTGTGCGCCCTGTCGCGACCGGCCATGGCAATCCGGCAATATTATATGTCATTACCGAGAGGAGCGAGTTGTCTTCGGGCGCTTCGTGGGCTTTCGGAACAGGTGCCGCTGGGTGCCCCGGGATGCCGGCCCCCGAGGCACCAGAAGCCAGCAGGCTTAACAACGCCAGCGCGCGAAAAAGTTTGTACATGTCAGCGGCCCCCCGTTTGACGGGCCTATAGCAATCCAATGGGTCGCGACGGTGTCGGTTAGGATGCTTCCGCGTTAAAGTTCGAAGTCGCAGTAGTCATGGAAGTGACGCCCGGCTGTCACGCAGCAAAGGCGGCCTGTACGTCATGCTGCTCATAAAGCGCGAAGAGGTCGGCAAAATGTGCGTCCATCGTACGCGTGTTCGAAGCGGCCGCACGGGCGACATTCAGATGCTCTTTCGTTCCATCTTCTAGAAATTGGCCGATCGCGCGTGCAAGGGAACCGCTGTCGGCAGCGCCATAGTGATAGCCTGCGTCGGACACGAGGTGATCGGCTGCCGCACCACCGTCGGGCAGCAACATCGGGACACCGCTGGCGCGCGCTTCGGCCGCAATCATGCAGAAGGTTTCTGACTCGCTGCCGTGGACCAACGCGTCGGCGCTTGCCAGCAATGCTGCGAACGCGGGGCGATCGGTTACCGGCGCCATCAACCGCACATGGGGATTGCCCGCCGCAGCGCGCTGAACGCTGGCGCGTGCACGCCCGTCTCCAGCTATGACGAGGCCGACGGGTCGGTCGAAGCCGGATGCCGTTACAGCCTCGATGATCATGGGCCACCGCTTTTCCGGTGCATGGCGACCAGCGCCCAGCAGCAGCAAGGCGTCCGTCGGCAGGTCGCACCAATTCAGCAGACGCCGGCGCAGATCGTCATCCCGATGCGCGGGCGAGAAGATGCCGGGCTGAACGCCCATGCGATTGGTCACGACCTGGCGAAGGCCGCCCGCCTTCAGTCGCGCTGCCAGTTCATCGCTCGCGCAGACTATATGGTCGAAGCGAGCGTCCATCCGGCGCAGATGCCGCCAGAACCAGTCGAAGCTGCGGTCGATGACATCACGCGGAGCGACCCCCCGAAACCAGCGGTATGCGTAATTGCCGAGTGGATCGGCATGCATGATAAGGCTACGCGGCGCCCCGCCTCGCCAATTGGCGACCATCGATGCGCAAGCCCATGGCGTCGATGCCTCGACAAGATCAGGACGCAGCGCATCCAGACGCTTGTGCAACGCGCGCTCGTCATGGAAATAGTGATACCGTCCGTCGAGCGGGAAGCGGCGACCTGGCACATATTCAATCCGGGCATGCTCGTTGATCCGCTCATGTCCCGCCTCCCGCGCCGGCACGACTATGACGATCTCATGTCCTCGTTTCGGCCCGGCAAGCATCTTGTGCCGGACATAGGTTTTAACTCCGCCACCCCGGTCCGAGTAGAATGCGCACACGTCTACGATCAGCATGGCTCAGCGCTGCGCCACGGGGCCGAAGGAAAGGAGACTTCGACGATAGTTCATCACGATACGTTCTCGCGTAATGCTTGCGCCTGCGACAAGCGAAGCGGCTATTGCTTTGGGCTTGCCCAATCCAAGCCTCGGATTACTTCCGAAGCCGACGCCATCCACCGAGAGGCCAAACTTGTGATTGGCGTCGCGATCATGCAGCACCATCACCGAATAGCGGCCCGGCCGCGGCACCCGGACGCAAATCTGCGCCGGGGTGGTTTTGGGCACCACAATCTCGATCCGGCGAAAGATCTTTCCCTGAGACAGCAGGATGTTGTCATCCTGAAGGAAGTCTCCGTCGGTGGAAGGGTATACTTCCAGTTTCAGATTACCCTGACGATCTTTCAAGCCGACGATATCGACAATAAAGGCAGGGCCGCTTTCCGAAGCGCGGCATTGCGCTTCTGCCTTGCCCAGATTGGGCGTGGAGGACATGGCGGCGGCGGCAAGCAGGGCGCCGATCGCTATAACAGCAATAGATGCGGTCACTGGCTTCTCCTTTTCCTGATGATTCCGCTGGCCCCAAGCAACAGTCCAACGGCCAAGTGCGTAGCTAGCAACAGGCTGGCCAGCACGGCCATGACCTCGCCGATCTGCCCTTCGCGTCCCACGAGGAATGTGGCGGCCCCAGCGAAGAGCACGTCCTTGTTAGGCACAAGCGGCAAGCGAGAGAGCACTAAACGGACGGTCGAGAGCATCACCCACCAGCTGAGCGCCACATCGGGCAACATCAGATGCCAAAGCCAGGCGTAAAGTAACACGTTGATCAGGATTCGCGCGAAGTGAACGGCGGCGACCATCCGGCGCTGTGCAGGCGGAATACTGAACAGGCGGCGGGCCAGCATCATGGGCAGGATCGACAGTGCCAGCAGGATGGCGAGCGACGCGCCTAGTGTCCGGCTATCTATGGTGAGGCGGAGCGAGGAAAGCAGGGGAAACGTCAGGCCCAGCATTGCCAACGTGACGACGTTGCCCATGATGCCCGACAATAGGGCCGAATCCTTCACTGCGCCGAAGGGCGATCCCGCCATGCGGACGTTGCTGCGCGCCCAGGCGTAGAAATAGACGTCACCCAGATAGCCTAGCAGAAGTTCGTTGCTGAGCCTTTTGCGGAACAAGGGGCCGAGGCCACTTGCAGGAATCGACCACAATCGATGGAATATCATCCAATCAAAGACGGGCGTCAGGCTGTATGTGATGCCGAACAACATCCAGAATAAGGGCGTCCTTGGCACCAGCCCGAGCAACGTAGCGAAATCAAACGCACCGATCTGAAGGAAAATAGCGGCGAGGAGCGCCAAGGAGATGACCGGTCCGAACCAGGCTGTCCAGTTCCTCTCCGACCGCACCAGCGGGGCAGGATCGAGCAACTTGCGTATGGAAGGCGTGTCGATCAGGCCCCGCGCGCCCTGCGGGGAACGCACAGCCGCCATGTCCGCAGCGATCATATCTGCTTAACCCTTTTCCAGCTTCGCGGGAATGACGAGTGTGCGGTTGCCCTCGACGCATATGGGTTTGCCGCAAGCACCTTTGCAAAGAGATGGGCGTAGGCCGGCACCGCCGCTTCTATCGTGAAGTTGCGCGCTTTCGACCGGGCGCGGCCTATGTCCTGCTTACCAGGTTTTGCTGACGCTATTGCATCTGCCAGTCCGTCCAAATCGTCTCGGTCGATCAGCGTTCCTAGCGCCCCGTCGTCCAAGAGTTCAGGCATGCCGCTACAGCACCGCGTCGCGATGATCCCTAACCCCATGCAAAGGGCCTCGACCACCGCGCCAGGTTGCCCCTCAAAGCGAGACGTCAGCAAAAGGATATTATAGCGGCGCAGTTCTGCGCGCATGTCGCTGGAAAACCCGGCGAGATTGACCTTTTGCGCCAGATCCAACGCGCCGACGATCCGTTCGAGGGCAAGGCGCTCCCGCCCGTCGCCATAGATGGTCAGCCGGTCTGCATCTTCGCTCCCGCGTGCGAATGCCTCCAGCATCAGGCGATAATTCTTCTGTGGCTCAAGCCGCCCTACCGCTACGAACTTACGCCCCGCACGCAAAACCCGAGGGGCTTCGTAGGTGTCGAGATCCGCGTCCGACAACACGGGATTGGGTACCACATGTATGCGCTCTCGTGGCACTCCCATGAGTTCGGCGACTTCATCGGCCATCGGAGTGGAGAGGACGGCGAAGTGGTTTATAGCGCGTCCCTGAATCCGCAGCCATTGACGGTAAAGTCGACGCCAGAAACGCGGCATATCGTCGCGGCGAAGGTCGTTGCTGATCTTGGCCACGATGGGCGGACAGCGACGACCAAGGGCGATCTTCACCATGACCGCTACGACGGTGTAGCTATTGCCCGGACAGAACAGGATCGTCCCCCGCCGCTCGTTCCGGCATTCAGCAAGCACGCTGGCCGTCAGACGAAGTAGAGGCCAGCGACGGCCGATCATGAAACAGGGCGGCAGAATGCGATGGCACGCCGAACCCGGTTGAGGCGCGACGGGACCATCGGGCGACGCCACAAGCAGTTGGACGGGGACATCAGCGCGCTCCCACCCTGCCGTCAGTCGGAGTGCGACCCGCTCCACGCCACCGGGACCGAAGCTTTTGATACAAGATACTATGTTGGGCCGGAAAGCATCCGGCGCGTCGCTACATGCCGTATCTTGGGGGCGGGTATTATCCTGCAGCATGAGCGCAGCCAATGGCGAAGGGATATAACAGGATCATGCCAAATCCATTACGATCGCATGACTTGTGCTGAATCGTCATTTTGTTCGGAATGACAGCTTAGACTTTGCGAAAATGATTATGCGTATCACTGGCGGGCGTTAAACAAAGTGCAGGGCAACGCACCTAATCCCAGCACCCGATGTCGCTTCGTTCGAGATCATCGACTTCGGCTTGGCGGCACCAGCAAGAGAAGGCGATGGGGCATGAATCATGCTGGGTTCTTGCCGAACTTCGTCCGCGGGCGATGGCATAATCGAAGCGGTAACCTGCGACGATGGCATCGGCATGGTCAATGCGCGAGACGGCTCCCTCTGCGACGGCATCATCCGCTCCCCCGTCCGGCAGATCAGGGGACGATCGACATCCGCAGTAAGACGGCCTGACGGTGACCATCCTGTTCCCATTCTAGGTTACACGCAGACGGCGGGCTTTAGCAGGTTCCTGTCGGGCCATCGGCCCGAAGCCTCAACGTCGCTGTCGTCGGGGGCGCACATGACGATGGAGCGGAACACGGATCTTTGCCTGGTTCCCATATTCTCGCTGCGGAGATCGAGATGGCTACAAAGCTTTATTCAACCTCTGGGAAAGCTGTTGCGAAGCGGGGAAGGTTCTCCTTGATGGCCCTAACGGAGTAGCCGTTACGCTGACACCGGACGCAGCGGATAGGACGGGCCAGGAACTCATCCGCGCTTCGGCAAAAGCAAGAGAACATGAAGACGAACACGCTCTACAGGTGAAGAGCCACGGCATCTTTGTTCATGATCCCTTCCAGTTTGTGAGAGACCATTTCTGCCTTCAGAGATCGGCGCGCCCTCATCCGCCCATAAAGGCAATGAGGCGACCGCACAGCAGCGCCCGACCAACACATAAGTGACGTGACAGCCGCAAGGCGCAAGATGCGAGGGGACGCGTCAGCCAGAGTCCGGCCAAAGCACAGATGGTGCGCAACGGCGGAAGCCGTGCCGATCGTGACGAGCACAAGCTTTACTTTGAAAACGCCGAGTGCAGCATATTCATCAGCGCGTCACGAACAAAAGCAGCCCGCTCGCTACCGCAATGATGAGCCCTACGGCGGCGATCGGGACGAGAGGCCGCGCTAGGTCAGCGAGGACAGTAGAGCGCCAAAGTCCGAGCAGGCGGAGGTCGAGCGTGACCACCGAACCAAATAGCAATCCGAGTGCTGCGATATGCGTAGCGTTAACGGCGGCATAACCCCATCGTGACAGGCGCAATGCGCTGGCGACCTCGGACGTCGCTAGAGCAACCCAGACGTCCTGCATCGGAATCAATCCCGTTCGGGGTAGAGCACGAAGCTGCGATTTCCGATCAGGATCTTCTCAGCCTTCATCCGCTTGACGGCGGCATTCGCGGACGGTTCGCCTACGAAGCGCATCGTCGCGCCTTTGGTGAAGTCGGCATCTTTCAAGCCCGCCTGTTCGTTGCGCCAAGGCTGCCCTACCTCGATAGTCCAGCGGGCACCCCTTACGTCGACAGTGACGAGACCATGAGGGTTGCCGAGCTTCGCCTCGACGATCTTCCCCGGAATTTCAATATTCTTGCCCGTTGTCCATGCCCATCCGTGATGGGCTTGGGCTGTGAACGGTGCGACGAGCGCGGCAAAGGCGAGGATAGCGGTGACGGGTCTCTGCATGATCTACTCTTATCGATAGGATGCCTTCTACCATAGCAACATATCCGCTGCAGGCCCATTCCTTGCTTGGCGCAAGAGTACGCCACGTTCAATAGTAACGCAGTGTCGCTGGCCATGCATCGGCGTCCGCCATGCCCTCTTGATGTCCCATTCCATAGCGATCATTGTCACTCCAGTTTGCGGGGACGAACCTTTAAGTCATTTCTGTTGTCGCTAGACTGTCTGTCGCTCGAGACATTGGTGCTTTATATGAAGTCATTTTCCCGAATTGTATTATTAATCACGGCGGTATCGTCTGCGACCTGTATGAGTTCATCCGTTGCGGCCGAGCAGCGAGAGCACGCACGATCCCTGGCAGATCTGGATGGACGTCAGAAACTGATGGTGGCGAAAGCTGATGTCTCCAACCTCGAGGCTCTGTCTCACCATGATCTGACCATAAATGCGCCCACTAACCGGATTCTCACGCGCGACCAATTTCTTACGATGATGCGCAATGGCAAGATCGGGGCCGAAGCCTTCGAGCGCACCGTGGAAAGCGTCACTGTTTCCGGCGAGGTTGGGGTCATCATGGGCAGCGAAATCTTCACGCCGACCGCGGACAGCGAACTTGGCAAGAACTATGGCGTCCGCCCTCTTAAAAGGCGTTATACGAATATTTATAAGCTCCACGCCGGCAAATGGCTGTGGCTTGCAAGACACGCCCACGTGGTTCCAGACAAATAGGTTTGTGGCGCTTGCTGACGTGAAGTGCTGTCGCCGGAAGATCAGTTGCCGCTAGTTTGAAGGCAAGAGCCGCTCATGGACCGTCAATGGCCTGCAAACATTCGAAACATGATCCCTAGGCAGATTTGCATGGCGAGAGGAAGAGGCTGCAGCGACGGTGCCAGGGATATCAACGACACAAGGTCTTAAGGTCTCGCTGCGCATGGGCTGGAAATCAGATGGAATTCCTTGCGGCGCACCGCGGGATACAGATCATCCAGCATTGCTCTCGGCGTGCCGGCTTGGGTGGCGAGCGGCCCGCGAGCCGCGGGCAATGTCACAAAATGGTCCCTCGTAGCTTCTATCCTCTATCCTCTATCCTCTATCCTCTATCCTCTATCCTCTATCCTCTATCCTCTATCCTCTATCCTCTATCCTCTATCCTCTATCCTCTATCCTCTATCCTCTATCCTCTGTGCTCGGGATAGTGCGACGGCTTAGCTTCAGCACAAATCAGACGGAGAGGGGAGAAAGTACATGCGGATCGCATCTTTCAACGTCGAGAATCTGTTCGAACGTGCGCGGGCACTCAATCAGGATCAGTGGGTGGATGAACCGGGCAGCAATCCGTCGCGTTGGGCGGCAGGTCGGCCTCTGCTCGACGCTTATGCCGGGCTGAACGCGCTGCTACGCAAATCGGCTTATGGCACAGCGGACAAGGCGAAGGTCGTCGATTATCTCATTGATCTCGGCCTTGGGCGGAGCGACGAAAGCCGCTTCGTTCGCCTGCGCCAAAATCGTGGCAAGCTATTGAAACGCCCGCGCGGCGGCGGCATTGAGATCGTCGCCGAGGGCCGCGACGATTGGATCGGCTGGCTCGAATTAAGAAACGAAGCCGTCGATGAGGTTGCAACCCAGAACACCGCACGCGTGATCCGCGATGTGGATGCTGACATCGTGGCAGTGATTGAAGCTGACCATCGCATCTCGTTATGCCGCTTCAACGAGCAGGTGCTGCCCGGCGTGGGCGGAACGCCATACGCGCATATCATGCTGATCGACGGCAATGACGACCGCGGTATCGATGTGGGCCTGCTTACGCGCGCCGGCCATCCGATCACGACGGTGCGCAGCCATGTCGATGATCGTAACCAAGACGGATTGATCTTCAGCCGCGATTGCCCCGAGTATAGGGTCGAATTAGCGTCCGGCGAAACGCTGATCATCCTCGTCAATCATCTCAAGAGCAAGGGCTATGGAGTCGCTTCAGACTCGAACGCCAGGCGACGCGCCCAAGCGGTGCGGATCCGCGAGATCTATGACGGTCTGCGCGTATCTGGGGAAAAGCACATCGCCGTCGTCGGCGATTTTAACGACACGCCTAGATCTGCTCCTTTGGCACCACTGCTTGATGACGGCTCGGAGCTTTTAGATATCAGTGTCCATCCCAAATTCGAGAACGATGGGCGTCCGGGCACTTACGCCAGTGGTACGAAGAGCAACAAGATCGATTATATTCTTCTCTCGCCAGCCTTGTTCGACCGCGTCGAACATGCCGGCACTTTCCGCAAGGGTGTTTGGGGCGGCAAGAACGGGGCTCTGTGGCCGATTTTCCCCGAACTAGAGAAGGCAACTCAGGCGGCGTTCGACCACGCAGCATTGTTCGTCGATCTCAATCTTTAAGGAGTACCCTAGCTTTATTGGCGATCATACAAAACGACCCAAATTGGCCGTTCAAGAGGCAATTTTTGATCCCCAGGAGCGGACAGTCACGTTTTCCGTTCTGACCGCCCGCGCCGAGCCATTTCGGAGAAGCAGCTTCCATTTAGCAGTTGGTCCCAAGCTGCCTTTAAGCCTGACGATTAAACATCGGAAATTATCGATGCCTTGTCGACGAGTTAAATCGCATCGGGTAATCACGATGCATGGACACCGAAGGAGCACTCTCGATTCTCTCCGCCCTCGGCCATCCGACAAGGCTCCATGCTTTTCGGCTACTGATCCGGCATGAGCCTGACGGCCTATCGACCGGGGCGCTGGTCGAGGCATCGGGGCTGACCCAGAGCACGTTCTCTACGCATCTGGCCGTGATGGTGAAGGCCGGGCTGGTGCTTCCTGAGAAGCGTGGACGCCAGCAGATCCAGCGCGCCAACTTCGACGCGCTGCGCGGACTGATGATCTATCTGGCCAAGGATTGCTGCCAGGGGCGCGCTGAACTGTGCGAGCCGCTCTTGGCCGAACTGACCTGCTGCTGAAGAGGCAACAATGACAGATATCGTGATCTACCATAACCCGCTTTGTGGGACCTCTCGCAATGCCCTGGCCATGATCCGCAATGCGGGCATCGAGCCGCATGTTGTCGAGTATCTGAAGACGCCGCCGAGCCGCGCTCTGCTGGTGCAACTCATCGGGCGCGCCCGTATCACGCCACGCGCTTTGCTGCGAGAGAAGGGTACGCCTTATGCCGAACTCGGCCTCAGTGACGAGAGTTTGACGGACGAGGCCCTGATCGACGCGATGATGGAGCATCCGATCCTCATTAACCGTCCGCTAGTGGTATCGCCACTGGGTGTGAAGCTCTGTCGCCCTTCCGAAGAAGTCCTGGATCTCCTCCCAACCGAGCAGCGCAGCACCTTCGTCAAGGAAGACGGCGAAGTCGTGGAAGCGACCCGGCGATGACCCTTTCGGTTCGCAGCGCAGCGATCGACGATGCCGAGGCGATTGCCGCGATATACGCGCATCATGTCTCACATGGCACGGCCTCGTACGAGGTCGTGCCCCCAACTGCGGCTGAGACCGTAGAGAAGATACAGATGGTAACCGGCCAGAAATGGCCGTTCCTCGTTGCCTGCGATGGATCGGAGGTGGTGGGCTATGGCTACGCCATGCAGTTTCGCGATCGGCCAGCCTATGCTTATGCCTGCGAGAACAGCATCTACGTGGCGCACGACCGGCGCGGCGACGGCATCGGCAAGCTACTGCTGAAAGCCTTGCTGGAAGCCGCTGAAGCTTATGGCTTTCGGCAGATGGTGGCCGTTATCGGCGGCGCTGAGCCAGCTTCCGTCGCGCTGCATGGCGCCTGTGGTTTTGCGCAGGTCGGCCGCCTGACCGGCATGGGCTGGAAAGCCGGCCGGTGGCTCGATACGGTTTACATGCAGATCGCCCTGGGCGGGGGCACTGCGACCGCGCCTGCTGCTACCGGGAGGGACTGACCGCCATGTCGCTGTTCGAACGCTATCTTTCGTTGTGGGTGGCCCTGTGCATCGTCATCGGGATCGGTCTCGGCCATTTGCTCCCCAGTGCCTTCGAGGCGATCGCAGCGCTGGAGATCGCCAACGTCAACCTTGTGGTTGCGGTGCTGATCTGGCTGATGATCATCCCGATGCTGTTGCGCGTCGATTTCGGCGCGCTCCATAGCCTGCGGCAGCACTGGCGCGGCATCGGCGTTACCCTCGTGGTGAACTGGGCGATCAAGCCGTTTTCGATGGCGCTGCTCGGCACGTTCTTCCTTGGCTATCTGTTCACGCCGCTGCTGCCGGCAGGCGCATCGAACTCGTACATCGCAGGCCTGATCTTGCTTGCCGCCGCGCCATGCACGGCGATGGTCTTCGTCTGGTCCAACCTTGTCGATGGTGAGCCGAATTACACCTTGAGCCAGGTGGCATTGAACAACCTGATTATGGTCTTTGCCTTCGCGCCGCTCGTGGGGCTCCTACTGGGCGTGGCATCGGTCACCGTGCCGTGGAGCACGCTGGCGCTGTCGGTGGGGCTCTACATCGTCGTTCCGGTCGTGGTTTCCCAGTTGCTCCGCCGCGCGCTCCTTCGCGGCGGTGAGAACCGCCTCCACCACTTTCTGTCCACCAGAGGCCTGATCAGCCTTGCCAGCCTGCTACTGACGCTGGTGCTGCTGTTCGGCTTTCAGGGCGAACAGATCATTCGGCAGCCGCTGGTGATCGCCCTAATTGCCGTTCCAATTCTGTTGCAGGTCTATCTTAATGCCGGCATCGCCTACTGGCTCAGCCGCCGCTTCGGCGTGGCATGGTGCATTGCCGGCCCTTCGGCTTTGATTGCGCTTCCAACTTCTTTGAACTGGCTGTGGCCGCGGCCATCAGCCTCTTTGGCCTTACTTCCGGCGCCACGCTGGCAACGGTCGTCGGCGTTCTGGTCGAAGTGCCGGTGATGCTCTCGATCGTCGCCTTGGTGAAGCGGACCCGTCCCTGGTATGAGAAAGGTATCTCCGCATGAGACTGCGCGAGTTCGCTGCCCCCGATCATCTTCCTGCCTTGGACAAGACCTTCGCGCTGGCTCATCCCGCAAGCGGCCTGGGCCCGGACCAACCGCCTCCGCGCATTCTGCTGCTCTACGGCTCGCTGCGGGAGCGCTCGTTTTCGCGCCTCGCCATAGAGGAGGCCGCTCGCCTTCTGCAATATTCGGCGCCGAGACACGGATATTTGATCCGAGCGACCTGCCGCTGCCCGATCGGGTAGCGGGGGATGATCATCCGGCTGTACATGAACTGCGCGAGCATGCTCTCTGGTCGGAAGGCATGGTCTGGTGCAGCCCGGAACGACACGGCCAAATCAGCGGCATCATGAAGATGCAGATTGACCATCTTCCGCTTGAGATGGGCGGGATGCGGCCGACGCAGGGACGCACACTTGCGGTTATGCAGGTGTCGGGCGGCTCTCAATCTTTCAACGCCGTCAATTCGCTACGGCTGCTGGGCCGCTGGACGCGGATGTTCACGATCCCCAACCAGTCGTCAGTGGCGATGGCCTACAAAGAGTTCGACGAGGACGGCCGGATGCGGGCATCGAGCTATTACGACCGTATCGTCGATGTGATGGAGGAACTGGTCCGCTTCACTGTCCTTATGCGGCCGCACGCGGCGCAGCTTGTGAATCGGTATTCCGAGCGGAAAGAGGCCGGGATTCCGTCGGACGCGACTGCGGACTATTCCCCGATCGCGCTAGCGCCCCAATCCTGATCGGCGGCCAGCAGCAACGCACGGCAAAAATTAGGGTCAGCCACAATCCGACTGTAAGACTTAAATTGGCCAGTCCTGGCTCCTTGCGCCGGCAAGAAGCCAGGCAATCTCAGATTTCGGTGCCCTCCGCCAGCGTCAAAGCATCCTCCACATCTACCCCAAGGTATCTGATCGTACTTTCGATCTTTGTATGTCCAAGCAAGATCTGGACGGCACGGAGATTCCCGGTAGCTTTGTAGATGATTGATGCCTTGGTGCGTCGAAGAGAGTGAGTGCCATAATCCTCACTGGGTAGGCCGATTCCCTTGACCCACTCATCGACGAGGCGAGCATATTGCCTTGTACTTATGTGAGCCGCGTGATCAGTACGGCTGGGGAACACAAAATCTTCGAGGGATCCGCTCCTCAACTCCAGCCATTTGAGCAGGCTGGCGCGAGCATCATCCATCAGTTCAAACTGAACTGGCCGACCGGTCTTTTGCTGAACAACAGTCCCCCTGGTTCGAATTTTCCGATCGCAAACGATGTCGCTGATCCTGACTTTGACCAAATCGCATCCGTGCAGCTTGCTGTCGATGGCGAGGTCAAAGAGGGCCCGGTCCCGGACCCGCCCATGTTGGTCGAGAAAGAAGCGGATCGCCCAGATCTGACGGGTTTGAGCGCTCGCTTCGCACCAACCTTGCGCCCGGCGTTCCACGATACCCGCTCGCGAGCGGCGGGATCAAACTCTGATAATCCCATAACAGAACTCCTGTGGCCATGATGGCCGCTGGAAGAACGCTTTAAAGGAGAGCCGACCCTTATGAGACGTCCAGCAGTCATTTTTCTGTTCTCAGAATCGGATTGTCAGCTTTGTGTGTCGGAGTTTATCAGAGCAAATCTTCAATACGAATCGGCAGCTTGCGGATGCGGCACCCAGTGGCGTGCCAAACAGCGTTGGCGATCGCCGCGTTCATACCCACGATGCCGATCTCGCCAACACCCTTGATGCCAAGCGGATTTACCTGCCGGTCGGTTTCCGGCACCATGATTACGTCACGCGAGACACGTCCGCGTTCACCGGCACATGATATTCGGCGATATTGTCATTGACGTATCGCGCGTGGGCCAAATCGATCTCGGTCTTCTCCTCCAGTGCCGCGCCCAAGCCCCAAATCATCCCGCCAATATACTGGCTGTGCGCCGTCAGTGAATTGACGATGGTGCCGCTGGCGAAGGCACCCACCATACGCGGGACGCGTATTTCACAGGTAAGGCGGTGGATGCGAACTTCGACGAACTGCGCGCCGAAGGTATAGGCGCGCACGCCTTCCCGCGACTGGCCGCGCAGCATCGGCGGTTAGCCCTGATAGACCTTTTCCATCGATGCCGGTGGTAGGCCCTGTGGGATATGCTCGGCATAAACTTCCAGCGGCCCCTTGGTAACGCGGCTGACAGCTTGCTCCAGCGGCTCAGCCGTCCCGTCTGGCGCGATCAGCTTGCCTTCACTCAGCTGCAAGCTTGCGGCCTCCTTGCCGGCGAAGGGTCCTTCGCTCGAAACCACGGCCGCCTGAGCAACTTTAGCCAGGATGCCGTCGCATGGTTCTATCCCTCCTGGTAGAGCTTAGGCTTCAGATGGAGATACTTCAGCGATCCTTTGGAGCCATCAAAGAACGTTCTGACACCATTAGAGCGTAACGATTGTCTCGCGTCGTCGACATCAGCTAAGTCTAAGTACTTCCAAGTTTCCGCCAGGGCTGCTGAGTAAGTGCTCCTGAGCAGAGGAAGGCAGCCAAGCGAGGTTTGAGTGCCAGTCCACGGAAATGGCGGAGTTCAAGATTGCATGTGTGCTGCCCGCACGCGTTGGATTGGGAAAGCTGCATCAAGGATCAAGCGGCGAAGGCCGACATGTGCCTGGAGAGATCGTCCTCCGGACGGTCATCTAGCAGCGCTGACATACGCTCAGCATAGGGTTGCCAAGCTATGCCGCGCGCGGCTAGCCAATCGTCGTCGAAATACGTGTCGGCATAACGCTGCCCACTGTCACACAAGATCGTAACGAGGGAGCCGCTTTCGCCTCGGGCAGCCATTTGTGCGATAATTTGCAAGCAGGCGGCGATGTTCGTCCCAGTCGAACCACCTACAGGCCGCGCCAGGCGTTCGCTGATCGCGCGCATGGCACCGATACTGACGGCGTCGGGAACAGGGATCATATGGTCGATCAGTTGCGGCAGGAAGGACGGCTCGACCCGCGGTCGGCCGATGCCTTCGATGCAGGAGGTGCAGCCGTCGGGCAGCGATCGTATCCTGCGATCGCCATAATGGCGGTGGAAGATCGAGCCTTCCGGGTCCGCCACGCATAGCCGTGTGTCGTGGCGTGCGTAGCGAATGTAGCGCCCGATCGTTGCTGCTGTGCCGCCTGTGCCTGCGCCGCAGACGATCCATGCTGGCACAGGATTCTGCTCCCGCGCCATCTGCGAGAAGATGCTCTCGGCGATGTTGTTGTTGCCGCGCCAGTCAGTCGCGCGCTCCGCATAGGTGAACTGGTCGAGATAATGGCCCTCGGTCTCTCGCGCGAGCCGTTCGGCCTCGGCGTAGATGGCGGTCGGGCTGTCGACGAAATAGACTTCGCCCCCATGGCTGCGAATAGCGCCGATCTTTGCGCAAGAAACGGAGCGCGGCATCACCGCAATGAAGCGCAGGCCAATCATGCGCGCAAAATATGCCTCTGAGACGGCGGTCGAACCGCTGCTCGCCTCGACAAGCACGGTGTCGCGGCCGATCCAGCCATTGCATAACGCATACAGGATCAACGAACGCGCGAGACGGTGCTTCAGGCTCCCCGTTGGATGCACTGACTCATCCTTCAGGTAAAGGGTGATGCCTTCGAACCGCAGCAGCGGCAGACGGATGAGATGAGTGTCGGCCGTCCGCCGGTTATCGGCCTCGAGCTGACCCACGGCATGCCGCACCCACGCCGCATCATCACTGGACGAAACTGCGTATTCTGTGACATTCATAAAATGCGTTCTCTTGATTGTTCCGGAATTTGGGATAACGGTGGCAATGACTGGGAGAAATCGAAATGAAATTTGATGAAGCAGACATCAAGCTGCTGCGGATCCTGCAGGAAGATGCGACACGCACCGCCCAGGATCTTGGCGTGGAGGTCGGTCTTTCCACCAACGCCTGCTGGCGTCGGATCAAGCAGTTCGAAGATCGTGGTCTCATCACACGGCGGGTAGCGTTGCTCGATCCAAGGATGCTCGACGTTGGCACGAACGTGTTCGTCACCGTCCGCACTGCCGAACATTCGGCCGAATGGCTCGCCGAATTTGCCGAAGCCGTCAGCAGCCTTCCCGAAGTTGTTGAATTCTACCGGATGGCGGGAGAGATCGACTACCTCATCAAGTTGCGCGTGGCCGACATCCAGCATTATGACCGGGTCTACAAGAAGCTCATCGCCAAGGTCCGGCTGATCGATGTATCGGCGGCTTTCGCGATGGAAGAGATCAAACATACCACGGCCATGCCGTTGCCGGGCGACGAGATATGAGAGCGGCGGCCGGCACGTGCCTATGTCGCGCGCCGGCCGGCATGGGGTCAGTACACCCCGCGCAGCGAAAACAGCACTTTGCGCGGCTCTCCATAGAAATTATTGTTTTGAATGGAGCCTGCCGTCGCGAAATAGCGTTTATCGGTGATGTTGGTGACATTCACGCCGAGCGTCCAGCGCTCGTCCGGGCGAAACTGCAGGCCGATATCTGCGATGGCGTAGAGTGACTGCGTGAACTGAAACGGCGTGAGCGGGACAGGACAGGTTATCGCCACGGTGTTGGCGAGGCAGGCTGATCCCGCAGTGTATCGATCGCTATCCATCCGCAGGCCGGCCAGCAGTGTAAAGCGCTGCTCCCAGACTGGCGTGTAGGCGCTCCAAAGCTTGATCTGGTGCTCAGGCTGTTGTGAGTTCGAAAAAGGCAGCCCGCTGGTAAAGAGTTCGCGATACTCGGCATTGTAGTCTTGATGAATATAGGTGTAGCCGGCATTGACCTGCCATCCCTTCGCCACTTCGCCCGACACTTGCAGTTCGATACCAGTGTTTGTTTGACCAGCGTTCGATGCATAACAACAGAAGCCTTGCGTCGTCGTGGTACCCGATCCGACGAAAACAGCGATGTTATCCTCCTTGACGGAAAAGCCGGTGAGTGAAGCGTTGAGCTTGCCGTCGGCGAAAGCTGCCTTGATGCCGCCTTCCATGGTCACGCCGCTCAGTGGCGGCAGAAGCGTGCCGTCGTTTGTTAGGAGCGCGCCGTTCTGTTTGTAGATTTCAGAATAGCTGAAATAGACCGAGAAGGTCTTCGAAATTTCATAGACGATGCTGGCGGTCGGCGTAAGAACATTGGTGAACTTGTTTTCGGTATCAACCGGAGGAGCGCTTAAAGGAATGCCCGGTAAGAATGTGAAATAGATCGGCGAATATGAATAGTTTGAATTATAATAATTACTATAGCGCAAACCACCGTTGATATGCAGACCCTTGATCGGCTCAAGCATCAGATTGGCGTAGAGGCCCCATTGGTGATTGAAGGCGTTCTGAGTGAGAATTTGCCCGTCATACGTACCGGCGGCGGGATTGGGGATGCCAGGATTTGCGCCGTAACGCGCGAAATCGGGATTAAGGGCGCTAAACGGGAGAGATGACAGTCGGCCGGGACCGTAGTAAAAGAATTTCGAGTCCTGATAATCCGCGCCGATCAAGAACTTCTGGGTTTGGCCCAGCAACTGGAACGCGCCGTTCAGGTGCCCATCGGCAGTTACCTGTTTCATATGCATATCGCTATAGCGCGGGCCGCCATAGCTGAAGCCTGTACCATTTAGCCTTACCGGACCTTGGAAATAGGCCTGTAGCGCCTTCGTGTTCTGCGCAGTGCGGGTGACGTTGCCGCTGAAATTCCAGCCTTCACTGAACTTATGCTCGATTTGGACAAATTCCTCGTCGTTTCGATTGTGCGTGTAGGTCCATCCGAACGAGTAATTCCGTGATATTGGTGCACCGATATCGTCGCCGTTATAATAGCGCGGCAGACCGAAGGCGTTGTCGCCATTGCTGTCCTCCTTATGAAAGCTACCGCCCATCCTGATGATCGTGCTGTCGCCAAGATCGCGCTCCAGCACACCATAGAGGTGAAACAGGTTCTGCTTTGCGAAATCGTAGAAGAATTCCTTGCGCTGATACGCGGCTACGAAGCGGGCACGAAGATCTTCGACGATCGGTCCGGTTACATCGATTTCCGCCCGCCCGTCGGCCCACGAGCCGAGCCGCCCATCTAGCGTGAGCTGCCGGTGATCGAGCGGACGCTTGCGCACCAGGTTGACGACTCCACCAGGGTTGCTTGCGCCGCCGAATAGTCCGTCCGAGCCTTTGAGCACCTCGATACGGTCGTATTCGGACAAGTCTGGCACCGTCTGGCCGCCGCGGATTTGGTAGTTGAATGGCGCGCCACCATCGACGACAAACGTGTCGACGGTGAAGCCGCGTGACAGGATCACGTTGTTCTGTAAACCGCCATTGCCATTGATATTGGTGAGCGTGATGCCAGGCGTCGACTGCAGCGCCGAATATACGTCGGTCAGGTTCTGCTGTTTGATCTGCTCGCTGGTGATGACGGCGATGGTCTGCGGTGTGTTCTTGATCGCCGTCGGCGTCTTGGTGGCGACGCTGGTGCCGTTGGTAGTCAGGCTCCGCGTCCCCTCGGTGGCGGCGACGTCGCTGCTGCCATTCGCGCCGGCGCCTGCGCCGAAGCCATCCAGCGATGCCATGCCACTTTCGGCACCCTCGACCTGCACTGCACTTAGCACATGCTCACCTGCGGGCGCCTGCGCCACCATTCCGTCGACCACGATGGTAGCGCCCGAATAATGCCAGCTTAGCCCGGTCCCGGCCAACATGCGTGAGAACGCCTCCTGATCGGCATAACTGCCGGTGATGCCGTTGACTCGTGCCGTCGCGGCATCCGGCGCGGCGACCTCGACGTTGATCCCCGATTGCGCACTGAATGCCGCCACCGCATTGGCGAGCGTGCCAGCCGGAACGTTGAAGGTATGCCGACCGCCCTGCGCGAGGGCAGGCGTCGCGTAAAGCAAAGCAAGACCGGCGACGCCGGTGAGCGCGAAGGCGCGGAAGCTGTTCTGTATCATCATTGGTTCCCCCCAAGGAAAAGTCTCCTGGTTGAAACGGCTGGGACTTGGGGGTTCCGCATCGGAAACTGGGCCGCTCAGCCGATATGCGGACCGTACCAGCGTCACTCGTTCTCAATGGACCCGAAACAACGTACTGGAAAGAGGATGGTGGTTTCTGAAGCCGCGGCGGCTGCGCGCCCGCCGCGTGAGACCGGCGCACCCACGCGGTATCTGCTGCATGATGAAGCTACGCTAGCCCAGGTCGCTCAGGATGCGATCACGTTTGCTGCACGGATCTGCGCAGGGCGGGCTAGCGCCTTTGCGCAGGAGAATGGCGGCATCGCGATGAAGGCCTCCGCCGGAGAGATTACATCTGCGGAACGCAACGGATCGCACTCGCTGACCGTCACGATCGTAGACAATGGCCGGGTCGGCCGAGCTAACACGGGCGTGTTTTCATCCGAGGCCATTAAAACGACGGTCGAGCGCGCCGTTTTCATCGCCTCGCAGGTAGAGCCGGATCCCGACAGCGAGTTCGCCGATCCGTCGCTGCTCGCATATGACGTGGCGGACGTACCGCTTTATGCGCCGAGCGGTATGGATGCCGCAGCGCTCGCCGACGCCGCATGCGGCATCGAGGCGGCGACGCGGGACGCGATCGCCAGCCAAAAAGACTCTGTCCGTATACTCGAAGCCAACGTTTCCAGTAGCGACCGACGCTGGGCGTTGGCGATCGGCTCGGATTTCTGCCGGACTAGCAGTGCCTCTATGCAAAGCCGCGGGACGCAGGTGATCGCCGAACGTGCCGGGCGCATGGCGTCGGGGTCGTGGAGTTCGAGCGATCGGCGTGTCGAAGACTTGCTGCCGCCCTGTACGATTGGTGCAACCGCGGTTGATCGCGCGATACGCAAGCTCGGCGGGCGCAGCATTGAAACACGCGACTGCCCCTTACTGCTCGACGCAACGGTGGCGTCGTCGCTGGTCGCTGAACTCGTGCAAGCGCTGTTCGGCATGGCGCAATATCAGAAATCGACCTTTTTAACCGACACACTCGGCCAGCAGAAGCTCGCGGCGCACCTCGATCTCATGGAGGATCCGACCGAAGCCTATGGAATGGCAAGCGGCGTTTGCGATGGAGAGGGTATTGCCGCGTCGCGCCGCGCCATCGTACGCGGCGGTGTAATCGAGGGGTACTTCCTGTCAACGCGCTCGGCGCGCAAGCTCGAAATGCCGCTCACCGGGAACGCGGATGGTCCTTGGAACCTCGTGCTCAAGAGCAGCGGAACCGAAGCTGGCGACGATCTGCGCGCGATGCTGCGTCGGCTCGATCGCGGTTTGTGGGTCACCGAGACGCTGGGCGGAACCGTCAATCCCGTAACTGGCGCCTATTCGAAGGCGGTTGCCGGCTTTTGGGTGGAGAACGGCGCCGTGGTGTATCCCGTGGACGATATCACCGTCGCCGGTATGCTGCCCGCGATGCTGGCCGGCATTGTGCATGTCGGCGCGGATGTGCATCGCAGCGGCGGCACGCGCACCGGTTCCATCCTTATCGACACAATGCGGATTGCCGGTCGCTGACCGGGAATCCGCCCAAATGGAAACAGATCGTATGGCGACAAGCATCATGACCACGGCCGACACCAGGCTTGCACTCGCAGAACACGCCTTGCTGCATGCCAATGATGTCGATCTGCGACGAGTCGGCCGCACTGTCGAGGCACTGGTCGGCTCAGGCGACTTTGCTGATCTGTATTTTGAAGCGACGCAAAGCGAGAGCTGGCAATTGCAGGAGGGAAAGGTCGCCAAGGGCGCCTTCTCACAGATGCAGGGAGTTGGCGCGCGCAGTATTGAGGGTGACCGCACCGCTTTCGCATACTCAGGTGCCATATCAGCCGAAGCGCTCGATCTCGCGCTCGATGCAGTGCGCGGCATGCGTCGGCAGGGTCAGGACGCTACCATGTACGGCGGTATTGATCTCGTCGGCCGCGCGGCCGGGCCTTTCCTGTTTCCAGCAACTGATCCAATTACCGCATTGCCCGCCGCCGCCAAGATTGCATTGCTGCGCGACATCGATATCCGCGCGCGCCACGCCGACCCGCTGGTCATGCGCGTTTCGGCGAACCTGTCGGTCAGCCACCGCACGGTCCTCATCGCCGACAGCGACGGCGCGCTCAGTGCCGACGTGCGTCCGCAAACGCAACTCTCGCTGTCCGTCCAGGTTGAGCGCGAAGGAAAACGTTCCACCGGCAACGATTCGATTGGCGGCCGCTTCGGCGTGGCCGATATCGGCAATGACCGGATTGACGCAATGATATCCCGCGCCGTTCACCGCGCAATCGTCAACCTCGATGCGCGACCTGCGCCGGCTGGCGTGATGTCGGTCGTGCTTGGCCCCGGTTTCCCCGGCGTGCTGCTGCATGAGGCAGTGGGACATGGCCTGGAAGGCGACGCACACCGCAAACGCTCATCCGTATTCGCCGGACGCATGGGCGACCGGATCGCTGCGCCGGGCGTCACGGTCGTGGACGACGGCACCATGCCTGGCCGCGTCGGCTCTTTGCATGTCGATGACGAGGGCACGCCGACCGCTTGCAATGTTCTGATTGAGGATGGACGACTGGTCGGGCTGATGCAGGATCGCATGAACGCCGGCCTGATGAACGCGCGGCGGACCGGCAATGCGCGCCGCGAATCCTACCGCCACTTGCCGATGCCACGCATGACCAATACGTTCCTGGAGGGCGGCGTCCACGACCGGGCCGAGATCCTTCAATCGGTGCAGAAGGGCATCTACGCTGTCGCTTTTGAAGGCGGGCAGGTTGACATCACCAGTGGTCAGTTCAACTTCTCGACAACCGAGGCTTATCTGATCGAGGATGGCCGTGTCACCGCCCCCGTTCAAGGCGCAACGCTGATCGGTATGGGTCATGAGGCGCTGGCGCATATCAGCATGGTCGGCAGCGATCTCGCGATCGAGAACGGCGTGTGTGGCAAAGCTGGCCAGTCGGTACAGGTTGGCGTCGGTCAGCCCACGGTGCGCATCGACGAGATGATAGTAGGCGGCACGGCCTAACAACACAAATCCGATTGTCGCTCGACTTAAGTCCTCATTAGCGTCCTTCGTTACCCCGGCTCCCATCGCTGTAGGTGCTCAACGGGCAAACCGAAATCGAACGAAACCGGCAACCGCCATTCTCTAGCAGGCGAGCGCCAAGCCGATGCCGGTGATGCAGACCGTCGCAATCTAGACGCTGGCCATCTGCACAGGTAGCCGATCTGATTCTTCATTTCGCCTTCACCTATAGCGGCGGCGAACCTTGCGCATGAAATCTAGGCGCTTGCCATCAAGGTAAGAACCGGATGTGATTTTCTTTGATCCTTATCGCGCGCGGTTGATGAAGAAGTCGATCGGCACCGTCACCGTGTAGGTGTCACCCGGCAGGCCTTTCGGCATTTTGGGCAGTGGATCGACTCGTTTGACGAGTTCGCGCACGGCGTCATCGAGCACCGGGAAGCGTCGACTCCGAACGATATCAGAACTGACGATGTGTCCATCTCGGCCGATCACCATATGGAGATAGACAATGTCTTCCATACGCTGCTGCATCGCGGCGCTCGGATAACGCTTGCGACGCTCCAGCCGGGCGACGATCTGCGCGTCATAGGTCTGCTCGATTGATGCGATGCCCTGTATCGGCGTGCCCTGCACTGGCGCTGCGGCTGCTTTAGCGGGCGCTGCCGGGGCTGCAGCGGGCGCCGCGGCCCGTTGTTTGGGTGGCGTGGGCGGCGTCTCCTTGGGTGGAATGGTCACGTCGGCCTTCACGTTCGGAACTTTGGGCATAGGTGGCAGATCAAGCTTTTCGGTCTTGGTCTGCTCGACTGGTTTGGGTTTTTCCGGCTCAGGAGGGGTCTGGTGCGGCGGCGCGGCGGGCGCCGAAGGCATTGGCAGAATCTGCACGGCCATCGCAGTGCTGAGCGAAGTCGGCTCGGGCGGCCGGATCTGCTGCAGCCCGAAGACCAGCGCCGCACCGACTGCCAGGTGTGCAGCCACTGAAGTGCCGAGCGCCGCCTTCCAGAGTTGCGGCTCGGGCAGCCGGGGCGTCTGCCGTTGCTCGACCGGTACGAACAGCACCGGCTTAGCCGGCGGCGCCGGAGCCAAGTCCGACAAGGGCAACCTTGAGATATCCGGCATCGCGTAAACCATTGAGCAGATCCATAAGATGATCGTATTCGACACTTTTGTCGGCGCGCAGAAATATCTGCACATTCCGGTTGCCTGCGGTTGCCCTGTCGAGCACTGAAGCAAGTTGTTCTCGGCCAATCCGATCATTACCGATCGCGATGCGCAGATCGGCTTGCAGCGTAAGGAAAACGGGCTTGTCTTCCGGCGGTTTCTGGGCAGCATTGGAGGCCGGTAGGTTGACGGGCACGTCGACCGTTGCGAGCGGCGCCGTCACCATGAATATAACGAGTAGCACCAGCATCACGTCAATGAACGGCGTGACGTTGATTTCGTGCGTTTCGGCAAGGCCTTCCTCGGCATGTTGCAAGCGCATGCCCATCGTTCAGCGCCCTTCGGTGGAGAGGGCGATCGCGACTACCGCCTCGGGCCGCCCCGACGGACGCGCCCGGGCACCGGATGCATCCTGCTGCACCTCGATCCGTTCGCTTTCCCGACTCAGGAGGCAAGCCGCTAGGACTGCGACCTCGTTGAGCAGCCGCTTATAGCTCGCGATTGAGCGGGAGAGACTGTTGTAGATCAGAACCGCAGGAATTGCTGCGGCGAGGCCGATCGCGGTCGCCAACAGCGCCTCGGCGATGCCTGGCGCCACCACGGCGAGGCTCGTCGAATGCGACCGCGAAATACCCATAAAGCTGTTCATGATGCCCCATACCGTTCCCGCCAGCCCAACGAATGGTGAGATCGCGCCGATCGAAGCCAGCACGCTCGTCCCCCACAGGACCCGGTGGATCGCACGCGCCTCAACCATGGGCAGTTGCACTGCAACCCGTTCCTCGACGCCCTCGATTTGACGGTGTGTCGGTGCCGGGCCGACACGCTGGAGCTCCGTCGCCGCGACTTCTACCATTTCCAGAGTCGCGCGATAGCTGGCGCTACGTGCCTCCTTCAGCGTGCCGACGGCGGACATCATGCAAATATCTTTCTTCAGGCAGGTCTTGGCATCACGTAATTCGCGCCCCTTCATGATCCACAGTGTCCATGTAGCGATCGAGGCGATCACGAGCAGCGCCATCACGCCTTTAACGATCGGGTCGGCATGCGCAACGATCTGTAGGATGCCATCATTCTGCGTCACCACGATGGTCGGAGCCTGCGGCCCGGCTGCGCCCGCGGAGACCGCGGATGTCACTAGCAGCACGGCAAGCCCGCACCCCGCAATCTTTAATCCGTTGCTCCACCTTGCCCGCATGAAAACTCGCTCCTTTGGCGCTCGAAAGGCCGCTTCCCAATTCCTTGTATTTTTCCAACGAGCGGGCCTGCCCGAATCCGTACGGCGCACGCGCAGGTGCGGATTGCCTTGTGACGGATCGTTTGCGTACCGATCAGGCCCGTATTCTCGGGCTGGCACGCGATGCAAAAGAAAGGGACGACAATGGGCAATCTTGCCAATGTGACCGCCGATACATTCGAGGCGAAAGTAATGGCGTCGCCACGTCCAGTGCTAGTCGATTTCTGGGCGGAATGGTGCGGGCCGTGTAAGGCAATGATGCCGGTGCTCGAGACGCTTGCGTCGAGCTTTGCGGGGAAGGTCGATATCGTTAAGGTCAACATTGAGCAGCCAGCAGAGGATGCTTTGAAGAATCGCTTCGGCATCCAGGGCATTCCAACGCTGATCCTGTTTAAGGATGGTGAGGAGATGGGCCGCTATGTCGGGTTCGGCGGGACACAGACGTCAGCCAAGCTTGCGGAGTTCATCTCCGAACACGCCTGAATGCTGACCGAAAGAGAGGGCCGGTCACATTGGCGACCCCTCTCTTTTTCAGGCGTAAAGAAGGCGCAGGACACTGCCGCACAGCATCCATATTGGGATCGCCTTTGCGAAAATTTCGCCTTGCAAGCAACAGGATTGCTCAATGACTGCCAAGCTTGAGAATTTATTCTTGTAAATGCCGCCGAATCGTAACAGGATTGTCATCAGATAAGGGACGTGACGCGCGGCTTCGCAAGAAGGGCCGCGCTGGAGTAGCGACTCACGAGGGATTCTCCATAAACGGATGGCGCGACATGCGGGGCAAGAGTACGATTAGTGCTGACGGGATCAAACCTGTTCTCGAAAGGGGCCGGGCATCGCTCAACCTATCGGAGTTGCAGCATGTTTTTACCTCCGTGCGTACCGAGCTGGTCCGCCACCTGACTCGTCGCACCGGCAACCCCGAAACGGCCGCTGACCTCAGCCACGACGTTTTCGAGAAGCTTTCCGCCGTGCGCGCGGACATCCCGACACCGCAGATGGCGCGCTCGTACCTTTTCCGCATGGCCGGCAACCTTGCCATCGACCATCGCCGTGTAGAGGCGCGCCGCACCGAGATCCTGACCGGTTCGCAAGTCCTGTTCGAGGATGTCGAGTTATGTCCCGAGACCGTGGCGGTCTCCCGCGATGAACTTCGTCAGGTCGAGGCCGCGCTGGAAGAACTGCCGCCCAAATGCAAACAGGTACTATTGCTCTCCCGTATGCACGGTTTTTCGCATAAGGAGATCGCCCGGAAGCTCGAAATCTCCGTCAGCCTGGTGGAGAAATATCAATTGAGGGCATTGCGCCATTGCCGCGAACGAATGGGCACGAACGGCTAGATTGCTACCCTCACCGATGCGGATTGTTCGCGTGTGGATCGTTTCCCCGGCATGATTAGGCTTGTGTATTCCGCGTCCCGAGCGAAGGCCCGTTCTTTGGATGACGAGGCGATGGGTTGGGTCGTCCGGCTGACTTCGGGAGATGCCTCTGCCGAGGAATATGACGATTTCCGGCGCTGGCGCGATCAAGGGCCGGATCATCTCGCCGCCCTGAACCGTGCCCGCCAATTGTGGCAGCAATTGGAAACGGCGCTTCCAATGGTTCAACAGCGGCAGAGTCGGTCCCGCCGGCGAATGATCGCGTTCACGCGCAACATTCCAGTCGCGGCTTCGCTTCTGATCGGTGCGTTGTTCGGATATCACTATTGGACCGTTGGGCGCTTCGATCAGGTAACTGCCGTGGGTGAGCGCCGCATCGTTGCACTGTCCGATGGCAGTCGGCTGGTAATGAGCGGTGACACCGCCTTGAATGTGAGAATAGGCGGAGGGATGCGGCGCATCGATCTTGCGCGTGGTGAAATCCTGGTCCGCGCGAGACACGACATGGAATCGCCCTTCGTCGTGCATGCCGGCGAGGCGCATTTCCGTGACGTCGGGACAGTGTTCGACGTGTCCAAAAAGGGCGACGGTGGAAGGCTGGTCGTCGTGGAAGGACTTGTGGAGGCTTCTCGAGACGATCGCCGACTGCTAGTAGCGCCAGGCCAGTCAGTCGCCGTGAACGGCGCCCTCGGCGCGCTCACTGCCGTCGACGCTCAGGCCGAAACCGCCTGGGCGAACGGTCGCCTGATCCTTCGCAACAAGACGCTGCCGCAGATGTTGGCAGCGCTCACGCCTTACTATCGTCGTCACATCGTGCTGCTGAAAGACACCACCGGCACACCGTTGCTGAACGCGTCTATCGATCTCGACCATATCGCTGAGTGGCTCACTGCACTCGAGCAGATGCAGGGCATTCGCGTCACTCACATTGCAGGCTACACCTTCCTGACTTGATTGCCGCACTGCAGGGAATTTGGGGATTTGCCTCCCGCCGCTCGTTCTTCCGGCAACCCCAGCGATCATCGGACAGACCCAGCATGGCCATCATCCAGCCACTAACCGCCAATTCCAGAGACTATCGTTTGAACGGTCTTCTCCTCAGCCGAATCTGGCGGCTGATTCGGCCATATTGGGGCCGGCTTGAAGCCTGGCGTTCCTGGTTACTACTTGTCCTGCTGCTGAGTTCAGTCATGATCGGCGCGGCGATCAGCGCGCTTCAGACCTATCAACTCAAAACATTGACTGACCAGTTGATTGCGCGCAGCGAGCACGGGTTCGCGATCGCATTGTTCGCGTACATTGCGTTCTTGCTGTTCAATAACCTGATGCCAGTGGTGATGAGCGTGGCCGACAATTGGCTTTTGGTGGATTGGCGGCGCTGGATGACCACGCACTTGGTCGACCGTTACCTGGAACACCGGACATATTACGATATCGCTCTCAAGGACGATCTGGATAATCCTGACCAGCGGCTGCAGGAAAGCATCACACCGTTCGTCACGACCGTCGCGCAGTTTCCGCGCACCTTTCTCTTCCAGTCAGGAACGGTGATCAGCGCAGTCGGGATCCTGATGTCAATCGACAGCACCTTGCTGTGGTGGGCGTTCACGGCCGGCGTGCTGCAAGTGTTGCTCAACGCCCTGATTACCATTCCCACGATCAAGCTCGCCTTTCAATGGACCGTGGCCGAAGCCGATCTCCGCTACGGCCTGACTCACGTCCGCGAAAATGCCGAAGCGATCGCCTTCTATCACGGCGAGCCGGCGGAGCGCGTACATATTCTGAAACGCTTGATGACCGCATCGCGTACCCAGTTGTGGCTGAACTTCTACAAAGATGTTGCCATTCCCGGCGTGCTAGCGCTGCTCAGCGCAGCCTGGATATATCTTCCCTACTGGTTTCTCGCGCCGCATGTGGTTGCGGGCACTATGACCTATGGCACCATCGCGCAAGCGGCGGGAGCAGTGAGTTTGCTTCAGTCGTCCTTGCTTATACTGAGCAGGTTCCTGCCGCTATTGGCGGAAGCGGCGCCACCCGCAGTCAGGCTCGCCCAAATACAAGAGCGTTTGGAGACGCTTCGGGCCGTTCGTTCGACACCCACAAGCCGTCGGCTGACGATCGACCGGACGTCCGAAACGGTCCGCCTAGACAACGTCTCACTGGAGACGCCAGGTGGTGAACAGCAACTTGTCAAGGCGCTCAGCCTTTGCGTCGATGGCGACACAAATCTGGCGATCGTGGGCCAGACAGGTGTTGGCAAGAGTTCGCTATTAAGGGCGATGGCGGGACTATGGACACGTGGGCATGGCCAGCTTGAGATGCCGCCGCCAGAGCACTGCCTGTTCCTGCCGCAGCGACCTTATATGATCCTGGCCGATCTGCGCTCCCAACTCCTTTACCCGCACGATCCGGAAGTAACGGACGAGCGCCTCTACGAAGTGTTAGAGGCCGTGAATTTGCGCCATGTCATTGATAAGCATGGCGGCCTATCAGCGGTGCGGGATTGGGGGCGCGTACTGTCGTTAGGCGAGCAACAGCGGATTGCTTTCGCCCGCGTTCTCGTCTCAAAACCGTACTTTGTCTTTCTGGACGAGGCCACGAGCGCGGTCGACTTCGCCACCGAAACGCGCCTTTACCGTCTTCTCGCCGGCACGGGTGCGAGCTACATAAGCATCGGCCACAGGCTCAGTATCCTCGATCACCACACCCACGTCCTGACGCTGAAGGTCGGCGGTGAATGGTCGATCGAACGTCACGATCCGATCGACGGCCTCACTGCGCCCCAAGCTGATCATCCTACTCCGCTCGTCGGTAGCGAACGCGCAACCTGAACCGCTATGCTCGTCGATAGCTGAGCGGCGGAAGTGTTCAGTGCTGGCCGAACGACGCTCATTGACATATGACCTGTGAACAGACGGCGGCTTACAACGTTGTTGCGGATTTATGAGCACGTGGAGACTGAGCTTACCGCCGCTAAGGCGAGCTTTGCCGCCACTATCTCGGATTTCTCCTCGCAGCAGAAATAGCCTTTGGAGGCGCTTTCAAACAGGTCGGAATCCGGATTGAACGAAAGGCAATGACACTGATTCGCAATGGATTGGCTCTAGACATCCAGCGGTCTGCACAGCTTCTGCACAGAAAACGCGCCGCAAGCGCAAACGCGCGCCACTGAGCCCTGCACTGGCATCTGCCATGGATGCCACTCCATCAGGGAGGTCATCATGCACCGCTCGCCGTTTCTTGCCACATACGGGTGGAAGCTCTTTCTCGGCTTGGCCATCATTTGTCTTGGCGATTATGTTTTCTATTACAGCGAGCTTTTTATAACGATGCCGCCAACGCCGAAGCGATCTGGGAAGCGGGCACACGTCAGGCGATGCGGTTCGTGCCCATCAAGTCACGCGAGCAGCAAGCGGCGCTGTTGCCGCACAGCATGCGCAGCCTTTGGTCAAGCAGCACATGCAATTGGTCCACATGATGCGCAGCGCGCTCGCCGAGCTGGGCATCGCCATCCCGACCGGGATCGCGAAGGCTGCAGATGGCCCGGGCGATCGTCGAAGACTAATCCAGGCTCGATCTGCCGACCGAGGCGACCAACGTCGTCGCCATGCTGGCAGGGCAGCTGCTCCAGCTTCACCCATAGTTGCGCAAGCTCGACCTGCGTCTGGCCGCTCAGCGGAGCGGGGACAGGGTCCGGCGCTTGGCCACGATCCCTGGTATCGGGCCGACCGAAGCGACCGCGTTCGCCGCGTCGGTGACCGTGTGGAGAAGACGAACAGCATTGGCGAAGTCCTAGCTGCTCTGCAATCCGTGTTACGGTTCAAATAGCAGAAAAGCCCACGAGCGCGCCAAAGGAAGGACGCACTCGCGGCAATCTAGTCGGTCCGGAAGAAGGGAATGCGACAACCCAATTCAACTCATGCGGCGCGAAGCGGGCTCCGGATGGCTCAAGATGACATGTTCCAAGTCTTCGCCTCGTCCTGAGGTACGGTGTGCCTTGAATGTCAGCCGCATATTGCTCTGCTAACCATGGCGCAAATCTAGCGGGCTCCGTAGGAGGAGCGAGCAAATATCCTTGCACCTCGTCACAATTTATATCTTTCAAGGCATTCAGCACATTGGTTGTTACGGCACCTTCGGCCACGACACGAAGGTCAAGTCCATGTGAAAGATTATCATCGAACAAACGCGACGCATTTCTCGCTCACTTGCCGTAATCTCGCGCACAGAGCTCTGGTCAAACCTCACGACATGCGCTGGCTGCCGCTGTGGATAGGCAAGGCTGCTATGACCTGCCCCAGAATCATCTATTGCAATTTTCCAAGTCCGCTGCCTTAAGTGCGTTCATCTGCTGCAGAGCAGCTCGGGATGCTCCATTACTGCGCTTCGGGTGACTGCAATATCTTCAAAGTGCGTCCTTGCAGGTCGGAACCGTGCATCGCAGACTAGTATCTATGCGAACATTCCCGCAAGGTGCCCGTCCATGACCGTCAACGTCGCACTCGTCACAGGCGCACGCAGCGGCATAGGCCTCGAACTCACTCGAAAATTACTACGCGGCGGCTGGGAAGTTATTGCCTTACTGCGGTCGCCTCTACCGCAGTATGAAGACATCAAATCGGCCGGAATGGCGGGTCAGCTTCGCTGCTATTTTGCCGACCTCGCGAACTTCGCAGACCTAGGCCGCTTCCATGCGGACATAAAACGCCATGAATCTTCCATCGACGTTCTATTCAACAATGCTGGCGTTAACACGGAAAAGCGCGAAAACTCGCCTCAAGGCCGTGAACTGCACTTCGAGATGAACGTGCTGGTGCCATACATCCTCTCGCGCGAACTGCTGCCGCTTCTTAAAAAGGGCAGGATGAGCAGGATCATAAACACCTCCTCCAACGCACTACTAAGCGTCAAGCATTTCGAACCCCACTCGCTTGGTGATCCGTCGCGATTTCAAAAGCTGTTCGGTCCTTATGCAAACTCGAAACTGGCGCTGTCGCTATGGACGAAGGCGGCGGCACCGGAATTTGCCAAGCAAGGCGTTTCCCTGGTGTCTACTTGTCCGGGGCCAAATCGCACTCCGATGACCGGGGGTTCCGGAATGCCACTGCTGTTACGCCCGTTTGTGCCGCTGTTCTTCAAGCATCCAGGCGTCGGAGCACAAAAGTTGCTGAAAGCGGCAGTTGATGCCGATCTGCCCAGTGGCAGCTTCATCATGAATGGAAGCATTAGGCCGCTGCCTTTTGCTGAGCGTGCGCCGGAGGTGCTCACCATTGTCGATAATCTACATCGCAGCATTGGGATCTAAGAACGACCATAATCGCCGTTCCCTAAATTGCGCCGCCCCTGCAGCGCAGTCTCTTAGGCCGCCATTGCTCGCGACCAGAATCCGCAGAATTTGCGATGACAAGCTATTCAGATGGACATATCATCATTGGGCGCATCGATTCCAACAATCCGCACAGCAGGCCTTCGAACGCCTACGGCATCACCTCTATGACTTGCGGCTGTTCTTCCTTCGCCTTGGAATCGTGACCAGCGGCAATGCTGACACGCCAGCGGATTACCACCCGATGAAACTCCCCATTGGGCGCTGCGCTGCTTCAAGAGTTGGCCAAAGAAATCCTTACTTGAACATTCTTTTTTATAAAGAATAGCTCCTGCAACGCCGGAGCTTGCTTACGTTGTAGACTCATAAACGCGGAGCCAAAGACGCATTGATGCGGATGGACCATAATGAGGAAACTGCCAACTTATCATAGGGGCCGACAGGCGGCGGAAGTGCTTGCGCTTGGAGAACAAGCGCTCGATCAGGTACGCTCGCGATAGAGCCGTTAGCTAAAGCAGGGTTTTCCATTTTCTGGTGGGTTGGCTAGGATACTCGGAGTAGCGCCCTGTCTTCTTGCTCAGCGCGCGGACGCTCTCAGCATCACATGCCTCATCTGCAGGGACATCGATGGTTGAGCCATTCGGCGCACAGAAGCACCCGCCTTTGCACTGCGGGTTCCTCTATCTATCCGCTAAATACGAAAACAAAGATAGTCGCCGAACCGAATTGGTGAGCTGTAGCTAGTCCGAGGGTTCGTTGTAGGACGCACCGATGTTCCTGCCGTCCTTAGAACTTTACATCCCGTGATAATACAAATATGATAGATCATGACCGCATAAGACGGTCAGCAGAGCGGGGGAGAGTATGATGAAGAAGCAGTTCAAGCTATTGCTAGGCATGTCAGCGCTCACATACTCCGGTTCGGCAGTGGCGCAGAGGAGCGCATCGCCTGAATCCGCCTCCGAGGTTACTTCTACCGGACAACAGGACGACGCTAACGCAAGTCAAGAGGGCGTCGGCGCGAACGTTCAAGACGAAATCGTCGTCACAGGAATTCGCCAGAGCCTGGAACGTGCTGCTGAGATCAAACAGAATGCGACCCAGATTGTTGATTCAATCGTTTCGGAAGACATTGGCAAGTTCCCCGATCCTACTACCGCCGCCGCGCTCCAGCGTGTGCCCGGCGTGCAGGTGTCCGTCACTGCAAGCAACGAAATCGGCAATGTCAGGGTCCGAGGCCTTGGAGACATTCTGACGACGGTAAATGGACGTGAGATCATCACGACTACCGGCCGCACGTTCGCAATGCAGGACTTGCCCGCGAACGCACTGGCGCGGGTTGACGTAATCAAATCGAATACCGCCGATGTGATCGAGGGTGGCATCGCTGGCATTATCGATCTGCAACTCAATAAGCCGTTTAACTTCAAACGCTCGACCATCGTTCTAAACGCGCGCGGCAATTACGGACTGAAGTCTGGCCGGTTCGATCCGCAGTTCAGTCTATTAGCGACGGATACGTGGCAGACTGGAATCGGTGAGATAGGGGCGCTGGTGAACGTCAACTGGTCCAAGACGCACTACAATCACCCGCGCACTCGCGATGGGGTACGTCGCGCCGCGCAGGGGACCGGCATCCCCTACAACCTGCCGGGCGTTTTGCTGCCTAACGTCGTGGAGAGCCACTCCGATTACGGCTGGTACGAACGGCCTCAAGCGAACGCATCGCTGCAATGGCAAGCGGCGGAAAGCGTTGAGGTGTATCTTGAGGGGCTGTACACGGGCTATCGGTCTCAGAGCCAATGGTCGTTGGCGAACAGTCAATTGTTCGTGCCGGGCACGAGCATCTCCAACATCAACCTGTCCGACGACTGCATAACAGCCAGATCTCGTCTCGACAGCGGCCAGACGCCCCTGCCCGGCGGCACTCCTCCAACTCTCCCGGGATTCAGGGTTCAGGAACTCTGTCAGGTAGAGTCCGCAACAATTTCCAATTCAATCAGCGAGCAGAAGACTTACAGCTACGACAATCGAACGGACGCGTGGCTGGGGGCGTTCGGCCTTAAGTTCGAGCGCAATGGTGTCCATGCAACGGCTGATATCTCGTACCAGCGCTCAAAGTACAAAGCTGAAACGGTCCTAGCTGTCGTCAGCCAGCGAATACCCACCTTCAACTATATCGCAAACACAGGCGATGGCGCGATCGTGGAGACGCCGGGCAATCCTTACCTTTCGGCGGCCAACCTTGTGGTAGCGCAGGGTCTCGATCAGAACTTCAACAAGTCAATCGGCGATCTCTTCCAGGCGCGCCTTGACAGCAGTTTCGATATTGAAAGCAATCTGCTCAGCAAGTTTCAAGTGGGATATCGCTACGCGGACCGCGAGGCCGAGTTCGACCAGGCGGTTGTTAATAGAGCCGCGCCAGGAGGTGTAATTGGCTTGGGCACTGAGGCAAGCGCAATCCGGGTAACTGCTTCAGGTCTTCCCGCTAACTATCTGTATCGCATGCCTGGTGTGCCAACCTTCAACAATGGAGCGGGGGCGCTCGTTCCGAATCCTGATTTTCTACGATCCGACGAAGGACGGGACATTCTCAGATCCTTTTACGGTCTGGCAACCGGCGATCCTGCCTACCAGCCGCAGCGTCGCTTCTATGCCCGCGAGAAGACCATCGCGGGATATGCGCAGTTGAGCTATGAGGTACCAATCGCTGGCGCAATATCGCTGGACGGCGTACTGGGCGTGCGTCCATCACGGACCGAGCGGACGATCAGTGGATCGAGCGTGGTGACGATACCTGCTTCAGGCGGACAACCGGCGCGCACCGACATCCGACCTCTCTCTGCGACCACCGCAAATGTCGACATCCTGCCTAATGCCAGCGCACGGCTTCAGTTCGGCGGCGGCCTTCAACTTCGGGCGAGCTATTCGAAAACGATCCGTCGGCCCGATTTCGCTTCGCTAAACCCTGGACTCAGCTATTCACTGTCCACAAACCCCAACCTCCTGAACACCGGCTCTGCCGGAAATCCGGACTTGCGCCCGCAAAAGTCCGACAGTTATGACGCCAGCCTCGAATATTATTTTCATAGCGGGTTCTTGGCGATCGCGGCGTACAAGCGCGAGATCGTAGATAGGGTGGTGAACGCGTCCGCCAACGAGGTCATTGACGGAATCAACTATTCAATTAGCCGCCCACGGAATATCGGCTCGGCCGAGCTTCAGGGGGTCGAAGTCAGCGGACAGGCATTCTTCGACTTTCTCCCGGGCGCGATGTCAGGTCTGGGTTTGATGGGCAACTTCACTTACGCCGATACTGAGGTGAAGGGTACTGATCGCCTTGCAGGCATGCCGCTGCAGGGCGTTTCCAAGTATAACTTCAATGTAGGATTGCTGTACGAAAAATTCGGCATATCCGGTCGCCTCGTCTACACCTACCGTTCGACGTACTACGACGCTGACGAAACTGGAGGCTTGGGAATTCGCCCGCTTGAGGACACCGCCAGGGCCGCCGATCCAACCTACAATCCATTGTTGCTGAACTACGTGAAACCCGGCGGTAGGCTCGATTTCGGCCTTAGTTGGGATGTGAACGACAGCCTGCGGTTCGATCTCGGGGGTACGAACATCCTAGGCGGCAAGTATCAAGGGTACTTTGCCGTGCCAGCCTTTTATAACGAATATCGTTACGACGACACGACATATACTGCCGGAGTTCGCGTTCGCCTTTAAGATGAACGGAGGCACGGTTCTCCGCGCCGCGCCGCGCCGTGCCGGGCTGAGTCACGCCTGGAAGCAAGAATGAGCTAGCCAGTACAAGGAGGATCGGATGCGAAGAGGATATAGTCGAGCGCTGGCGGGCCTAATTGGCGCAACGCTAGCAGTGGCCCTGTTCGCCGCACGCCCGTTGGGCGCGCTTCCACAATATTCCTCAACGTTTGCTTCGCCGGCTAAAGAAGCCAAGCTTATCACAAAATATACGGACACCACCCGGCTTGGTACGCCATGGGCCAAAGATCCGTCCGTCATTCATTTTGGTGGGCGCTTCCTCATGTATTACACCATCCCCGCTGTGAAGAAGAATCCACAGGGCGTGCAGGGCTTCCCCAAAGGCTTGGCGATCGGGGTTGCCGAGAGCGCCGACCTTAAGACATGGACCAAGATGGGCGAGATAATCCCGAGGCAGCAGATCGAGTGGAACGGCATCGCCGCGCCCGGCGCGATCGTCATCCGGGGCAAAGTGCATTTGTTCTACCAGACCTATGGCAACGGTCCGCGCGATGCGATCAATCATGCATGGTCTTCCGACGGCCTGAACTTCGAGCGAGACCCGGGCAATCCGGTGTTCCATCCAGACCCGGCTCTGGCCAAATGGAGCATCGGCCGCGCGATCGATGCGGAAGCATTTGTGCACGGCGACAAGTTGATGCTTTACTACGCCACGCGCGATCCCGCGTTCAAGGTCCAGAAGATCGGCGTGGCCCAAGCGCCAGTTAACTCCGCCTTCGGCAAGGGAGATTTCAAGAATGTCAGCAACGATGCCCCCATCCTAGCGCCGGAGTTGCCCTGGGAGCGCGACTGCATCGAGGCCGCTAGCATCGTTCGCCGTAATGGCAAACTCTATATGTTCTATGCCGGAGGCTATAACAATGAACCGCAGCAGATCGGCGTTGCAGTGAGCACCGACGGTCTCAAGTGGAAACGCCTGTCAGACAAGCCGCTGCTAGCCAACGGCCCACCGGGGAGCTGGAATTCGTCGGAATCTGGGCATCCCGGCGTCTTCCAATACGGTAATCGCACCTTCCTGTTTTTCCAAGGCAACAACGATCGCGGCAAGACCTGGACGCTGGCCGCAACGGAAATCGGCTGGAACAGGAACGGTCCGTACCTGAAATAAATCCGCCACTCCGCAAACAACTTAATAAAATCAGGAAAGCAGAATGGCCCTGCCCCGTATTCTGGTCGCTTTAAGCCTTGCCGCGGCTGTTCCCGGCATTATCCCGGCCCAAGCGATCGCGCAGCAGGCGTCGGCCATAGCGCACGGCTTCGACCTGGTCGCCGACGGCGTCGCACCGACGATCTTTGTGAGCGTAGGCGATGCGCCTGTTGTAGGGATCGCCGCGCGCGCCTTCGCCCACGATGTCGAGCGAGTTTCAGGTGTGCGCCCGCAGGTGTCGGAGGCTGTACCTAGCGGAAAGCTGGCGATCCTCGCCGGCACCATCGGCAGCTCGCTGCTGATTGATCGGCTTATCGCCAGTAAGCGCATTTCGGTGGACAAGCTCGGCAATCAGGCTGAGGCTTATTTGATCACTCTGGTCAAGGACCCGTTCCCGGGCGTCTCACGCGCGCTTGTAGTCGCCGGCACCGACCGGCGCGGCACGGCCTATGGCATCTTCAAACTATCTGAACGGATCGGCGTATCGCCTTGGGTGTGGTGGGCCAATGTCAATCCCACGCACCGCGAGACATTGAGTCTCGGCACCGAGACGATCGTACAAGGCTCGCCATCGGTGAAGTATCGAGGCATTTTCATAAACGACGAAGACTGGTCAATTCGTCCCTGGGCGGCTCGATCGATCGATCCGACTACTGACATGGGGCCAACTACATACGCGCAGATCTTTGAGTTGCTGTTGCGGCTGCGCGCCAACTATCTCTGGCCCGCGATGCACAAGGTCGCATCGGCATTCAATCAGGTGGCAGGCAATGCCGAGATGGCGGACCGATACGCCATTGTCATGGGTTCCAGCCACGCCGAGCCGATGCTGCGCAACAATGTCGCGGAATGGAATTTCGAGCAGCGTGGCGAATATAATTACTACAATAATGGTGCGCAGGTGCTGGATTACTGGCGCGAGCGAGTGAAGGCTAATCACCAGTATGAGAACGTCTATACTGTCGGCATGCGCGGCATTCACGACAGCGCAGCCGTGGCTGGCGAGGACGTGGACGGCGTCAAGCTGCTCGAAAAGGTCGTCAGAAACCAGCGTGAGCTGTTGCGCGAGGTCGGCAGGGATCCTGTCAGCGTCCCGCAGGTATTTGTCCCCTACAAGGAAGTGCTCGACGTATATCGAAGGGGCATGAAGGTGCCCGACGACGTGACACTGGGATGGGTCGACGACAATTACGGATATATCCGCCAACTCTCGACCAAGGCGGAACAGAAGCGCCCCGGCGGCGGGGGAGTTTATTACCACATCTCTTATTGGGGCGTGCCGAACGACTATCTCTGGCTCGACTCTACTCCGCCAGCGCTGATTGGCGAGCAAATGGGCAAAGCCTATGTCACCAATTCGCGACGAATATGGGTGGTCAATGTCGGCGACATCAAGCCGGGCGAGAAGGGCCTCACCTACTTCATGGACTTGGCCTATGATTACGAAGGCACGTATAAACTGGGACAGCATGGCTGGCTGAAGCGCTGGGCTACCGATACATTCGGGGCCGAACACGCCGATGAAATCGCGACACTGCTTGACGACTATTACCGACTCAATTTCGCTCGCAAACCCGAACATATGGGCTGGAACGACGCGGAGACCGCGCCGCGGCCGACCGAATTCTCGCCGGTCGCTTATGGCGACGAGGCGGGACGCCGGACGACCGAATTTAGCGAGTTAGACTCACGTGCCGAAGCCATTTCGACAAAGCTGCCGGCCGAGAAGCGGGATGGCTTCTATCATCTGGTACTTTATCCGGTTCGAGGCAGCGCCATGATGAACATCAAGATGCTCGACGCCGATCGCAGCTTCTTATATGCCTATCAGGGCCGGGCCAGCGCTAACCTTTATGCTCAGAATTCGGTCGATGCTTACCGGCGGGGCAAGGCGGCGACCGAAGTCTATAACAAGATTGGCAACGGGCGCTGGGCGCACTTTATGCATGACGAGCCCCGCTATCAATCGGTGTTCAACTCGCCGCCTACGGGCGCTGTGATACCTGCGGCGACGCCAGGCATGGGCGTGGCAGTAGAGGGCGCCATCGACGCATGGTCGGAGCGGCCGGCCAAGACGGTAGAGGCTGCGGAAACTGCGCTGCGGGTCAAGCGCTGGCTGACCAAGAACGCGGCCAATGATTGCCTTGCGGTGTTTGAGCGCGCGACTGACGGCCGACGCTTCATCGATGCCTTCAACACCGGAACCGGTCCGATCGATATCCAGGCCCGGGGTTCGGCCCCATGGATCAAGATCGAGCCGGAAATCATGCCTGGCGGTGACCGCCGTCTCTGGGTGTCGATCGATTGGCGGAAATTGAGAAAGGGTGAAACCGTGACCGGCACCGTGACCGTTTCGGGCGCTGGTTCCAGCCGCAGCATTGCAATCGAGGCGCGCAACATTCCTGTGCCCGCCGGCACGCTGGTCGAGGATAACAGGATCGTTGTGTTCAGGGCCGATCGCTATGTCTTGCTTCAATCGAGCCGCGGACTGGGGTGGAAGGTGGTACCGAATCTCGGTCGCTCAGGCAGAGCCATCCAGAGCAGCATCGAGCTGCCCAGCGCCGTTGATGCCGCACAAGCGCCCTATGCCCAATACCGCTTCCGGACAACCAGCACGGGGGGAGCCAAGCTTCGCGTGACCCTACTACCCGGCTTCGCATTGACGGCCGAGAACAAGCTGCGTTACGGTGCCTCGATCGATGGCGGCCCGATCCAGATCGTAGACGCGGAAGCCAAGCGCGATTGGAGCGATGGTGTGGAGCGGAATGCGATCACGTCGGTCACTGAATGGCCTATGGCACGGCCCGGCCAGCACGTGCTGAGGATTTATGCGCTCGATCCCGGGGTGGTGCTCGATTCCATGGTGATAGATTTTGGCGGCCTTGCCACCGCCTACATGGCACCGCCCGAGACGATTTCGAAATAGCGGAGGTTTCGCCGGCGAGCTGCGTGTCACACAGCGCAGCCGCAGAACTAGGCCATTGGGACCATAAGCCAATGCGGCCAACTGTATCCGCCAACATTGACGGCAAGATCCTGGTTCTCTTTGTCGCCGAGTCACGCATTTCTGGAATAGCGCGCAAGCTGCTGGCGACTGGGCGGGGGCTCTTCTCGACTAACGCCATGCAAATAGGGCTTGCCGAACGCAAAATGGGAAAACGCGGACGCGTTGGGACAGCCCCCGTACATCCGAGCGCGCGCATATCCGAACGTACGCCCCTAAAATCTCGCGCGGAGGCCAATCGTGTACACGGAATCGTCGTCTCTATAGTCAAGATTCACATAATCGAGATTGTAGTAACTCTTGTATTTGCTGCGCAGAATATTGCTGCCGCCGACATCAACACGAAGGTTTTCGGTCATTTCATAGCCAATGCTGAAGTCCAGACGTCCGGCTGGACGCACATAGGCCAGTGTTGTCGGGTTGTAGGATCTATCAGCCACCCGGCTCGGTTCAATTGCCCGGATTGTGGCGAGGGCGGTCGCGTCCGAATCATAATAGGTTGAGCGATAGGTGTACACTAACCTGCCCGACAACCCCTTGCGGTCGTAAAGGAGACCCGCGTTGAAGTTGTACTTCGATACTTGAAGGAGCGGATATCCCGCGAGCACATCGTTTCCGCCTACTTCGGAATCTATGTACGTGAAATTGCCGAAGGCGCCGAAGCCCGCCAGCGCGCCTGGAAGAAAGTCGAAGAACGTTTGGCCGCTGATCTCAACGCCCTTTAGCTTCGCCGCACCAACGTTGCGTGGACGGCTGATGTTGTAGGTCTGACCACTGATCACCTCTGGCCCGGCCTGCGAAATGACTCGATCCTTGATGTCACGATAGAAAGCAGCAACCGACAAGAAGCTGGGACCGAAATAATATTCCAATGTGGCATCGTAGCTATCGGATATTTGTGGGCGCAGGTCGGGATTGCCTGCGGATCCACCATTGATGACGTTTGGATTAGTCGACAGGGTATAGGTCAGGCCCGGGTTGAGCAGATTGAATTCCGGCCGGCGGATAGCCTTGGCGTAAGTAAGACGTGCCTGAAGCCCACTTCCAAACTGGAGCCTCGCACTGGCGTTTGGAAGTATATCCGTGTCTTCGGTCGTAGCCGAAACAGGTACGGCGACACCGCTCACCAACCCAGCGCCGGCAATGCTGCGTTCCGTCCGCGTCGGGCGAACGCCGACGAGGCCGTCGAGTTTGACCGGCCCTCCGAACTCTATTTCATAACCGAGTTGCACATAAGACGCATAGGTTCGTTCGCTTGCTTGGAAGCGTCGGTCAGGCGTGTACCCTGGCTGGCCGAGCGGCAGGCCGAAGAGCGCACGTAGGGCGTTGCGTCCTGCTTCCGAGCGAAGGTAGTCGGGATCGGGCGTATATCCTGGTGCACCGTTATTGGCGCGCGCAACGCCGGGCTTGAGCGTCATGAAGCCAGATGGCAGATTGCCAGCGACAGGCGTTGCAAAATCTCCGCCCGGCGCAGCCCTGGTGACCAGAACTGATTCGAACAGCGCTGAGCGGTCAGCAAAACGAAGGCCAACCTGCAGCTTATTGAGGAAGCCTAAAGCGCCGTCAAACTCATAGGTGCCGTCCAGGCGCGCCTGCCACAGTTCACCAGTGGATTTGTCGAACTGCTGGTTCAGGCCGTTGCGAAAAGAGAAGCCGGCTGGTTCGCCAGCGGGATTGTTCGGAGAAACCACCACACCTCCGCCGTTTACATTGCCGATAAAATTAACCGTAATTGGCTTGCCCACATCAATGATGAAAGCCTCAAGGTTGCTCGTGGACTTCTGATACGCCGCGTCGAAAACGACGGTAGCCGGTCCGCTTTGATATTTAAATCCGAGCGCGCCTAAGTAATTGTCGACGCTCTGCCTGCGGGATTGGGTGCTGGCATTTAGGCGAACATTGCCGAACGTGGCGGAGGTGAGGTTGCATAGCTGCTGGACGGTGAACTGGCCCGTGGGATTGATGACCGGATCATAAAGCCCGGCAGCAATCTGCGCATTGTTTGGGCTGGCATTACCGTTGCGGACTACGCGTGCAGTCAGGCACTGGCCGGGGTCTGTCACGACGTTTGTGATGGTGGGGGCGGGAAAGGGCCCACTGGCGGCGAAGAACGGCGCCGCCTGGAACGTCGTCTGGAAGTCCGAGCGATACCCTGCGAACAGGCCGCTCGCGTTGATCTCGAGCTCCGGCGTTGCCTGCCACTGAATCGCGGCGTTGGCTTGGGGCCTGGAATAGTTGCCGTAATCATTAACCGCGCCGAAGTTCAGCGGTCCCATCACGCCTGGTTGGTTGAAAGGCGCGATAGCATAGCTGCGCCGTTCGCCCACGAAGCTGATCGGGCGATTATAGTCGAAATAGGCATAGCTGACATTGAGTAGTGCGCCGATTTCACCGATGCCGGTTTCCCAGCGATCGGTCACAAGCACCGTGATCTGCGGATTGAACTTCTCGACATTGGACGAATAATTGCCTCGCACGTTGGCAACAATCGTGGGCTTCTTGAAATTAAACGGCTTGTTCAACTGTAAATCGGTGATCCCGGCGATCCCGCCCTCGATTAGATCTGCAGTGCTGGTTTTCACGACGTCGACGCGGGCCAGAGCCGTGGCGGGTAAATCCTGGAGAGCAAAGCCCCGGCCAGTGGTAGAGAATATTTCGCGGCCATCAAGGGTGCTAAGGATATCGTTCAGCCCTCGAATCCTAATGCCGATTATCTCATTGTTCGAGCCCACTTGAGCTTGGACGCCAGGAACGCGCTGCAATGCTGCAGCAGTAGTGGCGTCAGGAAACTTTCCGATATCTTCAGCCACAATGCTGTCGACGACCTGGGACGCAGTGCGCTTAATCTCGGCCGCACGCGCAAGGGTTTGGCGCATGCCCGTAACAACGATGTCAGATTCTGCAGTTTGCTGCCCATCCTTGTCCGGGCCACCAGGGGGGGTGGCAGGCTGCGCGCCGACGTTAAGCGGGGTTGTTTGAGCATGAGCTGTCGTTACTGCCATCACGGCGAGCACTGATACAGAAATGGCCGCAAGGTCTCTGAAGTGCATTTGACTCTCCCCTTTTCCAAAATTTGGATTTCTCATATTTTTCGAGATACTGGAGGCCGATCATTCATCATGTCAAACTGTTTGATATGATAATTAACCAACGTTGCTTTGAAGTCACAGTTTGCGGTGGGTGGCGTTGTGCAGAGCGGGCAATGCAATTTTGAGATGCGGACGCCTCTATTCAAAAGACATGAGCGCGGCCTAGGCGGTACCCGACATGTGACATCACGCAAATAGGTCAGTACTCATGAGTGTGGGGCCAGAGGCGCATTGATGCGAGTTGGGCCATAACAAGGAAATTGTTTCCCCACTTGTCGTAGCGGGTCGCCACGCAGCGGAAGTGCTTACGCCTGGAGAACAAGCGCTCACAGGTCCGCGCGCGATGGAGCCGTTAGCTGAAGCACGGCTTTTCATTTTAATGTTGGATATGGCTCGGATGTTGGAAGTAGCGCCCTGTCTTCGACCAGAGTGCGACGCGGCCAGCATCATATGCCTTGGTGCGTAAGCACATCATGCACGGACAAAGATGATTGAGCAGTTCGTCGGCAACCTGACCATCATGCGCCTAGAGTCAAGCTGAGCCGGATCGGGAGTCCTCGCGCGTCGACGACAGCATGGATGTTGGTCGAGCCGCCGCGTGATCAACCGGAAATTCTTCAGCGGGCGTCAACGGAACACCCGAACTGTTGTGTTTCTGATCCTGCTCCTTCCAATGGTCACATGACAATCGGCAAAATGAAGACTCAAACACTCTCACCTTAATTGACTCACGACCTAATCAGCAATTTTCGCAGACAAACGTAGGTGTCGATCTCGACGACATGGATAAAAGACGACGATGTAACAAGCTCGCATTCGCCCTTGATATTACGCGACTTGTTGGAGCCTTCTCAACTTCTGCCTCGGTTCTACTCAGAAGCGCATCTGGAATCCCACGTTAGCCCCCTCCCCACTACTGTCAGCGCCAAACTCGCTGTTTAGCCCAAAAAACAGCTTCATGCCCGGCGATACTATGGCCGTCGCGCCCGCACTGACGGTAGCTAATGTTCTGTCGCGTTCAGCGCCGGGGACATTCAGACGCGTCGTAGCCCCAGCCAACGCTGCACTGGCATAGCCTGCTTCGCCCGCCAATTGGTGACGTAACCCTGCGGACAGCCGAGGACGAATGACGGCATCATTTTTGCCCTGCAAGGTGAAGGCACCGCTGATGAAGCTTGCCTTGGTGCGGCGTGCATCAACCACAAGCGATAGCGGACCGCCTCCGGTTTCCCTTGCAGCGCCCCGCCGCGAAGAGATGTGGGTAAAGCCGACCTCGGGCCGCAGGTTCCAGCCACTGCCCAACGCAAAGGCATGGCCGACCGATACGTCAGCGGTCCAACTGCGAAGACGATAATGCGCGTTCGTCTTCGCGCTATTCAGCAACATGCGCTTCGTATCGGCCGAGCTTGTATCATGAGTGAGCGAAGCTGCAACCTCCAAACCTTGGACAGATGCGTGGCTGCTTGTTCCTCAGAGCTGCGTTCAGGGTCGATACGGTCTCAGCAAGTCGGCGACCGGAACGGTGCTGAGATAGTGCGGCGGTTCGCGCATGGGCCCAGTCGCCTCGAAGGCGAAGCCATAGCGCAGCAGGTCCCCGTCGGAGAACAAAGGACCAATGAAGGACAGGCCGACCGGGAGGCCGCGGGCAAGTCCCATAGGCACGCTCAAATGCGGATAGCCGGCAATGGCAGGCATGTTGGAGGTGCCATAACTGCCGAAGCCATTGGCCCCGCCTACCGGATCGATGATGCCAGGAGGCGGGAAACTGGGAGCGACCAAGGCAGCAACGCGATAGCCCCTTAACATGGCGTCCAAACCTGCATCCCGGGCGAGCGCAAGTATCTTCGCGCGCAAGGCGAAATAGGCAGGGCTCTCCAGGCTATCGAGCTTCTCGGCGGACTCGAAAACACCTTGGCCGAATAATCCCAGTTCACGCTCTGCATGGGCCTTGTTGAAGGCGATGAGATCGGAAAGCGTGCGGGTGCGCACCGGTGCTGGAGTAGTGGCAAGATAGGCGTTTATACCCGTCTTGAACTCATATTCGAACAGCTTGAGTTCAGCCTCGCGCATGCCCTCGGCCTTAGGCATCTCGACCTCAACGAGATCGGCGCCCGCGGCTTGCAGCCGTTTGAGTGCGACATCGAAGCGCTCTGCCACCATTCTCGTCATATTCCCTGGGCGTATCACGCCGATCCGGACGCCCCGCAGCGCGTCGACGGACAAGGCGGCGGCATAATCGCGGCGGTATTGGTCGGCGTCTTTGGTGACGGGATCCTCGGGGTCGCTGCCGATGATCGCCGAAAAGAGCAGCGCCACGTCACGAACGCTACGACCCATCGGGCCGAGCGTGTCCTGCGTTCGCGTGATCGGGATGACATGGGTCCGGCTGACAAGACCGATCGTAGGCTTGAGGCCGACGATTCCGTTCATCGAGGCTGGGCAGGTGACCGAACCGTCCGTCTCTGTACCGATGCCGACTGCAGCAAGGCTTGCGGCCAGCGATGCGCCTGCACCGCCTGATGAACCGCAGGCACTGCGATTGAGCACATATGGGTTCTTGGTAAGGCCCCCAAGACCGCTCCAACTGGATATGAAATTATAGTCCCGCTCGTTTGCCCACTCGCTAAGGTTAGTCTTGCCCAGGATCACGGCGCCTGCGGCACGTAGTCGGGCAATGGCTGGCGCGTCGCGACCAGTGATATTGTCCCTTAGCGCTAAGCTGCCCGCTGTCGTTGGCAGTTTATCCTTCGTTTCGATATTGTCCTTCACAAGGATCGGAAGCCCGTGCAGCGGCCCTCGTATCTTGCCAGCCCTACGTTCCGCATCAAGTGTTCTTGCTTGCGTCAGTGCATCCGGATTGATTGACAGCACCGAATGCAATTCGGGACCCGCACGATCAATGCGCGCTATCCGATCGAGGTAAGCACGAACGATCGCTTCACTCGTCACCTCCCCGGCACCGAGGCGGTCGAGCAGACGGGCAGCGGAAACCTCCTCTACAAGGGCATCTGCGTCTTCTTTCGCCATGGCGGGCGACGAAGCCGCAAACCCCAGGGCAACCAGCAAGGGAACGACGCGACAAAACCTCATGAATTCCTTCGCATTCAGTATTGCCATCGTGCCGATCTCCCTCATGGTCGTCCGGTCAAATTTTTCATCCGGATGAGCGTCAAGCGAACACGTCGCGATAAATGCGGTGCAGATTCCCGCCTAGGATCTTCTCGACTCGTGAAAGCTTGTGACCGCGCTTGATTAGATCGTCCCCAAACAGTCGCAGTCGATCCGGTACGTTATATTCGGGGACATAGTTAAAGATGTCGGGACCCTCGTTGGGCGCCGCGATGCCGGCGCGCACCCGCGGTTCGCAGACCTCGACACGCCAGTATTCGCGGAAGGCCTTATCCAGAACCAGCGAGTCGATATCGCCATCGGTGCCGATGGTGACATGGTCTTCTCCGGCAATGTCGATCGCGTGCTCGATATGCGCGATTACGTCGTCCCGAACTGACTGCCCTGAAGCGCGAAGGTAGGTCATGAAATAAATCCCGAAGATGCCTCCCTTTTCAGCGAGCGCCCTTATCTCGGCATCGTCAACATTGCGGGGATGAGGGGTCACTGCATTGCAGCCCGCATGGGTGATCGCACACGGGCGCTTGGACGCGGCAATTGCCTCGGTCGTGGTACGACGGCCGGCGTGACTGAGATCCAGAAGGCAATGTTGCGCCTCGATCGCTTCAATGACCTCCCGACCAAAATCGGAAATTCCGGCGTTCCTACCCTCCACACAACCATCGCCCGCAAGTGCGGCCCTGTTGTACGTCAGTTGAAACACACGCACGCCAAGCCTCGCCAGTTCTGCGACTCGCTCCACTTTACCGTCGAGTTCGTGCGTTCCTTGAGTGTCGTAGATGACACCCAACCGACGGCTCTGTTTCGCCTCATCGATATCGGCGCCCGTCTCGATCTTCATCAGGGCGTCGGGACGGGAGGCAATCGCTTCGTCTATTCGGGACATGAACGCAGCGGTGACTTCGAACGCGCTGGACCCGCCCACGGTCGTGCTGATCGCAGTCAGTCCAGACGCACGCACATCCTCCAGATATGTGTCGGTCAAAACGCCGCCTTTGCCGACATATCTGCCACGCTGGCGTAGGAAACCCTTACCATCAATGACGATCATCTTCCGATAGGCGTCTTTGCTCAGACCTTCGATGTGCCGTTCCATCCTCATGGTCGACTGCAAAACCATATCTCTTTCTCCACCCTGAAATGCGGTGCGGCGAGCGACCCCGTCCTTGATCGACGTATCAGAACACGACGTCGGACCCTCCTCCTACTTCCTGGACGCGGTCATAGACATACCGGGCCGAGGCGACGTCCTGAACGATATGTCCTAGCGACTTGTAAGCCGTGATCTCGCGGCTCGACCAACGGCCCTTCATCGAACCGTTCAGAACGTCACCGATCTCGCCAAGGATATGGTTCTCGTCGACCAGACCTTCGGCATGCGCGCGCAGATATTCGCCACCCTGTTGCAGAACGCCCTCGCGATGATCGGCGAAGATACGGGCGCGGACGACCAGTGTGCTGTCTACCTCTGCTGAGCCGCCGTCGCTGGATCCTACGAGATTGATATGCGTGCCCTCGTTGAGCCACTCACCCATCAACAATGGATCAACGGCGGCGGTGGTCGTGCAAACGATGTGGGCGTCGCGGACCGCTTCCTGAACGCTCTTCGCCGCTTCGACCGGAAGGTTCAGGCTCCCCGAGAGTTCGCTCGCCGCGCGGCGCGCCGCATCGTGCGACCGGGCCCAGACCCTGACCGATCGCAGCGTACGAACATGCGAGATGGCCTCCACATGCGCCAACCCTTGTTCCCCGCAACCCAATACGGCTAGGGATGAAGCGTCGACGTTCGCTAATGCGTCAGTCGCCACCGCCGATGCGGCCGCCGTGCGGATACGGGTAATCTCTCCGGCGTGCAGCGTGCAGACTGGCTCGCCCGTCGCTGCATCGAACAGGATCACCACTCCCTGATGCGATTGACGGCCCAGCTTTGCATTTTCGGGGAAAACACTGATAACCTTTGCACCAAACCCGATCTCCGGCGCCATGACCCCCGCCATTACGCTCAAGACGTTACGACCCCGGATAGGCGTGATACGGCGCAGCATCTGGTTGGTCTTGCCGGCAGACAGATCGCTCATCGCGCTTCGTACAACCCTGATGCAGTCCTTGTACCTTAACAGACGGCGTACTTCGTCCCGGCCGACTACCTTCAGCATGACTTCCGTTGTTCCTCCATTTGCAAGGGCTCTTCGGGAGCGACATGCATCAAAACAGCTAAATTACCCAACCATTATTGAAGGGCTTACTTTGCACCGTCTACTCTAAATGTCTATACATAAATGCACGAGAGGAAATCTGCCGATACGAAGAAGGTATCCCTACCGGTTCTCCTTAGGTCCGATCCGAGACCGCCTTGACCACGGCATTAATGTATATACAATATCGGCAGGGGCTTCATGGGGACCTCGGAATCGTCGATACACAGGGAGCAACGATGGCTGAGGCAGAAGTGGCGCAAAGGGCGATGCGGAAAACGTCTTGGAGGATACTGCCGCTTCTCGGACTCGGATACCTCATCGCCTATATGGACCGGGTGAACATCAGTTTCGCCGCGTTGCAGATGAACGCCGATCTTGGCTTCAGTGCTACGGTTTATGGGCTGGGCGGCGGTTTGTTCTTCCTGAGCTATGCCCTTTTCGAAATTCCATCAAACATATTCCTGACTCGGTTCGGCGCGCGCCGATGGATCGCACGCATCATGATCACTTGGGGGTTAGTGGCCACGGGCATGATGTTCGTGCAAACCCCACTTCAATTCTACATCATGCGCTTTCTGCTGGGCATGGCGGAGGCGGGGTTCCTTCCCGGTGTGTTGTTCTATTTGTCGAGCTGGTTTCCGAACCGATATCGCGGACGTGCGATCAGTCGTTTCTATGTCGCAGCCCCCGTGGCGGGTATGCTGATGGGCGTGTTCTCGGGCGGCTTGCTTTCGCTTGATGGCGCGCAAGGACTGCACGGTTGGCAGTGGCTGTTTCTGGTGCAAGGCCTGCCAGCGGTGTTGATCGCGTTTTTAGTCCTGCGTCTTCTGCCCGACTCGCCTGGTGTGGCCACTTGGCTCAGTGACGAAGAGCGATCCTGGATCGAGCGGGAGCTGGCACGCGAAGCGGAGGAAATCGGAGAACCGGCGCGGCACAACATCTTCGCCGCACTGGCCAACCCGACGGTATTGAGGCTCGGCTTCTTCGGGATGCTCACCGTCGGCGCCAGTATCGCCCTCACATTGTCCGCGCCGCAGCTTCTGCACGATGAGACCCAATTTGATCCTGTTTTGATCGGCTGGATCGTCAGTGCCGCCAATACTCTTGGCGCTATCGCTATGCTCGTGTGCGGTGCCTGGTCGGATCGGCGTGGCGAGCGCTGGTCCATCATGCTCGGAAGCACGGCGATCCTCGTGTTGGCGTTCCTCGCTCTGTCCTTATCGATCGGTCAGATGCCCTTGCTAGTTGTTGCGACTTATATGGCATGCAAGGTCTTTCTTTCTTTCGTGTCCAGTTCTTCCGTGATGCTCTGGTCGGATATCCTCCACCCGCGGGTACGCGCGGTCAGTGTCGCAGCGATGAACACAATGTCGCAGGTCGGCGGCTTCGCTATGCCATTCGCATGGGGCGTCGCCAAAGACGCGACCGGCGATTTCCGCGTCGGCTTGATCGGGTTGGCTGTCGTGACGCTTGTTGCTTGGCTGATCGCCTATCAGGCCAGATCCCGAAGTCGCGCACTTGAAGCATCACGTTAGTGATGCTCAGCGCACCGTCCGCGTGCGGAAATCATCATGACCGAACCTGGCAAAAAGATCGTATCGCGATCCATCGAAGATTTGCTGCACGCGTGTGACCGGGTCCGTGCCGCGCCACGTGCGCCGCTCGATCATGAGACAAGCCATTCCGGCCGGACTTTGCAGGCGTTCAGCGGTTTCCATATCCGCCTCCAGAGCCGCTATGCGTGTCTCGGCCTCTGTCCAGGGCACGTTTAGCAGGAGCCAACTGCCCGGCGGGTTCTGATCGAAGGTCGCGTTTGCACTTTCAGGTACCGTCGCGAGACTGATTATCCGTCGCTCAAGGGCCAGCGGCTTGCCATTTGAGAAATGGACGCCATGCACTTCCAGCAGCCTGCCTGCGTTTGCCAGTTCCTGCTCTCCCGGGTCTGATTTTTGAGGTTGGCGGACGCGCCTAGACACGAGCTCCCAGCGATAAGCATGGCCGCGCGCCACAACCTCCTGGGCAAGGTCGGGAACATCGAGAACCATCGAATGGACGCGCGGCTTGGCGACGACCGTTCCATGTCGCTTGCGGCGTTCCACCAAGCCAGCCGTTGCAAGTGCCGAGACCGCCTTGTTCACGGTCATACGGGCGCATCCATAGATGCGCGTCAGTTCGTGCTCGATAGGAATATGATCGCCCGGGACTAACTCGCCGGAAAGAATCTTGGCTTCGATATCAGCGCGGATCTGCTCATGAAGAGGGACGGGCAATCACCAAACCTTTCAAACGCACAACGGAGATTTGATGGATCGCGTCTGCCTTGGCTGGCGTGTCCGTCCCGATGGGCGATCGATGATCGCTCATCTGTCTGCGGCAATCAACTGTCCGGCATGAATGAAAAGGCTAAAGATTGTGCAACCCGGTGATTATTCCTCCCACAAGTCCACTCGCAGGAGTGAGAGATCGACGCTAAAGTTGTTACCTTGTCGCAGATGGGCGACATCATGAGGCGCAAGATCGACGCTTCGGGCCCCGATGGTCAACTGCGTCGGTTCACGCGCCACAAGCAGAACGTCCGCCGCCAAGTTATGAGCAACGCCTGAATGCCACCGGACGTCCGCCCTCCACCTGCGGTGCAGCATCAAATTGAACACGTAGACAGGTTGTAGTAGCGGCCAGCCCCACGCGGGATCATCACCGGCAAAGACGATCGGCGGTTCACCACTTCCCACAAGCCGCTCAGGCAAAGGTGGTGTGGCGAGAAGCAATTGCCCATCAAGAACACTCAACATGCGCACGATGCCGAGAAAGGCAGAGAAAGAGCCGGGCTTCGAGATTTCGGCGATGCTCGCCCGCCATTTGAAGTCCTCGAGAGATGCGCCCGGCGGGAACACGGCCACTTGCCTGGTTAGGCCTCGCCCGTTCCTCCAAGGCGCGACGGGCTGATCGACAGCCCGCAGGATTCGCAGGTCCATGACTATAGGATGGCAGGAAGATCGAGCCCTTTGTTGCGCGCGCAGTCGAGCGCGACCTCGTACCCTGCATCGGCATGGCGCATAACGCCGGTGGCGGGATCGTTCCAAAGCACGCGTTCGAGGCGCTTTGCGGCTTCCGGCGTGCCGTCGGCGACGATCACCATGCCCGAATGCTGCGAGTAGCCCATGCCGACACCGCCGCCATGATGCATTGAGACCCATGTCGCGCCAGATGCAGTGTTGAGAAGCGCATTCAGCAGGGGCCAGTCGGACACCGCGTCGGATCCGTCTCGCATCGCTTCGGTCTCTCGGTTGGGGCTGGCAACCGAACCGCTGTCGAGGTGATCGCGGCCGATAACGACCGGCGCCTTGAGTTCGCCGCTCGCCACCATATCGTTGAAGGCGACGCCGAGACGATGGCGATCGCCCAGGCCAACCCAGCAGATGCGCGCAGGCAATCCCTGAAACCTGATCTTTTCCCGCGCCATATCGAGCCAGCGATGGAGATGGGCATCGTCAGGCAACAGCTCCTTCACCTTCGCGTCGGTTTTATAGATGTCCTCGGGATCGCCGGAGAGAGCCGCCCAGCGGAACGGGCCGATGCCGCGGCAAAAGAGCGGGCGGATATAGGCGGGTACGAAACCAGGGAAGTCGAAGGCGTTTGTCACTCCCTCGTCCTTGGCGACCTGACGAATGTTGTTGCCGTAATCGACGGTAGTCACGCCGGCTGCCTGGAAATCCAGCATTGCGCGGACATGGGCGGCCATCGAAGTTTTCGCGGCCGCAGCCACCTCAGCGGGATTGTGCTCACGCCGCTCGAGCCATTCGGCAACCGTCCAACCCGCCGGCAAATAGCCGTTGACGGGATCATGTGCAGATGTCTGGTCCGTCAGAAGATCGGGGCGGACGCCACGTGCGTAAAGCTCCGGCAGGACTTCGGCCGCGTTGCCGAGCAGCCCGACGGAAACGGCCTTTTTTACCGCACAACTTTCCTTGATGATCGCTATGGCTTCGTCGATCGTCTCTGCGAAGCGATCGAGATAACCAGTGCGCAGACGCATCTCTATCCGGCTCGGTTGGCATTCGATCGCCAGGCAGGAAGCTCCCGCCATGACCGCAGCAAGCGGTTGGGCACCGCCCATACCGCCGAGGCCCGCAGTCAACAGCCAGCGGCCCGAAAGATCGCCACCGTAATGTTGCCGACCCATTTCGACAAAGGTTTCATAGGTGCCCTGTACGATGCCCTGGCTGCCGATGTAGATCCAGGAGCCGGCGGTCATCTGACCGTACATCGCAAGCCCCTTGCGATCGAGCTCGTTGAAATGTTCCCAGTCGGCCCATTTAGGCACGAGGTTAGAGTTGGCAATAAGCACGCGGGGGGCGTCGCTGTGCGTTCGAAACACTCCGACCGGCTTTCCTGATTGAACGAGCAAGGTCTGATCGTCTTCCAGTCGACGCAGCGTCTCTACAATCAGATCGTAGCTCTTCCAATCGCGCGCCGCCCGGCCGATGCCGCCATAGACGACCAACTCTTCCGGGCGCTCGGCCACATCAGGGTGGAGATTGTTCATCAGCATGCGCAATGGGGCTTCGGTGAGCCAGCTTCGCGCCGTGCGTTCGGCACCCGTCGCAGGCCTGATCACACGGCTATTGTCAATGCGCGTCATGGAAAGCTCGTCCTTGTTGAAGTTAGTGTATGGCGAAGGCAAGACATGCCTTCAGTATGTCGGAAAGAATGAGTTGGAGCGGGGATGCCCGATCCGGGTCGAAGCGAGGTGGCCAGTTGGTCTCATCGATCGAGCTTGCCTCATCGAGATAGCCGCGGATCGCCAGTTCCATCTGTACGGCATGAATTCCCGCAGCGGGCCGGCCATAATTGCGCGTAGTCCAGCCTCCCTTGAAACGGCCGTTCAGCACAAAGCTTTGTCCGCGTGCGTGGCAGATATCAACGATTGCGGTGGACAGCGCCTGGTCGCAGGTCACTCCGTTGTTGGTGCCAATGTTGAATTGCGGCAGCTCGCTTGCGAACAGGCGGGGAATACGGCTGCGGATTGAGTGGGCGTCGTATAGGACCACGCGAGAATGGATGCCGCGTAGGCGCGTGATTTCCGCTTCCAGGCGCGCGTGATAAGGATCGAACCAAGCTGCGCGCCGTCGGGCGATCTCCCCCTCGCTGGGTTCAGCCAAGCGATAAAGCGGTTTGCCGTCGAAGGTGGTGACCGGACACAAACCGGTGGTCGCCTGGCCGGGGTAAAGCGAAGCGCCCGAAGGATCGCGATTGACGTCGATGACGCTACGCGAAACATTAGTTCGCAAGATCGTGGCACCTAATTCCGCAGCAAACGCATAGAGTTCGTCTATCCACCAATCAGTGTCGTGACGCGCCAGCCAAGACGAGACGAACTGGCCGGCAACGTCCTGCAGGTTAGTTCCTGCATGCGGGATGGCGATGATGAGCGGCGCCTGCCCCTGCGCTACCTGCAGCCAGTTCATTCGATCGCGCTCGGCAAGATCAACCCAGCCGCACGAACGATATTCCCTGATCGGACTAATGCGTTGGCGACTTCCATATCAGGATGGAAGTATCGGTCGTCCTCCAGCGCCGGGACGGCAGTCCGTAGCTTGGTGCGGGTGTTTTCCAAGGCTTCGGAGGATTTAAGCGGGCGGTGAAACTCGCAGCCTTGTCCAGCGGCGAGCAACTCGATGCCGACGACCGCCTCGGCATTGGCCGCCATTTCAAGCAGGCGGCGCGCGCCATGAGCCGCCATCGAGACATGATCCTCCTGGTTGGCGGAGGTTGGAATGGAGTCGACGCTGGCCGGATAGGCGCGTTGCTTGTTCTCACTAACCAGTGCGGCGGCGGTGACCTGAGGGATCATGAAGCCTGAATTGAGACCTGGCAGGGGAGTCAGGAAAGCTGGCAATCCTGACAGTGCGGGATCGACCAGCATGGCGACGCGCCGCTCGGAGATCGACCCGATTTCACAGATCGCCATTGCGATCATGTCGGCAGCGAACGCCACCGGCTCGGCGTGGAAGTTGCCGCCCGACAGAGCCTCGTCGGTATCGGGGAAGATCAGTGGATTATCGGATACTCCGTTGGCCTCCGTTTCGAGCATCCGGGCTGCGGCTCGAAGCACGTCCAGCGCGGCTCCCATCACCTGAGGTTGGCAGCGTAGGCAATAAGGGTCCTGCACGCGCGGATCGTCGGCCGTCTCGCGATGCGAGGCACGGATTTCCGATCCGGACATGAGCTGCCGTAACGCTTCACCCACCGCGATCTGTCCAGGATGACGGCGAAGCTGATGGATTCGCGGATCAAACGGCGCGTCGGTGCCCTTCGCGGCCTCGGTGGAGAGCGCGCCTGTGACCAGGGCGGTGCGGAAGACGTTATCGGCAGCGAAGAGGCCCGCGAGGGCATTCGCCGTTGAGAACTGCGTGCCATTCAGCAGCGCGAGTCCTTCCTTGGGACCAAGCTCGATCGGCATAAGACCCGCTTCCGCTAGCGCGGCTTCCGCGGGGTGAGCTTGGCCGCCGACGAGAATGTGACCCACCCCCATCATGGTTGCTGCCATGTGGGCAAGAGGAGCCAAATCGCCACTGGCGCCCACCGAGCCCTGCGCGGGCACCAGCGGCGTGAGACCCTGCGAGAGCATCGCTTCCAACATAGTAACGGTGGCGAGTCGCACGCCGGACGCGCCTTGGCCGAGGCTGGCGAGCTTCAGCGCCATCATCAGACGCACGATTGGCACGGGAGAAGGTGTGCCGGTTCCTGCCGCATGGCTTAACACGATGTTGCGCTGTAGTTGCGCTAGATCGCTGTCGCCGATCCGGACATTGGCGAGTTTTCCGAAGCCGGTATTGATCCCATATACCGGATCGCCCTTGGCAAGGATGCGGCTAACGGCCTCGGCGCTGGCGGCGATGCGGGGCGTGCATTCCGCATCAAGCTGCACGGATGCGCCTTCATATACAGCCTTCCACTGCGCCAAAGTAACGGCGGCCGGGGTGAGAACGATTTCGGTCATTGGTCACTCCACACACGCACATGGAGAGGGTTGATCCCCATGCGGTAAACTAGCTCGGCAGGGCTTTCGATGTTCCAGATCGCCAGATCGCAGCGCTTGCCCGTTTCCAGCGTGCCAATCTCATCGAGGCGGCCTAGTGCGCGCGCTGCGTTGCGGGTGACGCCGGCCAGGCATTCCTCGACGGTGAGCCGGAACAGGGTTGCTCCCATATTCATTGCCAGAAGCAAGGAGGTGAGAGGCGACGTGCCGGGATTGCAGTCCGTAGCGATCGCGATCGGCACGCCAGCTGCACGCAGTGCTGCGACTGGCGGTTTACGAGTCTCACGTGTGAAATAGAAGGCGCCCGGCAGGAGCGTCGCGACGGTTCCCGATCGTTTCATTGCCGCCACCCCGGCGTCGTCGAGGAACTCCAAGTGATCTGCCGAAAGTGCCCCGAAATCGGCCGCCAACTCCGCCCCGCCTAGATTGGAAAGCTGTTCGGCATGAAGTTTGACTGCCAAGCCGTGCCGCTTAGCTGCCTCCAGCACGTTCCGGGTCTGCTCGCGGGAAAAACCGATTCCTTCGCAAAAGGCGTCGACGGAATCGGCAAGCCTGAGATCCGCGATCTGGGGTAGCCAATGGTCGCAAATCTGCGCGATATAGGCGTCCGCGTTGCCGGCAAATTCAGGAGGCAACGCATGAGCGCCGAGGAACGTCGTCGCCACCTTCACGCGCCGCTCGTTTGAAAGGCGAGCCGCAGCGCGTAGCATTCGGATTTCCGTATCGAATGTCAGTCCGTAGCCCGACTTGATCTCGACGGTGGTCACGCCTTCGGCTATCAAGGCGTCTAGCCGCGGCAGCGCCTGAGAAACCAACTCGTCCTCGCTCGCTATGCGGGTAGCCTGCATGGTGGACAGGATTCCGCCGCCCGCCCGCGCGATATCTTCATAGGAAGCGCCTTCTAGACGCAGTTCGAATTCACGCGCGCGATTGCCTGCATGTACCAGATGAGTGTGACAATCGATGAGCCCTGGCGTGATCCAGCGCCCGTCACAATCGACAATCTCCTGCGCGTCTAGGAGAGGCGCATCCTGCGCAGCGCCAGCATACAGGATGCGCCCGCCCCGCTCTGCGATCAGCCCGTGCTCGACAATGGCATGACCGGCTTGAGCAAATGTGGCGAGCCTTGCTCCCTTCCAGATCCTGTTGCAATCCAAGCGAACCGATCCCCAACTCCCGCGGCAACCGCGATTGCATATGAACTACATTATGTATAGACATATTGCAATCAGGAGTTGTCGATGAAACGCGATTTGTCTGGACAGGGGCCGTCCATTTTTTTTCGAAGAGCGCTTTTGCCAGACGGGTGGGCGAACAAAGTCCGCATATTGGTGCGTTCAGGTCAGATTGAGGATGTTCAAATCGGTGTTGAAGCCGAGAGAACGGATGAGCGCCACGATTGTGGACTGCCCGGCGTACCCAATCTGCATAGCCATGCCTTCCAGCGTGCCATGGCCGGACTTGCGGAGCGAAGCGGCGCGACAACCGACGATTTTTGGACCTGGCGCGATCTCATGTACCGGTCACTCGATCGGCTTACGCCGGACATGCTGCGGGCCATCGCTGCACTTGCCTATGTCGAGATGCTGGAGAGCGGCTTCACACGTGTCGGCGAATTCCATTATGTGCATCACGACCCACATGGCCGCGCCTATGATGATCTAGGTGAAATGAGCGGTGCCATCGCTGCGGCTGCCGCGCAGAGCGGTATCGGACTCACTCTTCTGCCCGTGCTCTATTCCCACGGCGGTTTCGGAGCGCAGGCGCCGAATCGCGGGCAACGCCGCTTCATTACTGATCTTGACGGATATGAGCGGCTGCTCGTTGCTGCGGAACGGGTTGTTCGAGACCTCCCCGACGCGCTTGTGAGCATCGCGCCGCACAGCCTGCGGGCGGTATCGCCCGAACAGCTTTCTGCCCTTCCGCAGATTGCACGGGACCGTCAGATCCACATCCATATCGCGGAGCAGGTCAAGGAAGTCGATGCGTGCCTCGCCTGGTCAGGCCAGCGGCCGGTCGAATGGCTGCTTGGACACGTCCCAGTCGATCACCGCTGGTGCCTGGTCCACGCCACCCATCTGACCGCTAACGAGATGCACGCGTTGGTGCAAAGCGGCGCGACAGTTGGCCTTTGTCCAATTACCGAAGCCAACCTTGGCGATGGCTTGTTCCCTGTGGAGGCTTATCAGGCAGCTGGTGGATCCTTTGGCATCGGGTCGGATTCCAACGTTCTGATCGACGCGTCCGAGGAATTGCGATTGCTCGAATATGGCCAACGCCTGTCGAGACATGGCCGGAACATTCTCGCCGGGGGATCAGCGCGATCCACCGGCAGATCGATCTTCGACGCGGCCGTGGCTGGCGGAGGAAATGCGCTCGGCGTCGCTTCAGGGCTGAGGATCGGCGCCGCAGCCGACATCATCAGCCTGAATGAAAAGCACGTCTCTCTTGCAGGAAAGACCAACGAATCATTAATTGACGCCTTCATCTTCGCGGGCGGCAAGGCCGCTATCGACTGTGTGTGGCGATATGGCGACAAGCTTGTCGAGAATGGCCGCCATCGGCTGCGGCACCAAATTGCCTGCTTTTATATAAAAACACTGGAGAAGCTGTTTAACTAACAGCCATTTCCGACCCATCGGATCTGCAACATTGTTAATATGTCTATACAAGTGATCTTGCTTCGCTTAAGGGGAGGGCTTTCCATAAAAGGTGGCGCTACAGGTGGCGCGAGGAGGGTCAGATGAGTGCGCTATCCGAGCAGTTCGCTTGTGACGGAGCCGTTGTAATCCGGAACCTGCTCACGCTATCGCAGGTTGCGACCTTGCGGGAAGGTGTCGATGCAAACCTTGAGCGCCCCAGCAAGAGAGCGAAGACGGCGAGCGGATCTAACGATCCCGGCCGATTTATTGAGGATTTTTGCAACTGGCAGGAAAATCCTCAATACGGCGACCTGATCTTCAACTCTCGCCTGTCGCGAGTAGCGGCCGAGTTGATGGGCAGCCGTACTGCCCGACTCCATCATGATCACATGCTGACCAAAGAAGCAGGAACGCGGCAAAGGACCCCTTGGCATCAGGATCAGCCCTACTACAACATCGAGGGTCGTCAGAACGTCAGCTTCTGGATCCCGGTCGATCCAGTGCCGCGGGAGTCTACCTTGGAATTCGTGGCCGGATCGCACCTCGGGCCTTGGCTAATGCCGCGGTCGTTCATGGCCAACGAAGCGAAGTGGTTCCCAGAGGGAAGCCTCGCCGAACTGCCCGATGTCGATTCAGACCTTGACGCGCACCGCATTCTCGGATGGGCACTCGAGCCTGGCGACGCCGTCGCCTTCCACATGCTGACACTGCATGGCTCGGCCGGATCTGCAACCAGGAGGCGCGTCTTTTCTGTACGGTTTGTCGGTGATGACGCCCGGCACGCGCCGCGCGCTTGGCCCACGTCGCCGGAGTTTCCCGGCCTTGCCGAGCGTCTGCCCGAGGGCGCGCCCTTCGAAGATCCATTATTCCCGTTAGTCTATCATAATTGAAGCCCGTGTCTGGCCGGTCTGACGCAAATTGATAACCGACATCATAGTTCGTCACGCTGTCGAGCAAGACTCTGTCCGTGAATTGCCGCTGTTGCCCCGGCTCCGTTTCTTCGCTGAAAGCGAGCGGGGAACGGCCGACAGCTACTTGGCGGAAAAGCCGTAACTCCCTTCTGCACGACGTCCATCGGCTGACACGGCCCGCCAGGTCACTTTGTACGTCCCGGCCGGCAAAGCGCGGGGCAGCGCCATCGTAAGTGTCTTGCGATCGGCCCCAAGTGCAGTCTTGAATCCCGAAATTTTCATCGGCTTGTGATGCGACATGCCGGGCATCGCCGTCATTACGATGTCGACACCTGAAAGCTGCTCGTTGATTGCCTCCGCAAAGGTAAGCGTCAATGCGCGAACGCCTGACGCGGTCGCATTGGCGCTCGGCGTCGCTGCGGAAAGTCGAGCTTGTGCGGCTGCCGTCCCGCCGATCGAGAGGGCGAGAGCGGTGATGATGACGGATGCGGCACAGGCATGGATGCGCATTAAACTTTCCTTACGACTTTAATTTCGGATACGGGGGATTACGCAGGCAATCGGGCAATCCCTGAAGTTATGAGTGTTTTTTTCGCAGGCTGCGTATGAGCAGTATGGAGATCGTCATGACAGGCATCGACAGCGTGCTGAACGAGATGGGCGAAATTTCGCTCGATCCGCGCCTCGATGCGATCGAAGATGCAGTGATCGCGAAAGTCGGGGCGCGGCAGGCGCGGATGCAGGCGCGCCGCAACCTGGCTATGACAAGCATCCTCGCGCTGAGTGCAGGCGTGTTCGTGAGTACGATGGCGCCAAAGGGCGTGCGAGCGGAACGCATGCCGTCCTTAACTTCGGCACCGGCGATCGCCCCTTCGAACCTTCTTGCCGGTACGCGCTGAAGGATGAAGCGTTACCCTCTGCTCTTGATCCTGGCGGCCTTCATCGCCGCGCTTGGCGGAATCCTGATCGGGCGTGTTCTTATCACACCCGATCCGCCGATCGAAAACCGCTTTCACGGTCTCATGCACGATGAGCTTAATCTGGACGCTCGCCAGCGGGCACGCCTTGCCGTACTGGAGAAGAGCTTCGCCGCAAAACAAGCGATGTACGAGCAGGAGATGCGGACAGAAAATCGCGTGCTCGCCGAGGCTATTGCGTCGGAAAAGGGCTATGGTCCGAAGGTAGCGCACGCCATCGACAGGTCTCATGAAGCGATGGGTATGTTGCAGAAGCAGACCCTGCAGCATCTGTTCGCGATGCGTGCGATCCTGCGCCCTGATCAGGCCGCCCGGTTCGACCGTGCCATGGTGGAAACGTTGACCGCACCTGAGCGGTGAGCGACGGGCGCGAGCAGAACGACGGTGCCTTGGCGATGCGGGCGCTTGCTGGCAGCGAAGATGCTTATCGCGCACTCATGGAACGGCACCGTGCTGCGGTGTACAGGCTGATCCGTGCCCAGATCGATGATGCCGATGCCGCACTCGACGTGACCCAGGACAGCTTCATTGCAGCCTTCGCCAATCTGCACCGGTACGATCAGGCTCGACCTTTTCGTTTCTGGATCATGCGGATAGCCCTGAACAAATGTCGCGATTGGCGCCGCCGCCGCGCCGTGCGCAGCTTTTTCTCCCGCGCGAAGCCCATTGATCAGGGTCTGGAGGTCGAGGACAGCGCTCCTGGCCCGGATATAAAAACGGCCGGACGGCAGGAACTTGCGCGCGTGCGGCGTGCGATCGATGCCCTCCCGGACCATCTGCGTTCAGTACTCCTTTTGCGCACCGTCGAGGGGATGAGCCAGTCGGACGTCGCGGCCTTCCTTGGGATCAGCAGCAAGGCGGTGGAGACGCGGCTGTACCGCGCACGCGCTAAATTGAACGAGATGTTGAGGGAAACGCCAGCGCCTCACGTATGATGGATAACGGCGTGTCGGGGGACAGCCGACAACGCGGAGGCCAAGTCATATGTTTTCGGCCAGAGTTGACCGGCGGTCTATCCTGCGCGGCGCATCGGGATTGGGCCTGCTGTCCTCGGCAGAGGCCTTGTTCCCCGCCTGGGCTAGGGGCGGGACGGCGGGCGTCGGACAGGGGGGCGACGTCCTCTCCGGCGACAGCATCCATATCGATATCGGCCATAGCCGCATCGTGATCGGCGAGCGCGAGGCGCACGCGGTGACCGCCAACGGCACCATGCCAGGCCCGATGATCCGCTTGAAGGAGGGGCAGCAGGTTCGCCTGTCGGTCGCCAATGGATTGGATGAAGATACGTCGATCCACTGGCACGGGCTGATCGTGCCGTTCCAGTATGACGGCGTGCCGGGGATCAGCTTCCCGGGGATTAAGCCGGGCCGCGTTTTCGACTACGTGTTCCCGATCCGGCAGTCCGGTACCTATTGGTATCACAGCCACAGCAACATGCAGGAGGCAATGGGCCTGTTCGGCCCCCTCATCATCGATCCGGCAGGCGAGGAGCCTGCGCCTTATGATCGCGAGCACGTCATCTTGCTTTCGGACTGGAGCAATGTGCATCCGCACTCGCTACTGCGCCGGCTCAAGCAGATGGGCGGCTATTATAATCGGCAGAAGCAAACGCTGGCGGGGCTGATCGCTGGTAGGGACCAGAAACTGTCCGAGCGCATCGAATGGGGCAAGATGCGCATGGATCCCACCGACATCTCCGACGTGACTGGTTCGACCTACAGCTATCTGATCAACGGTCACGACAGCGCGGGTAATTGGACAGGCCTGTTCACGCCGGGCGAACGGGTCCGGCTGCGCTTCATCAATGCATCGGCCATGACCAACTTCAACGTCCGCCTTGCCGGGACCCCGATGACCGTTGTGCAAGCTGACGGTCAGGACGTGGACCCTGTCGAGACGGACGAATTCCAGATTGGCATTGCTGAGACCTATGACGTGATCGTCCGCCCCGAAAAGGCGGAAGCGATCGCGATCATTGCCGAGGCCATTGACCGTTCGGGACTGGCGCGCGCGACGCTGGCACCCAGGATCGGTATGGTCGCGCCCATGGTGCCACTGCGCCAGCGCCCGTTGCTCGGCATGAAAGACATGGGCATGGACATGTCGGGCATGGACATGTCGAACGGCACGCTGGATCTCAGCGCTCCGATCGATGCGCCAGCTACGGCGGACAGCCATTCCGGGATGAAGATGCGTGACAAGTCCCTTGCGCCGCCGAGCGTCCGAATGGGTCCAGGAGTCGCGACCATTTCCGCAGCTCCGGCAGACCGCTTGGGTGACAGGCCAACAGGGCTGGAGAATGTCGATCATCGTGTGTTGACCTATGCCGACCTCAAGGCGCTGGTCTCCGGCTCCGATCGGCGCGTGCCAAGCCGTGAGCTCGAAGTACACCTTACTGCAAACATGGAACGCTACATGTGGTCGTTCGATGGCGTGAAGCTCAGCGAAAACCCTGAACCCCTCGCATTTCGGCACAATGAGCGAGTAAGGGTGACGCTGATAAACGACACGATGATGCCGCATCCGATCCACTTGCACGGTCATTTTTTTGAACTGGTGAATGGCGCTGGAGACAAGCAACCCCGCAAACACACGGTGAACGTGCTGCCGGGCGGCAAGGCGAGCTTTGACCTGACGGCCGATGCTCTCGGTGATTGGGCATTTCATTGTCACATGCTGCTGCACATGCACGCCGGCATGTTTCGCGTTGTCACCGTGCGCGCCGAGGAGACCGCCGAATGAAGCCCCTCGCCCTCATCGCGACCGCATTGCTCGCATGTGTCGCCACCCGTGCACTCGCGCAGGACCAATCCCAACACGCAGACCATTCCATGCCGATGTCCCAGAATTCGGCCTTGGACGATGCGCCTTCGCCTGTACCGGCACCCAGTGCACCGCAGGACCACGCCGCCGACGCTTATTATGATCACGCCGCCATGGCGAAGGCGCGCTCGATGCTGCTTTATGAAACGGGCGGCATGCCTCACTCGATGCTGATGGCCGAGCGGCTGGAATGGCGTCCGGGGGGCGGCGGGGACGGTTATGCTTGGGAGATGGAGGGTTGGACCGGTGGCGACGTCGACCGCCTGGCCTTCAAAACCAAGGGCGAAGGCGCCGTTGGCGGCGCTGCCGAGAAGATCGAGTTGCAGGCAGGATGGCTTCACGCGCTGAATCCCTGGTTCAACCTGCGTGCCGGTGCGCGGCAGGATCTGCAGCCTCGGCCACGTCGCACCCATGCTGTACTCGCGATCGAAGGACTTGCCCCCTATTGGTTCGAAGTAGAGGGAGAGTTGTTTCTCTCCCAGAAGGGCGAAGTGACCGCCCGCGCGGAGGCCTCATATGACCAGCGCATCACGCAACGAATGATCCTGCAACCGGCCGCCGAACTGAACCTGTCGGCGCAGGATACTCCCGAATTGAGGGCTGGGGCGGGCTTCACCTCAATCGAGCTGGGTGTTCGGTTGCGCTACGAGGTCGTGCGCGAATTCGCGCCCTATATCGGTATTCATTGGGAACGGAAGCTGGGTCGCACAGCCCGATATGCGCGCGGGCTCGGCGAGGAGGCGGGTGGCCTAAGCGTAGCTCTCGGCCTTCGCTTCTGGCTGTGAGCGATTGCCCGCCATGGAGGCGATCTGCAAAAGCCGGTGATGCGGGCTGCACACCCATACGGCCGAGACATCGCGCCTGCACATACTGCAACAACGGGGGTTAAGACAATCAATGGGTCAGGAAACTAAAGCTGGAATGAAACCGAAGTGGCCGGACTATTCGGCCATCTGGCGCTGGCATTTCTACGCAGGCCTCTTCTGTATTCCCTTCATCTGCTGGCTTGCCGTCACCGGATCTATCTATCTCTTCCGGCCGGACATTGAAGCGTGGATGGATCGACCCTATGAAAACCTGAAGATCGAGAGCGCAAGAGCCGCTCCCTCGCTGGAAGTGGAAGCCGCCCTCGCCGCGGTGAAGGACTCGCGATTTAGTCGCTATGAGCCACCTGCCTCTCCAACCGGTGCGGCACAGATCGTCGTGTCAAAAGACGAGAGCCTTGTCCGCATCTATGTTCACCCGACAATGTTGAAACCGATGAAGATCATCCAAGATGACCATCGGCCTATGGAACTACTCTCAAAACTCCACCGCGGATTTCTAATGGGCACATTCGGGTCTGTACTGATGGAGATCGCGGCCTCTTGGGCGATCGTCATGATTATCACCGGCCTCTTTCTGTGGTTCCCCCGCGACAGAAAGGGCGCTGCAGGCGTGCTGTACCCTCGCTTGAACAAGAAAGGCCGTATATATTGGCGTGACCTGCACGCAGTGACCGGCATGTGGGTGTCGCTGGCCGCCTTGTTCATGCTGTTCAGTGGTTTGCCTTGGTCGGTCGCATGGGGGAATTATCTCACCTGGGGACGAAATCTGTCATCAATCACCTCCGGTGTACCCGATTGGCCCGTCGGCGGCGTTGTGGCCAAGGCAAACGGGGCGGAATCCGATCCTATTGGTCCAAGCTCGATGCCAGGCATGACTGCGGCGGAAATGGCCGCAATGGCTCCCTCGACTCCGCATCATGGCGGCGGCAACAACCATCACATGGGAATGAGCGACAAGGATCATCAGATCATGTTGATGTATGCGTTGGACTTGATCGTGCCGGCTGTATCGACGCTTCACATTCCCCGGCCGATCTGGGTCTTGCCCCCTTCGAGCCATGACGGAGCCTGGATCGCCTCGTCGCAAATTCAGAACCGATTGGAGCGCGTAACGTACACGATTTCGGGGACGGACGGTGAGGTGCTGAGCAAATCCGGTTTCGCCGATCAGAACATCGTGGACAAGACTGTCAACATCGGAGTGGCGGCGCATGAAGGGCATTTGTTCGGCCGCCTCAATCAGTTGTTGCTGTTGCTCACCGCTTCGGCCTTGATCGGCATGAGTGTCAGCGCTGCGGTCATGTGGTGGAGGCGCAAGCCAGAGGACGCGCTGGGCGCTCCCCGGCCTGTCGGGCGACCGCGTTTCACCGGCTGGCTGCTGGCCGTGACCCTCGTTCTGACAACGATCATCCCGCTTTTCGGTTTGACGCTGGTTGCCGTTCTTGTTGCAGAACGCACTGTGTTGCGTCGCATACGCGTAACACGCGAATGGCTTGGTCTTCGCGCGGCAGACGCTATGCGATGAAGGTTATGCTTATGGGCTGAGGCCTGCGCCCATCGGCTTGTCCAGACCTGCCGATGGGCGCTGCTTTATGACGTCTGCATCGGCGATGCTCCTTCCGCCGCTTCATCACGCCATACTTGCAGGCGCAATGGCCGCACATCGAACGACACATAACGTCAAATTATAAAATGCAGAGAAATTGGCATTTGACCAAAAACCCGCCGGGCAACATGCTTTGTGCACATAGAATGCGATCCAGATTTCGTGGAAAATCTTGGTTGTATTGATAACTAAGTGAAACGGGCGGTATATCGGTGCTTCATCATTTAATAATGGCGGTGCTGATCTTGTTCCGGGTCAGCCCTCCATGTTGAAGCGCCTCGACCCTGGTTTCTCCGATCCCGTCGGCTTTACCTTTGCTGGCCGACCTATGGAAGCGCGTACCGGGGAAAGCGTCGCAGCCGCCTTGCTAGCGGCTGGTGTCACCCGGTTCCGTACGTCCGCCGTGACTGGCGAGCCCCGTGCGCCCTATTGCATGATGGGTGTGTGTTTCGAGTGCATAGTCGAGGTCGATGGCCGTCCCAATCGACAGGCATGCCTCGTCCCGGTGGCGGAGGGCATGCAGGTGGAGCCGGGTCACAGCGAATGATTGAACATGTCGAAGTTGCGGTCATCGGCGCTGGCCCTGCGGGCATGTCGGCCGCCACATGGCTCGCCGAGCGGGGTGTTTCGACGCTGGTACTCGACGAACAGCAGGAGCCGGGCGGCCAGATCTATCGTTCGGTGGAACGAGTTGCGGAAAGCGCACCCTCCCGCCTCGCCGCCCTCGGCAGCGACTATGCGCACGGGCGCGATGTCGTGCGCGCATTTCGCGCCAGCGGCTGCACCTTCTGGCCGGGTTCGACTGTATGGCAGATTTCGTCTCGATCCGAGCTCTGGGTCAGCCGCAATGGAGTCTCGCGAAAGATCGTGGCTGATCGGATAATCCTTGCCACCGGGGCGATGGAACGTCCGGTTCCCGTTCCGGGCTGGACCCTTCCCGGAGTCTTGACCGTCGGGGCATTGCAGATCCTCCTCAAGGGAAGCGGGATGGCGGTGGATGGCGATCTGATCTTGATCGGCAGCGGGCCGCTTCTTTACCTGTTCGTGTCCCAGTGCCTTGCGCTTGGCCTGCGGCCTGCGGCTTTCCTCGATACCTCGAAACGTTCGGCCCCTTGGCGCGCTGCGCACCTGATGCCGGCAGCACTCAGAGGGCATGGATTATCCTACATTCAAAAGGGGCTTCGCCTGAAAGCGGAATTGCGCCGCAGCGGCATACCGGTCTTCACCGAATGTGACGCACTGCGGATCGAAGGGGAGGATTCAGTGCGTTCAGTCTCTTTCCGCAGCGGCGGGAAGGAGCGAACGATCCAGGCTACCGCAGTCGCGCTGCATGAGGGCGTCATCCCGCTGCAGCAACTCGCTCGGCAGGCCGGATGCAGGCACGTGTGGGATGCAAGGCAACAATGCTTTCGCCCATGGCTGGACGAATGGGGCAACAGTTCGACGCCCGGCATCATGATTGTCGGTGACGGTGCCGGCATCGGCGGCGCGCGGGCCGCGGAGCATGCCGGCCGGATTGCCGCTCTGGCGGCAGCGCGCACGCTCTGTCGCATTGATGATGAGGAGCGAGACCGCATCGCCGCAGGCGAACGCAGGGAACTCGCGCGCCATCTTTCCGTCCGGCCATTGCTAGACGCGCTTTATGCACCAGCGGTCACCACTCGATCACCGGACGATAAGGTCATAGCTTGTCGATGCGAGGAGGTGACCGCCCAAGCCGTGCGCGCTACGGCTGCACTTGGAAATGAAGGACCCGATCAGATGAAGCGGGTGATACGTTGCGGGATGGGTCCTTGCCAAGGCCGGATGTGCGGGCCTGTCGTCTCGCAGCTCATTGCGGATGTCCGAGGATGCTCACCCGGCGAGGTGGGATACTACAATGTTCGACCGCCGCTGAAACCCCTGCCGCTTGCAGAGATCGCCTTGATCGATCGGGAAGGCTACACCGGGTGACCACGATCAAGGCGGATGTGGCGCTGATCGGCGGCGGCATACACGGATGCTCTGCGGCTCTGCATCTCGCCCGGCGCGGGTACCGGGTCGTGCAGATCGAAAAGGACGGCATCGGTCAGCACGCTTCCGGCGTGAACGCCGGAGGCGTTCGGCAGTTGCTACGCCATCCCGCAGAGATCCCCCTTTCCCGCGCCTCAATGGAGCTTTGGCGGCACGCGCGCGAACTCGTGGGTGACGATTGCGGCTTTCAGGAAAAAGGGCAGGTGGCGGTCGCCGAGACTGACGAGGATCTCGCTCGCCTGCAGGCACGGATTGAGCTGCTGTATGCACTGGGGCACCAGCATGAGGAACTGCTTGGACCCAATGAGTTGTTCGACGTGCTGCCAGCGCTGGCCCGCTGGTGTGCCGGTGGCCTGATCTGCCGCAGCGACGGCTTCGTAAGCCCGTATCAGGCGACGCTCGCCTTCTCGCGTGCCGCTATCGAGAGCGGTGCGGAGCTACTCACGCAGACCCGCGCTGTCGGCTTTTCGCGCAAGGGCGGAATCTGGCGCGTGGATACGACAGCTGGAACGGTCGAGGCCACTTTTCTGGTCAACTGCGGTGGAGCGTGGGGCGGCGCTGTAGCGGCTGCATTGGGCGAGCCGGTGCCCGTGGAGGCGATCGCGCCCATGCTGATGGTTTGCGCGCGGGTCCCTCACTTTCTCGACCCGGTCGTAATCGGAACCAGCAGGAAGCTGACCTTCAAGCAGACCATGAGCGGCACCGTCGTTATCGGCGGAGGGCATCTGGGAACGGCCGATGCCCAGCGCCAAGAGACAGAACTCGACTTCATGCGCCTGTCAGCCAGCGCGCAGACCGTCCTTGATCTTTTTCCCGTCATGCGGCGTGCTACGGTCGTTCGCGCTTGGTCCGGCATCGAAGCGCGCATGCCGGACAATCTTCCGGTGATTAGCCCTAGCAGCACCGAGGACAATGCCTTTCACGCCTTCGGCTTCTCCGCTCATGGTTTTCAGCTCGGCCCAATCGTGGGAACGCTCATCGCCGACTTGGTGGATACAGGGCGATCGAGCCTTCCCATCGACGCGTTCTCCATTACTCGGTTTAATGGCGAACATGCCCACCCTTCCGAAGAAGCGGCCGGCCGTGAGCGCCTGGATCTCATAACACATTAGCATCGCGGCTTGTGGCGACGCACGTCGCGCGGCCTGGAGAAGGATCGAGAATGACGACACGGATGGCGCATGGTGGAAAGACCATCTACGGAGCGCGGGTCGGCATACTCGTCCTTGACACGCACTTCCCGCGCGTCCCCGGCGACGTTGCCAACGCCATGACATGGCCGTTTCCTGTGCTCTTTCGCGTAGTGCGCGGTGCCACCACGCAGAAGCTGGTGCATGAGCAAGGGGACGGCCTCTCCTCCATCATCCTCGACGCCGCGAAGGAGCTCGTTCAGGACGGCGCGGATGGGATCGCCACGACCGGCGGATTTATGGGACTTTTCCAGAAGGAGCTTGCTGCGCACTGTCAGGTGCCGGTCGCCACATCATCGGTCATGCAGGTGCCGTGGGTGCAAAGCATCTTGCCTCCCGGTAAACGCGTGGGGGTGGTGACCGCGCATAGCGGGCGTTTCAATGAGCGCCATCTCACCGCGTGCGGTGCACCTGCCGATACCCCCATCTTTGGAACTGAAGATGGCCGTGCCCTCACTCGCGCATTCGTCGAAGGTGAACTCAATACCGACATCGGGCAGGTGGAAGCGGACGTTCTCAATGCTGCCGACCGCATGATGAAGTCGCACAACAACATCGGCGCGCTCGTCCTTGAGTGTCACAATATGGCACCGTACTCCCGGTTGCTCCAAAGCATCTACGGCATCCCCGTTTTTGACGTCTATTCGTTCATCTCGTGGTTTCATGCCGGCTTGGGGCCTCGCGATTTCGGCTACCCAGGATCACGCATCCCGCCACACGGCTGGCGCGAGCGTCTGTAGCGCTTCGTCAGAGATCCCCCGGCCTGACAAGAGTTGATCGCAAGTAGATTTCGAGCCGTTCGTGAACCAGGTTGATGAAGCTATCGACTAGGGCAGACGGCGCACTAGAAATTGGCCGTACGATTTCAACGGCAAACTCTACTGTCGGATAAAGCGGCCGTACCACTACATGATCCTTGACGGACAAGGCACTGATGAGATCCACGACGGAGACGCCCAAGCCACTTCCGACAAGCGCACAGGCGCTTTCAAAAAGGTTCGTCTCAACCGTCGTATCACGCGTTACCTCATGCGCTTCGAACAGCCCGTCGACTAGATCCCGTAGCCGATTTTCCCGCCCCAGCGAAATGAAGGACTCACCTTCAAAATCTCCGGGTGACACCGTAGGCAGCGCAGCAAGACGATGGCCATGCGGTAAGATCGCAACCCCAGGAATGAACGCCATGGGCTGGCGCACGAGGTGCTCTTCACCGCTGGAAAGATGTGCAAAGCCGATGTCTGCTTGGCCTGACAAAACTTGCGCCCGCACTTGCCGCGATACGTCTACCTCCAGCGAGACCCGGAGCGCCGTCTGCTGTTCGCAGAACTGCGAAATCGCTTCGGGAAGGAAGCGCGCCCCCAGCATGGGCAGAGCCGAAATCCGGAACTCTCCTCCGCTAGCTCCTTGGATCTGGCTTGCAATTCGGTCGACGCGATTCGCACTCAGAAGAAGTTGCTCGACTTCGCGATGGAGCCGCGCTGCTTCGGCTGTCGGAACGAGTCGCCGGCGCGATCGGTCGAATAATCGAATTCTCAGATCGTCCTCCAGCGACTGCAGCAGCTTACTGACCGCAGGCTGGGAAATGTGCATCGCTTCCGCCGCGCGGGTAACCGACCCCGTCTGCATGATAACGTCGAACGCGCGATATTGGCGGAACCGGTGCGGCGACATGTGTCGTTGATAACCTTTCGGAATGAACCAAAAAGAAATTGGTATTTGACGGGTACGGCACTTTATAAAATGATCCGAGGGTGCAAATTAAAGCACTATCAGGAATTGTACAATAAAAATTCATCTCGTTGATAGATACTGACAACCTAAATATAATAAAATTGAATTTCGCAGGCGGCAGGAGGAATTTCTATTCTGTATAGGGGGTAATAATGATTATTAATGCGCGTATTTCTCAAGATGCTGGGCAGGTTAAAAAGTTTAAGCTCGGTTTGTTTGCTGCCGCTAGCGTATTCGCAGCGCAGGTGGCTCTATCTTCTTCGGCTGCGCATGCTCAAGGCGGCGATGCATCGGTAATGGAGGCAAGCCAGAAAGCAGGTGGAGACGAGAGCATCGTCGTCACAGGATATCGCTTCCTTTCCGAAGATACGAGCGGCACGACCAATCTTCCCCTGCCAATCGAGGAAGTGCCTCAATCGATCAGTCTGGTGAACAACGATTTCGTGAAAGCGGCCGATCTGAAAACGACGGGTGAAATCGCGCAATATACACCAGGTGCGATTTTCGCTGGAGATCAGAACAGCTACGGCAGCCTTGTCAAATTGCGCGGCTTCAATTCGGGCTATGCAATCGATGGCTTACCCGTAGGCGATTCGCTCATGGAACCGGATGTAGCCACCCTCAGCCGCTTCGAGTTGGTGAAGGGGCCTTCATCGGTTGTCTATGGGGCATCCCGCCCGGGCGGCCTTGTCAACCTGGTGTCGAAAAAGGCTTCCGCGAACACGCCGAGCTATGTCTCCGCGCTGGGAGGGTCTTGGGATCGGTGGCGGGTAGAGGGCCAACTTGCGGGTTCGCTAAACGCATCCGACACGGTCCGCGCGATCGCAGTCGGTGCCCATGAAGAGTCGGACAGCTTCATCCACTTCATAAAGCAAAAGAAATCCGTCGTTTACGGAGGGCTGGATTTCGACGTCGCAAGCAACATTTCCGCCTTCGTTCGGGCGAGCTATCAAAAGCTCAATCGTACGCCGTTCGAAGGCGTGCTCACCTTTGCGGACGGGACCTTGCCCGCCGGAGTGGGCCGCTCCTTCTTTCTTGGTAACGGCGACGGCAGCGTCACAATCAAGACGGCTCGGGTTAACGCCGGATTGTCCTGGCAAGCGTCGTCGGCGTTGTCGGTAGACCTCATGGCGAATTATCAGCGCGTGAATCGTGAAGGCGGGAATTCCTATGTGTACGGCCTTCAGGCTAATGGCGACATGCAGGCGAGGACCGAGCGCTTCCTCGGCTGGCCGACGGAAGACGTCAATATCGGCGCCTCGTCGGTGTTGAAGCTTGATGACGTGGGACTGTCAGACAGCTTCATTTCGGCCTCCGTCCGCTATCAATCCTACCGCGAGACCTATCGAGGGCGTTACACGGACGGACAGGTAAATCTGTTCGACGGCGAAGACGCAATCAGCCGATACTTCGGATCACTGGATGGATCTGCCCCGGGAGCGCTTACATACCGCGACCAGAAGCTGCGTTATCTGACTGCCTCGACACAGGCGAATGTGAAGATCGCTGGCACCCTTACGGTTCTCGGCGGCTTGTCCTATTCGAAGCCCACCGTCGAGACCCGTTTTGTAGAGGGCGGCGCGTGGCGGGCGTTCAATCCCGGAGGCCAGGTGAGCCTTCGCGGCGGCCTGACGGTCGAGCCGGTCAAGGGCTTGAATATCTATGGGTCCTACAGCGAATCATTTCAGCCGCAGGATCGTACCGACATCAATGACAGCGTGCTGCCGCCGCTCACAGGCAAGCAATACGAACTCGGCGCGAAATACGTGTCGCCCGACCGACGGCTTCTTCTCACCGCGGCGGTTTTCGATCTGCGGCAGTCGAACCAGCAGGTTTTCGACCAGCGCGGCGCCGATGGTTTCGATCGGTTTAGAGCCCTGGGTGAGGTGCGTCACCGCGGGCTGGAACTCGAAGCGACGGGTCAGATCATCGATCAATGGCAGATCAAGGCCGGACTCGCACTGCTCGACCCCAAGATCAAGAAGGACGCCGATCCCACGTTGATCGGTCAAACCAGGCTGTACCTGCCTAAGAAGACTGCCAGCCTGTATACGAGCTATGACTTGACGGACGGGATCACCTTAGGCGGCGGCTTCCGCCACGTCGGGTCCGAACGGACGTCGTACAATGGCGCCACTCGCCCACTCGCATCCTATACACTCGCGGACGGATCGGTGAGCTACAAGTTCGACGACTGGTTGTTGCAGCTCAACGTGAAGAACATCTTCGACGAGACGTATTATACGGTCGGTTACGAGACGTTGTTCTACGGGATCCGTCCTGGCGAGCCTCGTAGCTTCTCAATATCACTTCGGAAAGACTTCTGACGGCGACCTGCGGATCCGGAACATGTCACAACATGCTTCGGATCCGCAGCGTAGACCGAAACGTCGGCGGTCCGCGTCTTTGCAAGCTAAGCCGAGGCCGCTATCGGAGGAATCCTGCCATGGAACGGGTCGCTGCTTTCATACGCGTGCCCAATTTGCAGAACCAGATGTTCTTCATTCGGCCGACATATGATTTGGAGAGACATTGGTAGGCCGCTCGCGGAAAAGCCGTTCGGCACCGCAAGCGCACAAAAACCAATCTGATTAACGAAGCGCGCCAACGTGGACGGTGTCGTGGTTTCGTCGACAAGCGCAAGCGGCATCGGAAGTGTTCGGGTCATGGGCGATAACAGCGCGTCGCACTCTTCTAACGCGGCGAGCATCCCACGCCCGTCCCGCTGCGCCCGGCTACGCGCCATAATATATTCGCGCGCAGGGATATTACCCGTTAAAATGCGTGCACGCACATGGGGGTCCATCTGCGTTGCGAGATCCTCCGCGACCTTGCCATAAAGTGAATATGCTTCAGCCATCAGGATTTCGGAGTCACGCTGATAATCGTGCAGCGCGCGAGGGAGCTTTACGGTGATGATCCGTGCGCCCATTTTTTCAAATAGGCGCAACGAGCGTTCATAGCCGCGCGAGATCTCGCCATCCACTTGATCGAGTTCCTCCTGGTCCACTCGCGCGAGGGTCATTCCGGAGACACCGCCCTTCAACCCGGTAAGCGTGCCCTCATGAGAAAACCGCTGGCAGACCATGGCGTCGTACAAAAGAGCCGCGTCGGATACCGTGCGCGCGATGGGGCCGACCGTGTCGAGCGACGGGCTTAGGGGAATCACACCTTCGACGCTTATTTGCCCGGGCGTCGTCTTCAACCCGACCAGTCCATTGAAGGCGGCGGGCACTCTGACCGATCCGCCGGTGTCAGTACCGATCGCCAATGTGGCCAATCGTGCCGCGACTGCAACTGCGGAGCCGCTCGATGAACCGCCAGCCGTATAAGGTGACTCCGGCATCCAAGGGTTGCGAGGACTGCCAAGATGTGTGTTGGTGCCCCAACCGCCGAGTGCAAATTCGACAGTGTGGGTTTTTCCAATCAGGATCGCACCGCCTTCGATCAGTCGTGTTATCAGTGGCGCGGTTCGCTTGGCGATATGATCGCGACGTGTTGCTGAGCCCGCTGCGCATGGCAACCCTTGAATTTCAATCAAATCCTTTACTGCGACGGGTACGCCATCCAAGGGGCCTCTTGCTTGCGCTGCAACATGACGCTGTGCTGAGGCGATAGCGGCGCTTCGGGCTTCGTTGTGAAAAACCTGAGTATAGGCATGCAGATCAGCATCCAGCGCGCCGATCCGCGACAGATGCGCTTCAACCACTTCGACCGGAGAGAACCGTCCCGCACGATACCCTTGGCCCAATCTGACGGCGGACAAAAAACATACGTCTTCCGGACATTCTGAACCGCTGCTCATTGTCATATTCCCTTAATCGCATGCTATCCGACGCCGTTTGCGCTAATCGGCTTTCACCTCATCATATGTCCTGTTCTTATGTATAGACATTTGAAATGGCATCAGTAGCATCAAGAATGCCGGCGGACAACTCGTGCAGAATGGTTTCAGCTAAGGAAGTGAAGCTTGGCCGATGGCGCGAATCTCAAAAGATATGCTGCCGTAGAGATAAATCTTTCCTCTCAACTATGCCCGTTGCCACCAACCGCTTGCATCAGAACGGAAGCAGCCTGCGAGATGCAGTTGCAGCGAATGCTACTGCCATTTGCCGCATCAAGGTACCAGGACGGACTTACTAAGGCCGGTTGATATGGCAAAATCCCGCGGAACTTTAGAGACAAACCGATGATCAACGTGGCTCAGACTCCGACTGTAAAGCAGCCGAACTAATCTATTGATTATTGCAAAAAATGGTGCAGGAACCAGTTTTGAGGGAGCCCGTTTCAGCGTTGTCATTGGGAAACTGGGCATTCGCTAACTATTGCATCTGCTCCGACATCGGACTTCCTTCGTAGGACGCGCAAACTATTGTTAGTAAGAGAAGGGCGTTTGCATTAGCAGCCAGTTCAGCAAACCTGCCAAAGCTACGCTCGCAATGCTTGAGCGCATTCATTAGAGCGCGCCATTATGAGGGACGGCGCAGGCGATTTTTTCGTAATTCACCAAAACGCAGGCGATTTTTCACTTGAATGGTGGAGCCGAGCGGGATCGAACCGCTGACCTCGTCATTGCGAACGACGCGCTCTCCCAACTGAGCTACGGCCCCAAGGCGCTCGCCTATAAGCGAGGGCATCGGGGGTTGCAACGGTCTTTTGGAATCGCGAGTAGCGTCGAGCCTCTAAGCAGGTTCGGTGTTGAAGCCATAGGACAGGAAGTCGGGCATGGGGCCGTTCCAACCGTCGTCCGGACCATCTTCCTGCGAATTGTCGCGTCGGCTGCGTTGTGGTGCATCACTGCGCGGCGTGGCGTCACGAGGCGGCGCTGTATCGCGAGGCGCATCGCGGCGTGAGGTATCCCGACGCGGCGCATTTCGGCGTGGCTCTTCGCCTGCATCCTCGCGTGGCGCAGCATCGACCTCGGCACTTTGAGGCGCAGCTTCCGGCTCCGCCTTCCGGGCAGCGGGCTTACGGCCCCGACGCTTGGGAGCGGCAGGCGCATCGCCCGCCTCCTCCGGCGCAACATCCGCAACCACATCGGTGCCGGCGATTTTCGGAATCTTGGTGCCAATGAGCTTCTGAATATTGTCCAGCGCCTCGGCATCTTCCGGCGTTACGAAGGTATAAGCCACACCGGTGGCCCCTGCCCGGCCAGTGCGGCCGATGCGGTGGACGTAATCGTCCGGATGCCACGGCGCATCATAGTTGAACACATGGCTGACGCCCTTGATATCCAACCCGCGCGCTGCGACGTCCGACGCGACGAGGACATTCACGTCGCCCCGCTTGAACCGGTCGAGTTCCGCGATGCGCGATCCTTGATCCATGTCGCCGTGGATTTCGCCCGAACGCACGCCGCTTTTCTGCAGCGTCTTGTTGAGGTCGCGAACTGTCGTCTTGCGATTGCAGAAGATGATCGCGTTGGTCACGTCCTCTGCCTTCAGCATCCGGCTGATGACGTCGCGCTTCTTGCGCGATTCGACCGGGACCAGCCATTGCGTGATGTTGATGCTGGCGGACGCAGGACGCGCGACTTCGATCGACTTGGGGTTCGAAAGAAACTTGTCGGCCAGCTTCTTGATGACCGGCGGCATCGTTGCCGAGAACAACAGCGTCTGGCGTTGCGCGGGCAACTTGGTGCAGATTTCCTCGATGTCGGGAATGAAGCCCATGTCGAGCATGCGGTCCGCCTCATCGATCACCAGCAGCGAGCAGCCATTCAGCATGATCTTGCCGCGCCCGAACAGGTCCATCAGGCGGCCAGGCGTCGCGATCAACACGTCCACACCCTTTTCAAGCGCGGCCAGTTGATCGCCCATTGACACGCCACCGATCAGCAACGCCATGGAGAGTTTGTGATACTTGCCGTATTTCTCAAAGTTCTCAGCGACCTGCGCTGCGAGTTCGCGCGTCGGCTCCAGGATCAGCGAGCGCGGCATCCGCGCGCGGCTGCGGCCATGCGCCAAGATGTCGATCATCGGCAGCACGAAACTTGCCGTCTTGCCGGTGCCCGTCTGGGCGATGCCGACGATGTCCTTCATCATCAGCACGGACGGAATAGCCTGCGCCTGGATGGGCGTCGGGGTGTCGTAGCCGGCCTCTGTGACCGCCCTCAACAATTCATCGGAAAGGCCGAGATCGGCAAAATTCATTCATATGTCCGGAATAATGGGCCGTGCGGTTGCGCATTGCCTCAGTCAAAGCTGGCTGGCCCATGCGGAAATCAGGGCCGATTGTCAAGGAAATCCGGCCGCCCAGCCCTATCGTTCGGGCACGAGCCGCTTGAAGCTGTCCACTTCGCAGGAGATGCCGCCCCGCGACTTGACATCGTCGCGTCCGGCGCAGAGCGAGCCGTCATCGGTAGGCTCGATATAGAAGCCGGAATAGAAGGCTGCCGATTGGCAACCACGACCGAACCGCGCTCTGTAGCGCTGACTGTTCGACAATATCAGATCGACGCTGTTGCGCTCTGACAGATCAGCGGAACGAATGGAACGGATAGCAAGGCAACGCGGGCCTTTCTTCTCGTCCCAGTCCTGTGCTTCCGGTGCGGCCGCTGGGCGTCCACGGCGCGGCGGCGCAACCAATGGCACGCGAATGATGACCCGCTGCTCAATCGTAAGTTGTGCAAATTCCGTGGGCGGCCCCGCAAACGCAGAGCCTCCTACTGAAACGAGCAGCATGGCAATCGCGGACTGAAACAAAAAAGCAAACCCCTGAACGACTTGACGCTTTAGCGACTGGCGGTTGAACAGTCGATGAATTCCGGGGCATAAGCGCAACATGATATCTTCCGACATTCTTACCCGGTTCGCCGCCCTGCTCGGTCCTAAAGGCTTTACCGACGATCCAGCGGACATAGCGCCTTGGCTAACCGACTGGCGCGGACGCTATCATGGCGCTGCCGCTGCGGTGCTGTCGCCCGCAAATACGGCGGAGGTGGCGGGCTGCGTCTCCCTTGCGGCGGAGCATGGTGTCGCGTTGGTGCCGCAGGGCGGGAATACATCGATGGTTGGCGGCGCGACGCCGCCCATCGACGGTCGCGCGCTTATTCTCTCGCTGCGGCGTATGAACAGGATCGTGAGCCTCTCTGCGGAGGACAATGTGGCGGTGTGCGAAGCAGGCGTGATTCTGTCGGTCCTGCATGATGCCGCCGCAGCCATCGGCAAGCGATTTCCCTTGAGCCTTGCTGCGAAGGGGTCGGCCACTGTCGGCGGGCTGATCTCCACCAACGCGGGCGGCACCCAAGTGTTGCGTCACGGGACGATGCGCGCCCTGGTCGAAGGGGTCGAAGCAGTGTTGCCGGACGGCAGCATCTATGATGGCCTTGCCGCGCTGAAGAAGGATAACCGGGGCTACGATCTCAAGCAGTTGCTGGTTGGTGCGGAGGGGACGATCGGTATCGTCACGGCCGCATCGCTGCGCCTCGTGGCTGCCATTGCGGATCGTGCGGTGGGTTGGGTGGGTGTCGAAAGTCCGCAGAAGGCGCTGGCGCTGCTCAGGCTACTGGAGGCAAGGCTGGGGATGATCGTCGAGGGGTTTGAGGTGATCGCCGACGATGGGCTTGGCCACGTCCTCTCGCATATTCCCGGCGCTCGTTCCCCGATCGAGACGCGGACACCGTGGCACGTGCTGATCGAAGTGGATTTGCCTGACGCACGAAGCCCAGGCGCTGCGGAGCAACTGGAGCGCGCACTGGCGGAGGGCTTTGAGACCGGCCTGGCCGTGGATGCCGCTATCGCCACGAATGAAGCTCAGGCGGAGGCGTTCTGGCGCATCCGCGAATCGCTTTCCGAAGCCGAACGGGCACAGGGACCAGCACTGCAATATGATGTCAGTGTGCCCGTGGCGCAGATGCCTGCGTTCATGATCGAAGCCGCTGCCGCCGCCGAAGCGAGATTTCCAGGCACCACTGCGTCGTCCTTTGGTCATTTGGGTGATGGCAATGTCCATTTTCATGTCCGCGCGCCGAAGGGCACGGCCAACGGTCCAGCCTGGATCGCAACAGACGGCGCGGCGATTAACGCTTTCGTGCATGACGCGGTGGTGGCTTCCAGCGGATCAATCTCCGCTGAACATGGGATCGGCCAGATGAAAAGGACGGAGTTGGCGCGGCTTGCCAGCCCTGCGCGCCTAGCTTCTCTTCGAGCTATCAAGGCGGCGTTCGACCCCAAGGGGATCATGAACCCCGGCAAGCTGGTGCCTGACTGAAGTCAGGGGAAAGCCGATCCGTCCTTTCGCCTGAAGCCGGCCCCATCCCCGAAGATGTGCATGTCCACGTCAGGATAGTGGCAGGCACCGGCTGCCGGTCGGCCGACCACGACGAACATGCAGTCTGTGTCGCTTTCATTCACCAGATGATGTCCGTTCCCGTCGTTTTTCGGGAATGCCGCCATATCGCCCGCTGCCATCGGAGTGCGGCCGTCCTCATCGATCAATATGGCCTCACCGGACAATATCACGACGAATTCATCTTCATCTTCGTGCCAATGGCGTTGGGACGACCACGCTCCAGGCATGAGCGTGACATGACTTACACCGAAATCGGTCAGGCCGGTTTCTGGCGCTATGCGGCGGTAGAACCGCCCTGCTACTTCCTGTGCATATTCGGTGGGATAGCCCGTGTGGTTGGTCTGCGGAATGGCGTCGAGGTCTAGCTTTGGCATGATGGCGCTCCGGCTGGTCAATCGATGCGTCCTTCGCTAACGCACGGGCATGACCCTGACCAGTGCCGCTTTCGATCCCTTGGACCTTGCGCAGCGGCTTATCGCCTGCCCCTCCGTTACCCCTGCAACCGGCAGCGTGTTCGCGTGCCTGGAATCCATGCTGGCGCCGCTCGGATTTGCCGTCGACCGCTTTGTGTCGGGGGAAGCGCCCGATGGTCCTGTCGAGAACCTGCTGGCAGTACGGCAGAACGGGCCGGGACCGCATTTCGCCTTCGCCGGGCATCTCGACGTGGTGCCTCCGGGCGACGGCTGGGGGAGCGATCCCTTCGAGCCCGAGGTGCGCGGAGACTTGCTCTATGGTCGCGGCGCTGTGGACATGAAAGGTTCGATCGCCTGCTTCGTGGCAGCCGTCGCGCGGGAGAAAGATCTTCCGGGCACAATCAGTCTTATCATCACGGGCGACGAGGAAGGCCCCGCCGTTCATGGCACGCTCGCCCTGATGGACCGCATGGCCGAGCGCGGCGTCAAACCCGACCTGTGCCTTGTCGGTGAACCGACTTCGGTCAACCGGCTGGGCGACATGGTGAAGATCGGGCGGCGCGGATCTGTGAATATGTGGATTATGGTGGAGGGCGCGCAGGGGCATGTCGCCTACCCGCATCTTGCCGACAACCCGATACCCCGCCTCATCCGTATCCTGTCAGCGATCGAAGCCGTCGAACTGGATCAGGGAACCGACTGGTTCCAGCCGAGCAACATCGAAATCACCGACATCACCGTAGGCAATCCGGCAACCAACGTGATCCCCGCCAGAGCCAGTGCGCGCCTGTCGATTCGGTTCAACGATCAGCATAGTGGCGCGAGCCTTGTTGAACGGATTTCAGCGATTGTTGAGGCGGAAGGCGGCACGCTGGAGGCGAAAATCAGCGGCGAGCCGTTCCTGACGGCACCAGGGGATTTTTCCACGCTTATCAGCGCCGCTATTCACGATGCCACCGGCATCGTTACGGAGCTTTCTACAACCGGCGGCACGTCCGACGCGCGCTTCCTCTCACGCCTGTGTCCGGTGGTCGAGTTCGGCCTGTGCAATGCAACGATGCACAAGCTGGATGAGGCTGTAGCAATTGCCGATCTGGAGACGCTGACGACGATCTACGCCAGCATCCTTGCACGCGTGGCTCAGGCTTCCAGTGCAACGGCCTGAGTACCGCCGAAGCGCGTGAGATATGTCCGCTCATCCGCGGGGCGGGCGAGGTGGAAGCCCTGAAATATTGTGCAGCCGATCACCTTCAAGATGTCGAGCTGCCCCTGGCTCTCGACACCTTCGACGATCACGTCGAGGCCAAGCCCCTGGATCAGCGCAATGATGGCGCTGCATATAGTCCGCGCTTCAGCGGAGGTCACCACGTCACGCACCACACTGCGATCGATCTTTACACGGTCGATGGGCAAATCGCGCAAGCGGGCAAGATTGGAATAGCCGGTGCCGAAATCGTCGATAGCGACACGAATCCCCAATCTGCGCAGATCGGCGATCTCATCAACCAGACGCGGAGCCATATTCATGGCCAGCGACTCGCTTATCTCCAGTTCCAGAGCTGAAGGAGGCGTTTCGTGGCGCGCAATGGCGCTACGCAATCGTGCGAAGAAGTCCGCTTGTGCAAGTTCACGCGTAGAGATGTTGATCGCCAGACGCTGGTCCATGCCCATTCGCGCCCAGCGCGCCGCCGTCTCGCAAACCTGATCCATGATCCAGTCGCCCAGGTCGACGATGACGCCACTTTCTTCAGCAGCGGGAACGAAGATTCCCGGCAGCACCAGATCGCGATCCGGATGTGCCCAACGCACCAGGGCTTCGGCGACCAGAACGCGTCCGCTGCCTACATCCACTTGCGGCTGGAACTGCAGGATAAATTCGCCGCGCTCCAGCGCGATACGCAAATCGCGCTCCAGCTCTGCCTTGCCCTCCGCCTCTTCGGCCAGTGCGTTGCTGAACAATTCGAAGCGGCCACGGCCATTGCTCTTGGCCCGGTACATCGCGATGTCCGCCGCACGTATCAGCGCCGGCAGGCTGTTCCCATGCTCGGGATAGTAAGCGATGCCGATCGACGCGCCAAGATCGACGAACTGCCCGTCGATATCGAATCGCTCACCCAATGCGAAGTGAATTGCACGGGCGATTCTTTCAGCAGCAGCGCTATTGGGGACTTCGGGAAGGAATATGGTAAATTCGTCACCCGCAAAGCGGCCCAGCACCGCGCTGGCCGCACCGGTCTGCGCCTGGCTCATCAGCACTTCGCGTAATCGCCCTGCCACTCGCGCCAGCAGCTTGTCGCCCGCGGCGTGACCCAGCGTGTCATTTACGGACTTGAAGCCGTCGAGATCGAGGAAGAACAAGGCGGCGGGATCGTCCGACACACTTTCAACCAGGAGTTGCTCAACCTGCCGACAGAAGCTGGTGCGATTAGGCAGGCCGGTCACAGGATCGAACATGGCAAGCGAATGGATATCGTCGAGATCAGATCTGACCTGACTGAAAAGCGTATCCATCGCTCCTGCCAGATCCGGAAGATCGCGGCGCAAATGGGATACCACCGGGGTATGGAGATCGCCATGCGCTGCTGCGCGCAGCCTTGCGGTCGCGCCATCCAGCGCGCCCTTCAATGTGGAAATGCTTCGATGCGCCGAGCACCAGCTGAACAGCCCGCAGAGAAGCGTGCCGGCAAGCGCCAGAGCGGCGTTTCGTGAAGGTCCACTCGTGTTGAACGCCGCCGAAAGGGCGAGGATGAAGGCCAACGCCCCTGCGCCTAGCCTTATCAGGGTCGCGCGGCTGTTGAACCTCACACTCTTCACAGATCCCTGACGCTGAATTTGGAACGGTCCGTCGCGGCGGGCGGAATACATGCGGTTATGAATCGTGCTGGTTAAGAAAGCCTCACCAAACGGGCCACAGAGTGATTATTTTTTGCGGCGCAATATAATATAGAGGGCGCCGCTCCCGCCATGCCGAGGGTGGGCGGGGCGAACGCTGGCAATGGCATCGGCGTGGGGGCTGGAATCCAGCCAGTGGCCGATCTCCGCTCGGATCGCGCCACGCTGCGCGACTGCACCGTTATCCCTTGCTGGCCGGGGCTTTCCAGTGACGACAAGCAGTATGCGGACATCGTGCGCACGCGCCGCAGCCAAAGCTTGGTCGAGCCGGACATGCGCCGCAGAAAGGCTGTGGCCGTGCAAGTCGATCGTCATTTCTGGAACGAGTGCCCCGCGCTTGATCTGCTTCTCCCATCGATCGTCAAGGACCGGCACAGGCTTCCGCGCGGGTTGAGGCAAAGGGGGAAGCGCAGGCATTCGCGTTAACGATTTTGCGGGCGATGCGGGCGAAGAGACAATCGGCGCATCCACCTTCGATGCCGTCATCGCCGGGCGGTAGGAACGCACCGTCTGTGCAAGGCGCGCCCAGAGCGCCCGCTCTTCAGGGGAGAGGCGGCGTCCGGCCATTGCCGTTCGCGTTGATCAGTGCGGAAACCCGCGCAACTGTGCCGATCGGCAACAGCAGTAGCGCGCTGCCCCGTGCCGCCATGCCGCCTGCGATCGCCCGCGCGCGTTCGCCCGCACCCCAGAAGGTATCGACTCGATTTGCGCCCTTGATCGCGCCGCCCGTGTCTTGGGCGATCCATATGCCATTAGGTTCCGCACGGTCCATCGAGAGGAGTATCGGCGCGCCGAGCGGAATATATTTGGGATCAGCCGCCACAGTAGCTTCTGGCGTAACGGGCAAGCCAAGCGCGCCCAGCGGACCAGCGCCGGTCAGCTCGCGAAAGAACACGAAGCTCTTGTTCTCGTTCATGATCGCTGTGCCTTCGACGGGATGCGCTCGCAGATAGGCCATGATGTCCTGCATCGACCCGGCCTGGATCAATCCACGATCCTTCATCAGCTTACCAATGCCGGTATAGTCACGGCCATTCTGCCCGTCATAGCCGATGCGCATCACGCCGCCATCGGGCAGGCGCAAGCGTCCGCTCCCCTGAACCTGAAGGAAGAAGAACTCGACCGCATCGGCGGCCCAGGCGATTTCCGGTGCACGCCCGGTAAGTGAGCCAGCAACGATCTGGCTTCGATCATCGAATGGTACGAATTTCGCACCGTTCACCTTGCCGCGAATAGTCTTCCCCTTCAGCGCATCGCTGAAGAGGCCGAGATCGACATCGATCAAATCGGCAGGGCGTGTGTAAATGGGCACTTCATATCCAGCGCGACGGGTCCGTGATCCCGCAATCTCCGGTTCGAAGTAGCCGGTCGCGAAAGCTTTCCCGTCACCGACCTGCGCCGTCTCGAAATAGCGCGAGAAGAACTCTGTGGCTGTCGTGTCGGGCCAGCTTGAGGCGGCGCTACATGCCTGTTGCCAGTCCGCGCCGCGTGTCAGACCGCTCTGGTCGCTCCGCCGTAGCAAAGAAGGGCAGGAAATACGAAATGCTTGCAATGCGAGACGCGAACGCTCGCCTGATGGCATGAGGTCGCCGACCGGCGGCCCCGCCACCAGACCCGCGCCTAACGCATTATCCCCAGCAACAACTGGTGTCACGGGAGAGGGAAGCGTTGGCCTTGGCGTGGCAGGCTTTGGGCGCGCGGCCGTTTCGGAAGGCTTGGAAACCCGGCCAGGTATCGGGCGAGCGGTGCCGCCGAAACCTGGAGGTACGATGCTGCCCGCGCATCCCGAAAGCGCCGCGGCGATAAGCAGCGCGACGCCCGATCTGAGGAGGCTCATGCCTCCTCGTCGGTTTCGGTCAGCTTCCAGTTGGGATCAGTGGCCCGCAAGTCGCGGCTGAAGGTCCAGACATCGTGAGTCGCAACGGCATCGGTCATCGACCCCGCGATCACATTGCCGTCCTTGTCCCGCGTGATTGCGGCGATGTCCGCATCGAACCGCATCGTGATGTGCGCAATACGCCCGCTAAGCGACGCGTCCGTAATCACAGCCTTATCGATTCGGACAAGGCGGTTTTCCAGCGTCTCGCCAGCGGCTTCGCGCGCGGCAATCGCCTCTTCGAAAGAGGCAAGGACGTCAGCATCGCACAACCAAGCCAATTCCTCGCGATCTCCGCGCCAGAATGCCTCCAGCACCATACGGTAGGCGCTTTTCGCACCATCCACGAACTGCGGCACGTCAAAGCGACGGTCCGCTGCAATCAGGGCGCGGACACCATTTTCAGCGCCCGGTGTCAGCAGGCCTTCGGCTAACCGTGCAGGTTCCTGACTCTGTTCGCCCGTTTGCCGTGGCTGCAACACCGAAACTTTGGCGCGGTCGTCGGCCTGAAGCGGAGCGGGCTGCTGCTCATGACCCGTGCGCTTGCCCAGCACCGAATAAAGGCGAAGGGCCAGAAAGCCGGCAACGAGAGCGAGAATGACGATGGCGTACACTGTGCTGTTCAACCTGTTAAATATGGAGCGCCAGTTACAGGCATGGGTAACATAGGCATGTTCCGGCGCAGTTTCAAATAGGGATCGGCGGGTTCGAGCAACGGCCTAACGGGCGAGCGTGCGTTTATATCCTTGTCTGCCATCCTGCATCGGACAAAGCCCAGGCCATTGCCCTGCGTTCTGGCCCCTGCTAAGCGCGCCGCTTCACCGGTCACGCCGATGCACAGGGCTTTGGGGCGGGACCAGCAGGGACAATAAGGACGATACTATGGCGGATCAGGCCGACACTTACGACGCACTGTCCAATGGCGCGGATACCACGCCGCAGATCGGGCTCATCACGCAATATGTGAAGGACCTGTCGTTCGAGAATCCGAACGCACCGGCCGTATATCAGTGGCAGACCCAGCCCAATATCGACGTCCAGTTCAACATCGGTGCCGATCAGGTGGCGGATGACGTGCATGAAGTGGCGCTGAAGATCGAAGTGAAGGCGACGACCACTGATGGCACTGCCTTTGCCGTGGAACTGGTCTATGCTGGCCTGTTCGGGATGCGCAACGTGCCTGAAGATCAGATTCAGCCATTCATGCTGGCCGAAGCGCCGCGCCTTCTCTTCCCGTTTGCGCGCCGTATCTTGTCTGACGCGGTGCGTGATGGCGGCTTCCCGCCGCTGCTTCTCGATCCCATCGATTTCCAGGCGCTCTATGTGCAGCAGGCGCAGGCCGCGCAGCTCAATGAACAGCCTGCCGGGAATGCGTAACGCCGGTTTCCGGTACTAAAGCAGGGCCATGGGCCTTTTAAGAGCCACCGGCACGATCGGCGGGCTGACCTTGGTCAGCCGCATCCTCGGCATGATCCGGGACATGCTGGTGGCACGCTATCTGGGTGCGGGGCTGGCCTCCGACGCGTTTCTGATCGCGTGGCGGCTCCCCAACCTGTTCCGCGCGCTTTTTGCTGAGGGCGCGTTCGCCGCCGTCTTCGTGCCGATGTTCAATCGCACGATGGCGGAGGGCGACAAGCTTGAGCCGGGTTCGGGCAAGGCCGCCGCAGTAGCCTTTGCCGGGCAGATATTGTCCGTACTGTTCCCCATCGTGGTCGGCTTCACACTGCTGATGATGATCACCGCCGCGCCTGTCGTGTGGGCGATGACCGGCGGCTTCCCCGATGGTGGGCCGGAGAAATTCGACCTTGCCGTCAACTTGACGCGGATCACCTTTCCCTATCTGGCGCTGATAAGCCTTGTTTCGCTGCTCGGCGGCATCCTTAATTCGCTTGACCGCTTTTGGGTCAATGCCGCCGCGCCGGTGCTGCTGAACGTGTGCATGATCGGCGCGGTGCTGTTCTTTCGTGGCGCAACACCGATAGAGACGGCCTATACGCAGGCAGTTGCGGTCACCCTCTCGGGCCTGGCGCAGTTGCTGTGGCTGATGTGGTCGTGCAGGCGAGCAGGCGTAGTGCTGAAACTCAGTGCACCGAAGCTGTCGCCGCAAGTGAAACGGATGCTGAAGTTGATTGGCCCGGCGGCATTGGGCGCAGGGGCACTCCAGTTCAACTTGCTGATCTCGACTTCGCTCGCCGCGCGGTTCCTGCCGCAGGGTGCCGTCAGTTTCCTCTATTATGCCGACCGGCTGAACCAGTTGCCGCTGGGCTTGATCGGCATAGGGGTGGGCACGGCCATCCTCCCTGCCCTCTCGCGCCAGATCGGATTGGGGAACGAGGCAGCCGCATCGCACACCCAGAACCGGGCATTGGAGCTTTCGCTTTTCCTCGCCTTACCCGCAGCCGTCGCGCTGTGCGTTTCAGCCGTGCCGCTGATCCGGGGGCTGCTCCAACATGGCGCGTTTACCGCTGCCGACACGATCGGCACGGCAAGCGCCCTTGCCGCCTTCGCCGTCGGAGTGCCCGCCTATGTACTCATCAAGGTGCTGACGCCGGGCTTCTATGCGCGGCAGGACACCAAGACGCCGGTCCGGGTTGCCGTGTTCTCGATGCTGTTCAACCTTATCGGCAATCTCGTGCTGATCTGGCCGTTGGGCCATGTCGGGGTCGCGGTCTCAACGGCGATCGCGGCATGGGTGAACGTAATTGTGCTCTATTGGCTACTTCACCGCCGCGACCAGTTGCGGATGGATGCGCGCTTCAAGGACAAGGCCGTCCGCATATTCGCCGCCAGTACACTGATGGGGTTGGCGTTGTGGTTCCTGAACCCGTTCCTCGACGTCCATATGGCGCGCGGCGTGACGGAGCGAGTCATTGCCCTCATCCTGTTGTGCGGGATTGGGGGGCTGGTCTATGGGGTGGCGGCGCTGGTCCTCCGCACCTATGCGCTTTCCGAATTGCGAGCGCTTTTCAGGCGCGCGCCCAAGACGAATTGAGACACACGACATGCGCGTTCTTTCCGGCATCCAGCCCACCGGCAATTTGCACCTTGGCAATTATCTCGGCGCGATCCGTAACTGGGTGAAGATGCAGGACGAAATGGATGCGGACAGCCAGTGCTTCTTCTTCCTCGCCGACATGCATTCGATCACGGTCCATGAAGAGCGCACACAGCGGCTGAAGAACGTGCGTGAGATGGCCGCCGCGCTGATTGCCGCCGGGATCGACCCGGACCGGAGCGTGCTGTTCAATCAGGCCCGCGTGCCCGCCCATGCCGAGCTTGCCTGGTTGCTGAACGGCACTGCCCGCATCGGCTGGCTCAATCGCATGACGCAGTTCAAGGACAAGGCGGGCAAGAATCGCGAAGGCGCTTCGGTGGGCCTGTTCGTCTATCCGGTGCTGCAAGCGGCAGACGTGCTGCTCTATCAGGCGACGCATGTGCCGGTGGGTGAGGACCAGAAGCAGCATCTGGAGCTGACGCGCGATATAGCCGTCAAGTTCAACACCGACTTTGGCGTCGACCTGTTCACCCTGCCCGATCCGATCATCCCCAAGGAAACGGCGCGTATCATGTCGCTCCGCGACGGCACGTCCAAAATGTCGAAGTCCGATCCGTCCGACATGAGCCGGATCAACCTGACCGACGATGACGACACCATCGCCAGCAAAGTCCGCAAGGCGAAGACCGATCCCGATCCGTTGCCCGAAACCATGGCCGATCTGGTGGGCCGCCCGGAAGCCAGCAATCTGGTGGGTATATTCTCCGCGCTGACTGGGGAAAGCGGCGACTCGGTCTGTGCGCGATTTGCAGGACAGGGCTTTGGCGCGTTCAAGCCTGCGCTTGCGAACGTGCTCGTGGAAAGCTTGCGGCCCATTCGGCAGCGCTTCGAGGCACTGAAGAACGATAATACGGCGCTGGATGCCATTTTGTTGAAGGGGGCTGAAAAGGCCTCTGCTGCAGCGCGTCCCACTTTGCTTGGAGCTTATGAGGCCCTCGGCCTGATGCGCTGAAAATCGCATCGTCGTCCTGAACAAATGCTTCGATGACCCGTTTCTGATCTACGTTCAATCGCCGTTCAGTTGCGCTTTGCTATCGGAAAGCCAATATAGGCCGTATAGCGCCTTTAGCGGCCAGAATCAGGATGCATCCCATGTCCAAGTTACGCAAAGTCGGTCTACTAGCAGCCCCGGTACTGGCGCTGGTGGCGCTGTCAGGCTGTACCAATAATTTCAACGCCAATGTCGCGCGTTTCCAGCAATTGCCTGCGCCTCAGGGTCAGAGCTTTGCGGTCGTCGCGGACGATCCCCGTCTCGCTGGCGGGTTGGAGTTCTCGCAATATGCCGGCCTTGTTACCAGCCGCATGGCACAGCTTGGCTTCGTGCCTGCTGCCGATCCAGCGAACGCCAACCTTATCGTCCGGATGCGCTATGACGTGGATAACGGTCGGGAGAAGGTCCAGAGCACCGGGTTCGGCGGTGGCTGGGGCGGCGGTTGGGGTGGTGGCTGGGGCGGCTGGGGCCGTGGCGGTTACGCCGGCTTCTATGGCCCGCGTCGCTTCGGCTACGGCTTTTACGATCCGTTCCTGTTCGGCCCCGGCTATAATGATGTGAGCAGCTACACGGTTTACACCAGCCAGTTGGAACTCAAGATCGAGCAGGCCGGATCGGGCAAGCGCCTGTTTGAAGGCACCGCCTCCGCGCAATCGCTCAGTAACAAGCTGACTTATCTGGTGCCCAACCTCGTTGAAGCCATGTTCACCGATTTTCCGGGGCGCAATGGTGAAAATGTTAAGATCACTGTGGCACCTGAACCGAAGTAACGCGTTATACCCTTAGGTGTTGGCTCCCAAGCGCACCTTCATATGGCCCGGCGGTCCGAAAGGCACCGTCGGGCTTTCTTTTGACGATGCGGTGGTTAGGCAAGCTGCCTTGCTCAGCCTTCCAATTGCCGAAGCAATGCGCGCACATCCGCGTCAATGTCAGGATTTGATTCGCGCAAGGCCTCAATTGTGCGGACAGCGTGGATCACCGTCGAATGATCGCGCCCACCGAAGATGCGGCCGATTTCCGGCAGGGAGCGCGGCGTCATTTTCTTGGCGATATACATCGCGACCTGCCGAGGCCGCGCAATAGCCCGCGCGCGACGCTTGGACCGCATTTCCGACGGATCGATCCGGTAATGGGCGGCACAAGCTTTTTGAATCTCATCCACGGTGATGCGGCGCGCATTGGCGCGCACCGTGTCGGCGAGCATCGCCTGTACGAATTCCATGTCGATCGTACGGCCGGTGAGTTGGCCATAAGCGACCAGCTTGTTGAACGCGCCTTCCAGTTCGCGGATGTTGCTGCGTACCGATCGCGCCAGGAAATCGATCACGGCGTCGGGAACCGGCGGATCGCCCGCCACCAGCCGCTTGGCTTCCAAAATGGCCAGGCGCAGATCGATGTTGGCAGGCTGAATGTCCGCCACCAGCCCGCCCGCTAGACGCGAGAGGATGCGGGGATCGACGGCATCGAGTTGCTGGGGCGCGCGGTCGGCGCTGATGACGATACGAGCGCCATTCTCGACCAGTTCGTTGATGGTGTGGAGGAACTCCTCCTGCGTCGCGCCCTTGCCCGCGATGAACTGGATATCGTCGATCAGGAGCAGACGGGCGGCGCGCAGCCGTGCCTTGAAGGCCATCGTCTCGTTCGCGCGCATGGCGTTCACGAATTCCATCATGAACCGCTCGGCGGACATATAGACGACAGTACCACCCGGCGTGTGGGCCAGATATGCGCCCGCTATGGCATGGAGCAGATGTGTCTTGCCCTGCCCTGTTCCGCCATGGATAAACAACGGTGTAAAGCGCGGCTGTTCGAGCGCGGCCATTGCCTGCGCTGCGGAAAAGGCGAGCTGGTTGCTCTCGCCCGTCACGAAACTGTCGAAGTCATGGCGGGGCTGGAAGCCCGATGCTGTGGCCGGCGCAGGCTGGGTGGGCGTGGCGTCCGCGGGCACGGCAAGCACGCGCAAGGCACCGGCATCGGGTGCACGGACGATCCGGATATCGCGAACCCCGGCCGGGATGCTGCGCCATGCCAGACGCAGGCGATCACCAAATTGCGCGGACACGAAGTTGGCGGAGAACTCGGACGCGACGAGGATATCGAGAGTCTCGGTCATTGGGCAGTAAGCGCCGAGACGGGCAGGCTTGAGCCACTGGTCGAACATGCGGGCACCAATATCGCTCCGGAGGCCGGTACGTAACTGCGCCCAATAAGGCTCCAGATGCGCAGCATCGTTGGAGACGCCGGCACGGCCGGAGTCGTCGGCTGCTGCGTGACCTTTCACAAGGCCCGTTTCCCATTCCGCCTGTCTTGTCATCCCACCCCTTCGAGCCAAAGCCTGCAAGCGGCAATGCGCAAATATCCGTGCGGAAAAGTCGCCCCCGACCTGATCCGCTTACTCTTTTTGTCGCATTGCAATAATTACGGAACCGATTCGTTCCGGAACTCACGAGTAGGACTTAGACAGCGCTGAGAGAGTCGATCAAGTCCACCGCGGTTCAAAAAACTGAAATAAAGACGTTGACTCAGCAAAGCCGCGGCAATTGCCCAAATAAAAAATAAGCCACTGAATTATAGTGATTTTCTTCCGTGTTATCGTCGGCTGAGTTGCACGAATCGTGGTAAGTCCTTGGTTACAGCCAGATGACGATCTCGTGACACCTTTGAAGAATGTAATCTCCGCTGCCGCAAATCAGTCGCGCACAAACAAAAGCCCGCCGGGCGATGCCAGGCGGGCCTTCCACTGCGCGAGGCAGATGTTTTTAGCCGAGCGCGGAAACGCGCTTCGTCAGACGGCTGAACTTGCGCGAAGCTGTGTTCTTGTGCAGCACGCCACGGGCAACGCCACGTGCCAGCTCAGGCTGAACGGTCTGCAGCGCAGTCGCAGCGGCATCCTTGTCGCCAGCGGCCAGAGCGGCTTCGACCTTCTTCACCAGCGTACGGATGCGACCGACGCGGTTACCGTTGACCAATGCCCGAGCCGCGTTGCGGCGAATGCGCTTCTTTGCCTGTGGCGTATTTGCCATGCCTGTCCTCGAACCGAAAATTCATAAAGAAAAGGGCCATGCGGATTCGGCCCGCCGGCCCGTGAAGGAGCGCGCCTTACCGCGGAACGCCGAATGCGTCAACATGCTCGGACGCATTATCGCTGACATTTCGGGCAAAAGAAAGTAGAGCGCCCACCATCCACGCGCCGCGCAACGGTGCCCCCGCATAAGCAAGGCTCGCCTTCGCGCCCGTATACCCGCCATTGCTTGGAAAAATAGCCAAGTTCGCCACTGGGCCGGGCATAATCGCGCAGGGTGGAGCCGCCCGCCGCGATCGCCGAGATCAACACCGCGCGAATCGCCTCGACCAGTCTGCCGAGGCGGGGTGCACTGATCTGACCACTCAACGATCCCGGCGCGATTCGCGCGATGTTGAGCGCCTCGCACACATAGATATTGCCAAGGCCTGCCACGATCCGCTGGTCTAGCAGCGCCGCTTTGATCGGGCTGGTACGGCCCGCCAAGGCGCCGCGCAGATAAGCAACCGTGAATTCCGGCCCCAGCGGCTCCGGCCCCATCCGCGTGAACGGCTCATGCGCTTCCCACGCATCGGTGCGGACGAGATCGAGCGATCCGAATCGGCGCGGATCATTGAGCGCCAGCCTCCGCCCGTTTGCCGTTTCCAGAACCAAATGATCGTGCGTGCCGATGCTGTCGGGATCGACTCGCCAGCGACCGGACATGCCGAGGTGAAAGATCAACGTGTCGCCGCGATCCGTGCCGATCAGTCCATATTTTGCGCGCCGCCATAGCGCCGTGACCGTAGCGCCCGTAAGCCGTTGGCGCAGGTCCACGGGGATAGGCCATCGCAGGTCGGCGCGGCGCGGCTCCACCAGCGTCAGGCGCTCGCCATCCAGCACCTGGGCAAGGCCCGCGACCGTGGTTTCGACTTCTGGTAATTCGGGCATGAAACACCAATGTAGAGGGCAACGGCGCAGTTACCAGCTTCTGCTGGAACCCGCGCCAAACTCTGGTTAGAGCAGCGCCATGAACGACACAGTTTCCTTTGGCTATCGCGATGTCGATGCGACGCAGAAGACCGGCATGGTCAAGGGCGTCTTTTCCAATGTCGCGGGCAAATACGACCTGATGAACGACGCGATGTCCGCTGGCGCGCATCGCCTGTGGAAGGACCAGTTCGTCAAGCGCGTCAAACCGCAGCCTGGCGAAGCGATCCTCGACATGGCGGGCGGCACCGGCGACATCGCCTTTCGGATGCATGCTAAAGGCGCGCATGTCACCGTGTCCGACATCAACCCGGAAATGCTGGGCGTCGGCATGGAGCGCGCCGCGAAGAAAGGCCTGACCGGCCTCTCGTGGTCCGGACAAAATGCCGAGACGCTCGACTTTCCGGACCGGCAGTTCGACGCCTACACGATCGCTTTTGGCATCCGGAACGTCACGCATATCGACAAGGCCTTGGCCGAAGCGCATCGCGTGCTGAAGTTCGGCGGACGCTTTTTCTGTCTCGAATTCTCAACCACCCTTTGGCCGGGCTTTGCCGATGTGTACGACGCCTATTCGCATCATGTAGTGCCCAAGCTCGGCAAGCTGCTGGCCAATGATGAGGAAAGCTATCGCTACCTGATCGAGTCGATCCGCCGCTTTCCCGATATGGCCAGGTTCGAGGACATGATCCGCGCGGCAGGCTTTACCCAGACGAAGGTGGAGCCGATCCTGGGCGGACTCGTCGCCATCCACAGCGGCTGGAAGGCGTAATCGCCCGGTGACGTCGCACGTTACGCACCTCTGGCGTCTCCTCAAATGGGGGCGGACGCTTGCGCGCCATGGTGCCCTCCGCGGCATTGAGCGCGATCCGCTGACGCCTGCCGCCGTCCGCAGGCTGGCGCGCGTGGCGCGGCTTGGTGCCCGCGTGCCGAAACAGCCGCGCTATGCCGACGCATTCCAGGCCATCGGCCCCGCAGCGATCAAGCTGGGGCAAACGCTGGCGACGCGACCCGATCTTGTCGGAGAGGAAGCGGCGCGGGACTTGCTGCGCCTGCAGGACGCCCTGCCCCCCGTCCCCTTCGCGCAGATCCGCCGACAGATCGAGCAGAGCTTCGGCCGTCCGCTGGAGGCGCTTTACAGCCAGTTCGATGAAGCCCCTGTGGGCGCGGCCTCCATCGCACAGGTCCATCGCGCTACTACGATCGAGGGCCGTGACGTAGCGGTGAAGGTGCTGCGTCCCGGCGTCATCGATCAGCTCAATCGCGATATCCAGACCTATGAATGGGCCGCCGCGCATCTGGAGCAGATTGGCGGCGAAGTCGCGCGCCTGCGGCCTCGCCTGATCATCGCGAACTTCAAACGCTGGACCGCGCGCGAACTGGACTTGCGGCGTGAAGCAGCATCCTCGTCCGAACTGGCCGAGGCGATGCAGGCCGAGCCGGGTTACACCATTCCGCAGATCGACTGGGATCGCACGTCCGGGCGTGTCCTGACGATGGAATGGATCGACGGCATCAAGATCGCGCAACGCGACGCCATCGTCGCGGCGGGGCACGACCCGAAGATACTGGCGGCGCGACTGGTGAATGCCTTCCTGCGGCAGGCGATTGCCGAAGGCTTCTTCCACGCCGACATGCATCAGGGCAATTTGTTCGTGCGGAGAAATGGCGATATCGTCGCCATCGACTTCGGCATCATGGGCCGGATCGACCGCCGCGCACGGACGTGGCTGGCGGAAATTCTCTACGGCCTCATCACCGGCAATTACCGACGGGTCGCGGAAATTCATTTTGAGGCGCAATATGTGCCCGCGCATCACGACGTTGCCGAATTTGCGACGGCGCTAAGAGCGGTGGGCGAGCCGATGCGCGGCAAGCCTGCGCGGGAACTCTCGGTCGGCGGGATGCTCGACGGGCTGTTCGCGATCACCCGCGACTTCGACATGCAGACACAGCCGCATCTGCTGCTCCTGCAAAAGACGATGGTGATGGTGGAGGGCGTCGCGACCACTCTCGATCCCGATATCAATATGTGGGAGACAAGCGGCCCCTATGTGAAGGAATGGCTGCGGTCGGAACTTGGCCCTGAAGCCAAGGCCGCCGACACGCTGATCGAGAACTGGCGCACGTTGCAGCGCCTGCCCGATCTCGTCCGCCGGATCGAGGAACGCTACCCCCCGCGCGGGGCAGCGCCACCCCCGCCGCCGCTCCCGGTCGTCAAGCTGATCGGCGTCGGCTCGGGGTGGAAATATGCCCTAGTGGCAGTGGTTGCCGCGGTGGCTGGAGCGGCAGGCGCTGCCCTGCTAATGACGGTGGCATGAGCGGCAAGCGCATCCTCCTGATCGTCAGCGGCGGCATTGCCGCGTACAAGTCGCTGGAACTGGTGCGGCTGTTGCGGCGGGAAGACGTTGCGGTGCGCGCCGTGATGACGGAAAGCGCAAAGGAATTCGTGACGCCGTTGTCGCTCGGGGTTCTCACCGAGGATCATGTCTATGGCAATATGTTCGACCTTAAGGAAGAGAGCGAGATCGGGCATATTCAGTTGAGCCGTGAGGCGGACCTGATCGTGATCTGCCCCGCGACGGCGAACATGATGGCAAAGATGGCGGCGGGCATTGCCGGCGATCTGGCGACCACGATCCTGCTCGCCACCGACAAGCCCGTGCTGGCGGTCCCTGCGATGAATGTGCGGATGTGGCATCATGTCGCGACTCAGCGGAATATTGCGCAACTGCGCGCCGACGGCATCCATGTGATGGAGCCGGACAGTGGCGGCATGGCCTGCGGCGAATGGGGCAAGGGGCGATTGCCCGAACCGGAAATGGTCGCGGCGGAAATACGGCAGATGCTGGCATCACCGCTCGCGATCGACAGCTTGCCCACAGGCGGCGCGTTGCAGGGCAAGCACGTCCTCGTCACCGCCGGTCCGACGCATGAGCCGATCGACCCCGTCCGCTACATCGCCAATCGGTCATCGGGTAAGCAGGGCTTCGCCATTGCCCGCGCCGCCGCTGATGCCGGCGCGCGCGTGACGCTGGTGAGTGGCCCGGTATCCCTGCCGACCCCGCGCGGCGTGACGCGGGTCGATGTGGAGACCGCGCGCGAGATGGCGGCAGCGGTCGAGAGCGCTCTGCCTGCCGATATCGCGTTCATGGTCGCCGCCGTTGCCGACTGGAGAACAGCCGACGAAGCCGCGCAGAAGATCAAGAAGAATGGCGCGGCTCCTGCCTCGCTGTCGCTTATCGAAAATCCGGACATATTGGCGACTTTGGGCAAACATGCGCAGCGGCCGAAGTTGCTGATCGGCTTTGCGGCGGAAACCGAGAATGTCGGCGAACATGCAGCCACGAAACTGGCGCGCAAGGGGGCTGACTGGATCGTCGCCAACGACGTTTCGGGCGACGTGATGGGCGGCGACGCGAACAGTGTGCAGATCGTCACCGCGCAGGGCACCGAAAGCTGGGATCGCCTGCCCAAGGATGCCGTCGCCAACCGTCTGATCGAGAAAGCCGTCCATGTCCTTGCCGCCGATTGATATTGCCTTGAAGCGCCTGTCGCACGGCGCGGACTTGCCGCTGCCTGCCTATGCGACGGAGGGGGCTGCGGGCATGGACATTGTTGCGGCGGAGGAACTCGATCTTGCGCCTGGCGCGCGGCACGCGGTCGCAACCGGCTTCGCGATCGCAATTCCTGATGGTTATGAAGTGCAGGTCCGCCCGCGCTCCGGCTTGGCGCTCAAGCACGGCGTCACAGTGCCCAATACGCCCGGCACGATCGACAGCGACTATCGCGGCGAAGTGAAGGTCATCATGATTAATCATGGCGACACGCCGTTCCCGATCCGCAGGGGCGATCGTGTGGCGCAACTCGTCGTGGCGCCCGTCCAACAGGCGCGGTTCACAGAAGTCGTCGACCTAGACGAAACGGTGCGCGGCGCCGGAGGGTTCGGCTCGACGGGCGTGCTCAGCCGGTGAGCCTGCGGCCATGCTAGCCGACGCGCAGCTTGAGCGATATGCCCGGCATATCGTGCTGAAGGAAATCGGCGGCGCGGGTCAGGCACGGCTGCTCTCGGCGCATGTGGTGCTGGTCGGCGCAGGTGGCATCGGCAGTCCCGCGATCCAATATCTCGCAGCGGCCGGTGTCGGCACGCTTCGGGTGATCGACGACGACACGGTGGCGCTGTCCAACCTCCAGAGGCAAGTGCTGTACGGCACCGACGATATCGGCGCGTCGAAAGCGGAAACCGCCCGCACCGCTGTCGCCCGGCTTAATCCGGACATGCATGTCATCCCGATCCTTCAGCGTCTGGACACAAACAACGCCGGTATCCTGCTCCGTGACGCGGATGTCATCATCGACGGCAGCGACAGTTTCGAAACGCGCCTGGCCGTCGCCGACGCCGCACACCGCCTGCATATCCCGCTGGTCTCTGCCGCCGTGGGGCAATTCGAGGGCCAGCTTGCCGTCTATCGCGGCTGGGAAGCCGACAAGCCCTGCTATCAGTGCCTTGTGGGGGAAGACCCGGCGCGGCCCGACACCAATTGCGCCGAGCAAGGCGTGATAGGTGCGCTGACGGGCATGATGGGCAGTCTTGCCGCATTGGAAGCGATCCGCACGCTCGTGCCGTTTGGGGAGGATAGCGCAGGGAAACTTCTGATCGCCGATCTGCTCTCGCTTCGTTTTCGCACACTCGTGATGCCGAAAGACCCCGCCTGCCCGGCCTGCGCCAGAGCCGTATGCGAAGGCTGAAGATCGTTCTGCTGACTGCCGACCCTGAGCGCCTGCGCGGAGCGCTCGCTGCGGCGGCGGCGCATGTGGCGCTGGGCGGAGATGCCGATATCTTCCTTCAGATGGATGCTGCCGCACTTGTGTCCAGCACCCCTGCCCCGCGCGATGCCGCGCATACCGCAGCGGGAATGCCCACTCTCACGGCATTGATGACGGAAGCACTGGCGCTGGGTGTAAAGCTGACCGCATGCCAGAGCGGACTCACCCTCACCGCCATCGACGCCCGATCGCTCGATCCACGCATTGCCATCAGTGGCACCGTCGCTTTCCTGCAAAGCGTTGGCGACACGGACCGGCTGCTGTTCGTCTAGACAGTCGATGCAAAGCCTCTATAGCGAACCGCAAATGTGCAAGCGTAGCGGGGACTTCCGGGCATGACCGTCACCATCACCCAAGCCGATCTGATCGAAAGCGTCGCCGACGCGCTCCAGTTCATCAGCTACTATCACCCGATGGATTATATCCGGGCGCTGGGCGAAGCCTATGAGGCGGAACAATCCCCGGCGGCCAAGGACGCCATTGCCCAGATCCTGACCAACAGCCGCATGTGCGCCGAAGGCCATCGCCCGATCTGTCAGGACACCGGCATCATCAACATATTCGTCAAATGGGGCATGGACTGCCGCCTCGACGACACCAGCAAATCATTGCAGGAAATCGTCGATGAAGGCGTGCGCCGCGCCTATCTCCACCCGGAGAACAAGCTGCGCGCTTCCGTGCTTGCCGATCCCGCCTTCACGCGCCGCAATACCAAGGACAACACGCCCTCCGTCCTACATGTCGAGATGGTACCGGGATCGAAGGTCAGCATAGACGTCGCGGCAAAGGGCGGCGGCAGCGAGAACAAGTCCAAGTTCAAGATGATGAACCCCAGCGATTCCATCGTCGATTGGGTGCTGGAGATGATCCCGCAAATGGGCGCGGGCTGGTGCCCGCCCGGAATGCTCGGCATCGGCATCGGCGGCACGGCGGAGCATTGCGTGTTGCTCGCCAAGAAGGCGCTGATGGACCCCATCGACATGGGGCAATTGAAGAAGCGCGGGCCGCAGAACGATATCGAAGCCATGCGCATCGAGATCTTCGACAAGGTGAATGCGCTGGGCATCGGCGCGCAGGGACTGGGCGGCCTCTCCACCATCCTCGATGTCAAAATCATGGACGCGCCCTGCCATGCTGCGGGCAAGCCGGTTGCGATGATCCCCAATTGCGCGGCCACCCGCCACGCACACTTCACGCTGGACGGCAGCGGCCCTGCTTATCTCGAACAGCCAAAGCTCAGCGAATGGCCCGACGTCAACTGGACGCCGGACAAGGCCGCGATCCGCGTCGATCTCGACAATCTGACGCCGGAAGTCGTGCAAAGCTGGAAGCATGGCGACCGCCTACTGCTGAATGGCAAAATGCTGACCGGCCGCGACGCCGCACACAAGCGGATCAAGGACATGCTCGACGCGGGTGAACCGCTACCGGTCGAGTTCAAGGACCGCGTCATCTATTATGTCGGCCCCGTAGATCCGGTGGGCGAGGAAGTCGTCGGCCCCGCCGGTCCCACCACCGCTACCCGCATGGATAAGTTCACGCGCATGATGCTGGAACAGGGTCTGCTTTCCATGGTCGGCAAAGCCGAGCGCGGGCCGATGGCGATCGAAGCCATCCGCGATCATAAGAGCGCCTATCTCATGGCAGTTGGCGGCGCGGCTTATCTGGTGGCCAAGGCCATCAAGGGTTCAAAAGTCGTGGGCTTCGCCGATCTCGGCATGGAAGCGATCTACGAGTTCGAAGTGCAGGACATGCCCGTGACGGTCGCAGTGGATAGCCAAGGCCAATCCGTCCACCATCTCGCCCCGCTGGTATGGCGGGAGAAAATCGCGAAGGAAAAGCTGCTCGAAGGCGTATGACCGGCTAGGGCAAGAGCCCTCCGGTGCGTACGATGCGCTTGCCGCATGGTACGTTACATAAGCGATTTTTAACTGTATTAGCGTACGCAGTTCGACATGCAACATGCTGTACTCGCGAGCGACATTCACCAAACGATCAAGAAGGCTGCCAAACTTTCCGGTGACCTCGGAATCCGCACTCTCGACCTGCAGGCAGACATCGCGGAGCTTGCCGAACGAGTTACCGATCAAGCCCGCACTATTGAGTCGTTAGGGGCGGAAGCCGTCCAACTCGCACGGGGCGGAGCGGATGTCTCCAGCGCAGCCAATGATGCGCAGCGGCAGGCGAAGGCGGCTGGCACCGTGATCGATGATTCAAACAAGCAACTTGTCGATGCCACGGCGAACGTCGTTGACATGATCGAGCAGGTCAGCCGTATTCACGACAGTTTGGGCGGGTTCAACGAAGCGCTGTCCACCGTCGCCCATGTCACTGGCGTCATTAGCGGCATTGCGAGCCAGACTAACCTGCTGGCTCTTAACGCCACTATTGAAGCGGCCAGAGCGGGCGATGCGGGCCGCGGCTTTGCCGTCGTCGCCAGCGAGGTGAAGAAACTTGCGCAAGAAACCGCAGCGGCCACGCAAACAATCGAAGTTTCGATCCGTGCTCTGACGAGCGAAGCCGACGGTATGCTCAGCCGCATAGGCCAAGGTGTCGAAACCGCGAAGTCTGCGCACAAAGGCACGCGGGACATCGAAGCTTTGGTCACACGCCTGAGCGCCCTGATGCGGGGACTCTCCGAGAACAGCGTTTCGGTCGCAACGCGTATTGGGTCAATGGTGGATTCGGTACGGGAAATCCATACGGGACTGGATGCACTGGCCGCCACCTCGTCGGACAATGCAGACGGCCTCCAAAGGCTGTCGGCACGACTGAGCAGTGTCAGCGACGACACCAATATCCTGCTTCAGTATCTGGCGGAAAGCGGCGTAGATATTCCGGACGCGCCTTATATCCGGTTCGGACTGAATGCCGCTGAAACCATAGGCGCAGCGATCGAGCAGGACATTGCAGAGGGTCGCCTCTCCCTGTCAGACGCGTTTACCGAGCATTACACGTTAGTGGGACCGGGCGAGCCGCAGCTTTTCTCCCATCCCATTCAGCCATGGATCACCGCCGCCGCTCGACCTTTCCAGGAAAAAGCGCGCAGTCTTCCAGGCTTTTTCGGTATGACCTGCACCGATCGCAACGCCTGGGGCGGTGTGGCGATGCCGGAACGCTCTTTGCCGCAGCGGGCGAACGATGAAGTGTGGAATTCAGAGCATGCACGCGCGGGACAAAAATTTTTCCAGGCTGACACGCGCGAGCAAGTGCTTACGACCGCTCCATTCTGCATCAAAGCCTATCGGCGTCCAATCACCGGCGGCGGCGTCATGCTGTTGAAGCAAGTCATTGCGTCCATTTACATCGGCGGCCGACACTGGGGTATTTTACAGGTGGCTTACGAGGACCAGGGCTAAAACTCTCGACAGCCGGGTATAAAGAACATATAAAGAACGAATGGCATGGCTGGATACGCGACAAAAGTTGGAAATACTCGCTGACGCGGCCAAATATGATGCGTCTTGCGCGTCTTCAGGCACGTCCAAGCGCAACAGCATCAGTGGACCTAAAGGCGGAATAGGATCCACGGAAGGCATGGGGATTTGCCATGCCTACGCGCCCGATGGACGCTGTATTTCGCTGCTGAAGATCCTGCTGACGAATAGCTGCGTCTTTGACTGCCATTATTGCATCAACCGCAAGAGCAGCAACGTGCGCCGCGCGCGCTTTACGGTGGAGGAAGTGGTTGATCTTACCCTCTCCTTCTATCGGCGCAATTATATCGAAGGTCTGTTCCTGTCGTCCGGCATCATCAAATCGCCGGATTACACAATGGAGCGGGTCGTCGCGGTTGCGCGCAGCCTGCGGGAGGATCATCATTTCCGCGGCTATATCCATTTGAAGACGATACCGGATGCCGATCCTGAACTGATCCGGGAGGCCGGCCTTCATGCCGACCGGATATCCATCAATGTCGAGCTTCCGACTCGGGCGGGACTGACACGCCTTGCGCCGGAGAAAGACAGCGATCGGATTGAAGGTGCGATGGGTTCGATGCAGGCGGAGATGGCAGACAATAAGGATGCCCGAAAAAAGTATCGAAGCGCTCCCAAATTTGCGCCGGCAGGGCAATCGACGCAGATGATCGTTGGTGCGGATGATGCCAACGACCAAGCGATCATCACGCGCGCAAGCAATTTATACGGGCGTTTTGGTTTGAGACGCGTCTACTATAGTGCCTTCTCGCCCATTCCTTCGGCAAGCGCCGTGTTGCCGCTCCAGCGTCCTCCACTCATCCGCGAGCATCGGCTGTATCAGTCCGACTGGCTGATGCGTTTTTACGGTTACTCCGCACAGGAAGTGGCGAATGCCGCCGATGCAGAGACGGGCAACCTGCCGCTCGACATCGATCCGAAACTTGCATGGGCACTGAAGAACCGAGCGCAATTTCCGGTCGACGTGAACCGGGCGCCGCGCGAAATGCTGCTGCGGGTTCCGGGTTTAGGTGTAAAAGCCGTCAACGCGATTTTGAGAACGCGCCGCTTTCGAACGTTGCGGTTAGACGATGTTGCACGACTGACGGCATCGATCGTCAAAATTCGACCATTTTTGATTACCTCCGACTGGCGTCCGGTGGTATTGTCGGATCGCGCCGAGCTGCGCCGCTTGATAGCTCCCAAACCAAGGCAGCTTGATCTGTTTGCAGCGTGAGAGAGTAACAAATCAGCGCTCTGCTGCAATTTTTAATTGATTTGCAAGCGCGCGCATGAAACCTTGGGTGGAACGGTAACCGGCAAGGGGCTTTGCGGTGGCATCCATGTTTCCGACTAAATCTGTCGAAAACGATAGGATGGTGGATTACGCCAGGAAAATGAGCAGCCATGTCGCGGCGGCGCTGGTGTTATTCGCCGTTCTGCAAATTGCCGTGGTGGCTAAGACGGGCGGCTCGCTCCTGATGCATTTTGGGATCTTTCTGGCCATCGGCGGTTTCTCGATCGCGGCAAGGGGGCTGGAACGGCGTTGGTCATATCTTGGTAGGCAGAACATCGGAGCAGACCGATTGAAGGCTCAGTTTCAGGCTGATCTATTACCGCTCTGGAGCGCATCGCTGGTCGCACCCTTTTTGTGGATACCGGTCGCCGTAGCGGGTCGCCTCCTTTTCTCCTGAACCTTTTGCCATGATCGATGGTTCTTCCTGCACTTAATCAGGAGAACCCGACCATGGCCGGTGCCGATATCTTTGATGCGCTAAAGCAGGACCACGATCAGCATCGCCTGTTGCTAGACAAGCTTACCGATGCGAAGGGCGAGAACGAGCGCTGTGCCAAGCTGTTCGATCAATTCAGGATCGAAGTGACGGCGCATGCCGCCGCCGAAGAAGAAACGCTGTATGCAACTATGTTGTCGCGTCCCGATCTGCGCGAAGATGCGCAGCATAGCGTGTCGGAACACAAGGAAATCGACGATTATCTCGACGAATTGAACGAACTTGAAGCTGGTTCGGATCAGTGGGAAGCAACGTTTGAGAAGATGAAGAAGCGCTACCTCCACCACATTGATGAGGAAGAGGAAGAGATGTTCCCTGACGCAGCCGAGGAACTGTCCTCCAGCGAAGAAAAGGCGTTGGCCGACCGATTTGCCGAGCGGAAGCCCGCCGAACTGGAACGCGCGCAGGCGGCAGACGAATAGAAGAGCTGCGATGTATCGCGTCAGCCTGTCCGCCGACGATGATTTCGAAGGTTGGCGCGATGCCGCACGGGCGCTCGCAGTCTCACAGATTCCGGCATCGGATATCGTCTGGAGCGTTGGGTCCGGAGGAAGCGACCTGTTCGGGGATCAGCCCGTACCTGCCGCTAATCCGCTGGCGGGCTTCGGCGTACCCAAGCCGTTTATCGATCTTGCCCAATCTGCCATACTGCATAGCGACCCCGAGCGATTTTCGCTGCTTTATGCGGTGCTGCTTCGGGTACGATCGCAGCCCTCCGATATGCAGGATCGCGCCGATCCGCTGCTGCGACGAGTTGAAATGCTGGCCAAGGCGGTACGCCGGGATATCCACAAGATGCGGGCCTTTGTTCGCTTCCGCGAGGTGGAGGACACGGGAAAGACAGAAAAACGTTATGTCGCCTGGTTCGAGCCTGAACATCATATCGTCCGCCGCAACGCAGGCTTCTTCGTGCGGCGCTTCGCCAATATGCACTGGTCGATACTTACGCCTGAACTCAGCATCCATTGGGACGGTGAGCGCCTGCAGGAAAGTCCCGGCGCTGAGCGGGGCGACGCGCCCTCGGAAGACCCCGTAGAGGACATCTGGAAAGGCTATTACGCGGCGATCTTCAACCCCGCGCGGTTGAAGGTGGGGGCGATGCTCTCCGAAATGCCGAAGAAATACTGGCGTAACTTGCCGGAGGCTTCCATGATCCCAAATTTGATCGCTGGCGCGCAGGCTCGTGAAGCGAATATGATTGCGGCCAGTCCGAAGCCATCGGCACCTCCCCCGACGCGCGCCGCAACTCCAGGAGATAATGCCCAAGGCGCATGGGAAGCGCTTCGTGCGGACGCAATGGGCTGTACACGTTGCCACTTGCATCTGCTCGGAACGCAGACCGTGTTTGGTGAAGGGCCAATTGGCGCACGGTTGATGATTATAGGCGAGCAACCCGGCGATCAGGAGGATCTGGCAGGACGGCCATTCGTCGGCCCTGCGGGAAAGGTGTTCGACGCGGCGCTGGAGCAGGCCGGTATAGATCGGGCGCGGGTGTACCTCACCAACGCGGTCAAGCATTTCAAGCACGAGCTACGCGGCAAACGGCGCATCCATCAGACACCGCAAACCGCGGAGATACAAGCCTGCCGCTGGTGGCTTCAGCAGGAGACGGAGATCATCCGCCCCCGGATCACACTTGCTTTAGGCGCGACCGCCGCGCGCGCGATGATCGGCAAGACCGTGACGATCGGCAAGACGAGGGGCGCGCCGATCATATTGGAAAATGGCGGTGAAGGCTGGGTGACGGTGCATCCAAGCTACCTTCTGCGTATTCCCGATGCGGCAAAGGCAGCGGAAGAACGGGAGCGTTTTGTTGAAGACCTCCGCAATGTTCGCGAAAGGCTAGAGGCGGCCTAAACCAGCCCCAACCGGGCCAGTTCCCCCAGCAGCGCGGCCGGCATCGCCTCCGCGCCGGCAGTGCCATTCCCCAGGTCCAATGGCGCGTCCTTCTCCTCCAGATACCGCCAGCCCTGATGCGCGCGCTTCGGGCGCGCCTCCACAGCGATCAGCCGTGGCTCCAGCCTGATCCAATGGCGGCCCTCTGGCGTCGGTTCAAACCCCAGGATCGGGCTGCGGCCCACAATGATGTGACTATGAATCCAGTAGAGCGATCCCCCCGCCATTTCTCCGACGCGCTTGGGCAAGTAGCGCGTCGTCAGGCGTGCCTCGCCCCGCTCTTCGTGCGATTCCAGCCAAGCCCGCAATGTTTCAGGGCTCTCGCTCATGAAGGCGATCTTGGTCATGTGCAGGGGCATAGCGAGGAATGCTAGTGCAGGTTGAAAGCGGTAGCGAGTCCAAGGAACGCGAAGAAGCCAGTGCAATCTGTGGCCATGGTCACGAACACCGCAGACGAAACGGCAGGATCGACGTTGTTGCGCTCAAGCGTAATCGGGATCAACACGCCCGCCAGACCCGCGACAAGATTCGTCGTCAGGATCGCAAGGCCAAAGACGAAGGAAAGATCCGCACGTCCATAGAGCAGGTAAGATCCGATCCCGATTAACGTACCCAGCACAAGCCCATTGGTGGCAGCGATACGAAACTCGCGTGCGATCATGCGGAGCGTATTGGAGCTGGTAAGCTGATTGGTAGCCAACGCGCGCACCACGACTGCGAGTGTCTGCGTACCGGCATTGCCGCCCATGCCGGACACTATGCCCATCAAAGCGGCCAGCAGGGCAAACCGCGCAATCGTCCCCTCAAACAATCCTACCACGGATGCGGCAATCATCGCTGTTCCAAGGTTCACGACGAGCCACACCAACCGCGTCCTGACGGTCAGCAGCACCGGCTGGTTGATGTCGCCCTCACCCGCGCCCGACAGCCGCAGGATATCCTCGCCAGCCTCTTCCTGAACGATATGCAGGATGTCATCGACGGTAATCATGCCGACCAGCCGCCCGCCATGGTCCACGACGGCAGCGGAAATCAGCGCATATTTCTGGAAACGGAGAGCAACTTCTTCCTGATCCATATCGACGGGGATCAACGTCTGCTCGCGCTTCATGAGGTCGGCCATCGGAATATCGCGCGGGCAGGTCAGTATCCAGCTTAGCTGGCAAGTGCCGATCGGCTTGTGCGCTGGATCGACGACGAAGATTTCCCAGAAGTCGCTGGTAATGTCGCCATGATCGCGCAGGTAATCGATAACCTGACCGACTGTCATATGCTCGGGAACGGCCATCAGGTCGCGCTGCATCAGGCGGCCGGCGGACTCTTCGGGGTAGGACAGCGCGCTTTCTATCGCAGCGCGGTCTTCGGGGTCCATGGCCTCCAGCACCGCCTGCTGGTCCGCCTGCTCCATGTCCTCGATGATCGCAACGGCATCGTCGGTGTCGAGTTCGCGCGCGAATTCAGCGACCTGCTCAGGCCGCAAGACGTCGATTAGATCATCGCGGACATAGTCGTTGAGTTCGGAGAGAACCTCGGCCCCGACGAGATCACCCAGCGCAGCCGCCACATCGGCCCGGCGTTCGGACGGCGTGAGTTCCAGAAGGTCGGCAATGTCCGCAGGATGGAGCGGCGAAACCAGTTCGCGTGCTTTGTCGGTGTCTTCGTCTTCAACCGCATCAAGAACCGCCCTGACGAAGCTCGGCTTTAGCCGATCGCCTTCATCATGCAGCGATTCTGCGGCTTCCGGCAGTTCCGCTTCGAGGGGATCGATCGCGTCTTGCTCGCTCATCGCCGCCTCCTTCACTGTCGCCACCTTCGGTCATCGGCCGTCTTTCGCTGATGCACAATATAAATGCAAGGATCGTGGCGTCTGTCGTCACCGGACTTTCATCGGCGCGACAAACCCTTATATGAGCGGCAATTCAAACGGCACGAAAAGGATGCATGATGGCCGACGAAACCTTGACACTCACTCTCGACACCGGCGATGTCGTCATCAAGCTGCGCCCTGATCTCGCGCCTGGCCATGTTGAGCGGATCACGACGCTTGCCAAGGAAGGCTTCTATGATGGCGTGGTGTTCCACCGCGTCATTCCTGGCTTCATGGCGCAGGGCGGCGACCCTACGGGAACTGGAATGGGCGGATCGAAGCTTCCCGACATCAAGGCGGAGTTCAACCGCGAACCGCACGTCCGTGGCGTCTGCTCGATGGCGCGCTCGTCAAATCCGAACAGCGCCAACAGCCAGTTCTTCATTTGCTTCGACGATGCCGGCTTCCTTGACGGCCAATACACCGTATGGGGCGAAGTGACCGAAGGCATGGAGCATGTCGACGCCCTTCCCAAGGGCGAGCCGCCGCGCACGCCCGGCAAAATCGTCAAGGCGACGGTCGCCTGACGTTATTCGGCTGCGACGATACGTTGGAGCCAATTGATGCAGGGGCTTGGACCGGAATGGACCAAGCCCCTATTTCCTGTATGTGCCAGCGGCGCTGCTCGGCGGTCGATCCCGGCACATCATTCACGCGGCGCAGCACGACGGAACGTAATGCGTAGTACGGCTTACCCGTGGCCTTCACCCGCGCGTAAATTTGCACGGGCACCGTCACATATTCCGATCCAGCCGCGCCTTGTGGATCAAGGGGCGCACCGATATTCGCATGTATCTCGCTGAAGCCAGCGAAGTGCCTTGCAAAGGCCTTGGCATCCTCGTCGCCATGAGGCGTGCCATCACGCCATAGATCTTGCGCTTCATCAAAGCGCTTCGACTCCAGCAGTGCATAATAGCCCTGAACGATCTGGGCGGCGCCTTGTGCGCTGTCGGGATCGATCTTTCCTTCAGACTGCGGCTCGGTCGGCACCGGCAGCCCGCCCGGCGTACCTGGTGCGGGCGGGTTCAACGGCTCCATGACCGAAAGTGCCTGCGCCTTCACGGTCTGCTCCATGTTGGACGTGTTAGCACCCTCCGCGACATTCTCCAGCACGTTGCGCTGGTCAGGCGCACAGCCCGAAGCGGCTCCCAGCAACAATAACGCTGCCCAAGCTTCAGGCGATCTCATTATTGCGGACGCTGCCGACCGCGAAAACCGCCCCGCCCTCGATCCTGACGCGGCGTGAAGGTGGGACGCTCAGCACGAGTGACGCCGCGATCAACGCGATTATTGTCGCGAAAGGAAGGGCGCTCGGGGCGGGGGCGGACGGCAGCCTGGCCTTCGACTTGGGCCTGCCCATTTTGCCGCCACGCGCGACGACCCTCAAAACTGCGATCAGCTTGCCCATCGCGGCGGCCGTAGGTGCGGCCGTTGTCACCATCGCGCCTGCGCCAGTCATTCCGCCCCCGATCGAAATCAGGGCGGCGGGCCTGATCGCGTGCGCGATATTGCTGACGTCGCACTTCCCAATAAGACCGCTGGCGATCATCCCAACGATGGCGGCGACCACCACGATCGAACACATAATAGCCAGTGCCGGGATAGTAGTAGTCGTTATACCAGCCGCCGTAGTATCCGGGATTGTAATAGCCGCCGGGATAATAGTCGCCTGCATAGCCAGTGCCGACGGATACGCCGCCATAACCATAACCATCATCATAGGCACAGCCGCCAAGGCTGAGCGCGGACAGGAGACCAACGAAGATCAAACGGGGCGAGCGGGAAGCCATCGGCTTTCTCCTTTTCAGAACATGCTGAAAGGGTAACGCGCCACGGTTGAATTGGTTGTGAACGGAAACGGCTATCCGCTGTTGCGCAACGCCGTCGCAATGGCGTTGATCGACAGTTCGATGCCTTCCTTGATCCGCGCGTCATCCTCCCCAGCACGATGGCGCTTGAGCAATTCGATCTGCAGCAAATTCAACGGTTCGATATAGGGCAAGCGCAAGCGAATGGACGTCTCGAGCGCGGGATTGTACTCCAGCAGCCGCGATTGGCCCGTCAGCGCGAGCAATTCGTCATGCGTCTTGCCCCACCCGTCGGCAATCCGCCCGAAGATGACATCAGCCGCCGCCTGATCCTGCACAAGGGGCAGATAGCGCCGAGCAATACCAAGATCGGATTTCGCAAGCACCATCTCCAGATTGGCCATGGCCGACCGGAAGAACGGCCAGGCCTGCGCCATGTCGGCCAGCAGCGCCTTGTCCTCAAAGGCGTGCAGCGCGTGACCGACGCCGTACCAGCCGGGCAGCATCACCCGCGCCTGTGCCCAACTGAACACCCACGGAATCGCGCGCAAGTCCTCGATCCGCGTGCTCTTGGTACGGCTGGCGGGACGCGACCCGATCTTGAGGCCGGATATTTCCTGGATAGGCGTCAGTTCACGGAAGAATTCCTTGAACCCCTCCGTGCCGTACACAAGGTCGCGGTACGCCGTGAACGAGCCGTGTGAAAGCGTATCCATCGCCGCCGTGAAACGTGCCGCATCGCGTTCCGACAGCGCCTCCGGCTCAAGACTGGCAAGCAGCGTCGCGCTGGTCATCGCTTCCAGATTGACCGCCGCCACATCGCGCGTACCGAATTTGGCAGCAATGATCTCGCCCTGTTCCGTGACGCGGATACGCCCCTGAACGGTGCCGGGCGGCTGCGCTCGGATCGCCGCGAAGGCTGAGCCGCCGCCGCGCCCTACCGCCCCGCCGCGCCCATGGAACAACTGCATCGCCGCGCCTGCCTGCGCGAACACCGGCTGCAATGCCTTGGACGCCTCATGCAGGCTCCAGGTCGATGTCAGGTAGCCGCCATCCTTATTGCTGTCGGAATAGCCGATCATCACTTCCTGATGACCCCGCCGCGTCACGATGCCGCCGATTTCCGGCAAGCCGAAATAGGCGGTCATGATAGACGGCGCGGACTCAAGGTCGGCGATGGTTTCGAACAGCGGCACGGCCATGATCGTGGCCTGCGGAGGTGCGCCATCCACGCCCGCCTGCCAAAGCCCCGCTTCCTTGAGGACGATGTTGACCTCCAGCAAGTCAGACACACTTTCGGCCTTGCTGATGATATAGTGCGTGATGCACTGCGGGCCATAGGTCTTGAGCGCTTCGGCAGCGGCGTGGACGATGGCCAGTTCAGACGCTGTTTCCTCGCTGTAGGCCGCAAATCGCGAACCCAGCGGGCGATTGCTCGCCAACTCCCGCCGAAGCAGCGCAATCCGCGCAAACTCATCGAGCGCCGCATAGTCCGCCTCGACGCCCGCTTGCTTCAGCAGTTCGGCGACGACACGTTCATGCACGTCGCTATTCTGACGCATGTCGAGCGTTGCCAAATGGAAGCCGAACGTCTCCACTGCCCGGATCAGACGGCCGAGCGCGCCGCCCGTTGCAAGCACACCCTCGGCATCGCTGGCAAGTCCTTGCGCGATTACCACCAGATCGCGCCGCAATGCCGCCGGATCGTCATAAGGATCAGCCGACAAGGTCGAGGGACGAGAAGGCGCTTTGCCTGTTAATGCCTCATGCGTCGCGCAAAGCCGTGCATAGACGCCGGTGATCGCCCGTCTATAGGGTTCGTCACGACGGCTGGCCGAAGGATCGCCGCTCCGCTCCGCCAGTTCCAGCACGGCGTCGGGGACATGCGCCAGTTCGGTTGAGAGCGACAGTTCCGCGCCCAGTGAATGAAGCTCGTCAAGATAGTAGGAGAGCGCTGCTTCACAGGCGCGGGACAAGGCGAACCTTAGCTGATCCGCTTGCACATAAGGGTTGCCGTCACGATCGCCGCCGATCCAGCTTCCGACGCGCAGGAAACTCTGCGGACGCGCGCCCAGCACGCGCTCCCATCGCGCGTACAGCGCCGGCAAAACGGGCAGGAATGTGTCCCGAAAATAGGCGAGAACGTTCTCGATCTCGTCCTGCACGTACAGCCGCTCACGACGCAACGGACGTGTCTGCCACAGGAGCGCGATCTGCCGGGCGATCGCTTCCTCGATAACTTCGCCATTGTCCGTTTCGCTTTTGCCGCTGTCCATCAGCAGCATCAGATCCGCAATGCGGTTCTTGTGATCGATCATGCTCTTGCGGCGCACCTCCGTCGGATGTGCGGTAAGCACAGGAACGATCAACGCTTTGTCCAGGAGGGCCAATATGGCATCCTTCGATACGCCATGCCCCTCCAGTGCAGCTATGGCTGAGGCCATGTCGGCCCCCGGTTCGACTGCAATGCCCTGGCGGTCTTCGGCAAGATTGGCCAGCATCGAGAACAGCATGAACCCGCGTACGAACGCGAGCGTGTCGTCCAGATTCAGCGCATCCAGGCCCGTATCGACAAGATCAGCCCCGGCAACACCGCGTGCACGGTCTACGGATGCTGAACGTATGTATTCCGTCTGGCGATAGAGATTCTCTCCGCCATAGGCCCGAATGACGTCGCCAAGCAGGCGCCCCAGAAATCGGATGTCGGGATTTTGTGTGATTGGAGGAGCGCTGGCCATGGCGCATTGCTGCATTGCAACAGAGCTGTGGTCAAGCGGCTTCCGCGTCTAGTTTGCGCCGGTTGATGGATAGACTGAGTTACAGGCTTACGAACCCACTTGCCTGCGTAGCCTCCTATGCGCCATGGCAGCGGTGTGACGGCGGAAATCGAAATCGGCATGGACGGCGCGGGTCAACCGGTTCGCATGGACGTGGAGGAACTGCTCGCAACGCGGCTGCTCGTTCAGGGCAATTCGGGATCGGGGAAGTCGCATCTGCTGCGGCGGTTGCTGGAGGAGAGCGCGCGGCTGGTGCAGCAGGTCGTGATCGACCCGGAGGGCGATTTCGTCACGCTGGCCGACAGTTTCGATCATGTCGCGATCGATGCGGGTGCGTATAATGAGCGGGAAATTGCGGCTCTTGGCGCGCGCATCCGGGAGCATCGCGCGTCGGTGGTGCTGAACCTCGAATCGCTGGAAGTCGATGCGCAGATGAAATGTGCGGCGATCTTTCTGAACGCGTTGTTCGATGCGCCGCGCGATCATTGGTATCCGGCACTGGTCGTGGTGGACGAGGCCCAGATGTTTGCGCCAGCCGCGGCGGGTGACGTTTCGGAAGATGCGCGGCGTGTTTCGCTGGCGGCGATGACGAACCTGATGTGCCGTGGCCGCAAGCGCGGTCTGGCAGGCGTGATCGCGACGCAGCGGCTCGCCAAGCTTGCCAAGAACGTGGCGGCAGAGGCGAGCAACTTCCTTATGGGACGCACCTTCCTCGACATCGACATGGCGCGCGCAGCGGACCTGCTTGGTATGGAGCGGCGGCAGGCTGAACAGATTCGCGATCTGGAGCGCGGGCGTTTTCTGGCGTTGGGACCGGCGATATGTCGGCGGCCGATATCGGTGAAGATCGGCCCGGTGCAGACCAGCACGCGGATGGGCACGCACAGCCTCCTTCCGCTCCCCTCGGCGGCCAGCGGCGGCAATGTGCAGGCGATGCTCTTTGCCGAGATGGAGGCCGACGCGCCCCCTCCCCCGCCGCGCCCCGAACCCAAGCCGGTTGCGGCGGAGGATCTGATCAGAGTGATTTCGGGTCCGGATCTGTCCGTCCCCGCTGGCAGCCGGTCGGATGAGCCGGCGGTCGATAGCAATGTGGTCGATGCGGCGGTGATCGCTGTGCTGGAGGAAATGGTTGCTGATCCCGGCAGCGCGTTTCAATCGACGGCCGTGCTCTATCAGGATTTCACAGTCCGGTGCCGGATGCATCGCCTGACCAAGGTGCCGCTCGACCTTCCGGCCTTCCGCCGCCGCTTTGCGATGGCGCAGGCCGGGATGCTCGATGCGGGCGATCCGCGTTGGGAGCTGCCGCTGGCAGTGGCATCGCGATTGCCGGAGGATATGCTGGCACCGTTTCTGCTGATCGCGCATGCGGCGCTGAAGGGGCAGGCTTGCCCGGACGATGAAGCGCTGGCACGGGCCTATGGCACGAGTTCACAGGGGCGCGTGCGGCGGCTGATCGACTATATGGAAAAGCAGGGCGTGATCGTCGCCCGCACCGACTTTGGTGGCCGCCGGTCGATCGGCGTGCCGGAACTGGGTCTCAGCACCGCCGCTGCCGAGGGCTGATGCCCATAAGAAAAGGGCGGCGTCCGCGTTGGACACCGCCCTTTTCAACTCACCTAGATGTTGCGATCAGGCGCCCTGTGGTGCGGGATCGCCGAAGGGCCCCTTGCGGCGGCGCGTCTTGGGGATAGCCGTGCCGGCGGCTGGAATGCTGGACGGGCGGATCGTCGTGCCGTCGTCGCGGGTGATTTCCCCCTTGTCGAGCAGCGTCTTGATCTCGTCGCCCGAGAGCGTTTCATATTCCAGCATCGCATTGGCCAGCAAGTGAAGCTGATCCTCATGCTCGACCAGCAATTCCTTCGCCCGGTTATAGCCCTGTTCGACCAGTGCGCGAATTTCCTTGTCGATCAGCTTGGCGGTCTCGTCCGACATATGGACGCGCGCGCTCTGTGAATAGCCCAGGAAGGTTTCGCCCTGCTGCTCTTCATATTGCAGCGGGCCGAGCTTTTCCGACATGCCCCATTGCGTGACCATGTCGCGCGCCAGCTTCGTCGCATATTGGATGTCGCTGGATGCGCCGGACGACACCTTGTCATGGCCGAAGATCACTTCCTCGGCGACGCGGCCACCCATGGCGACGGCCATGTTGGCGTGCATCTTGTCGCGATGATAGCTGTAGCTGTCGCGCTCCGGCAGACGCATGACCATGCCCAGTGCGCGCCCGCGCGGGATGATCGTCGCCTTGTGGATCGGGTCGGACGCCGCTTCATGGACCGAGACGATAGCGTGGCCCGCTTCATGATAAGCGGTCATCTTCTTCTCATCGTCGGTCATCACCATGGAGCGGCGTTCCGCGCCCATCATGACCTTGTCCTTGGCCATCTCGAATTCGTCCATCGCGACGAGACGCTTGCCGCGCCGCGCCGCCATCAGCGCCGCTTCGTTGACGAGGTTCGCGAGGTCAGCGCCGGAGAACCCCGGCGTACCGCGTGCGATGGTGCGTGCATTGACGTCGGGCGCCAGCGGCACCTTCTTCATGTGCACGGCGAGAATTTTCTCGCGCCCTTCGATGTCGGGACGAGGCACCACGACCTGACGGTCGAAGCGGCCCGGACGCAGCAGTGCGGGGTCGAGCACGTCGGGACGGTTGGTCGCCGCGACAATGATGATGCCTTCATTGGCCTCGAAGCCGTCCATTTCGACCAGAAGCTGGTTCAGCGTCTGCTCGCGTTCGTCATTCCCGTTGCCGAGGCCTGCACCGCGATGACGGCCGACTGCGTCGATTTCGTCGATGAAGACGATGCACGGCGCGTTCTTCTTGGCCTGCTCGAACATGTCGCGCACGCGGCTTGCGCCGACGCCGACAAACATTTCCACGAAATCGGAGCCGGAAATCGTGAAGAACGGCACACCGGCTTCGCCTGCAATCGCACGCGCCAGCAGCGTCTTGCCCGTACCCGGCGAACCGACCAACAGCGCGCCCTTGGGAATCTTGCCGCCGAGGCGGGCGAATTTGGTCGGGTCTTTCAGAAACTCGACGATCTCTTCCAGCTCTTCGCGCGCTTCATCGATGCCCGCAACATCCTGAAACGTCACGCGGCCATGCTTCTCGGTCAGCAGCTTGGCCTTCGATTTGCCGAAGCCCATCGCACCGCCCGCGCCGCCGCCCTTCTGCATCTGCCGCAGAACGAAGAAGGCAATGCCGAGGATCAGCAGGAACGGCAGCGACTGGTAGATCAGGATCATCCAGAAGCTTGGCTGCTCCTCCTGCTGACCGCTGTATTTCACGCCATAATCGTCGAGAAGACCCGGTAGGCTCGGGTCCGCGACGGGTACGGTGGAGAAGCGCTGGTCATTGGTAAGCGTGCCGGTGATCCGGTCGGGCGCAACGGCCACTTCCTTGACCTGCCCGTCCTGCACCTTCTGTCGGAATTCGGAATAAGCGATGCCTGTGCCTGCCGACGAGGCCGTGCGGCTGTCGAACATCGACACGAACAGCAACAGGGCGACGATGACGCCGGCCCATATCATCGCGCTCTTGATCCAGGGGTTGCCCTGCGGTTCCTTGTCGTCGTTCATGCCATCTCGCTTTCTGGGACCAAGATAGGGCGCGCCGTCCAAATGGCAATATGAGTCGCGGCCGCCCTGACCGGCTCAGAACATTTAGATTAGAAGGTATTGCACTATGGTGAACATCGCGGAAACGAAATGGCTTTGCGCCAGCTTGCGATGCGGGGAGCGACGAACGGACGGCGTTGTCCTATATTGGCAGCTTCAAATTTCGAGGTCGGTGGTTTAGCGGAAACCTCAATCTGGAAAGGGCGTTGCGCATCCCGATGTTGATCCACGTACCCATTGCCATCGGCGTTCAATGCATCTGCTGGCTGATCGGCCATATTCTAGGCGCGCCGACCAGGGCATCTGTGTGGATGGGATGCTTTGCAGGTTCTGCAGTATGCGTGATGCGCGAGATCACCCAGCGCGAATATCAGTGGATCGAAGCGTTCGGCGGCGGCTTGCGGGCCAATATGCCGGGGTACATGGGAATGAAGTTCTGGGAATGGAACGCGCATTCGATCACGGAAACGCTGGTCGCCATCGGTGCGACGATCGCTTTGGCGGCGTTTTGCGCATGGTGGCGGCCTCAGTGACGGCGCGCAGGCGCTCGCGACAACGTCCAGCTCTTGCCGCCTGTGAACAGCCAGTTCCCCAACATCGCTTTTCCACCCGAGTTGAGGTGCACCAATGCAGCGTCGAGCGCATCTCCGCGTGGAGGAGGCGCTTCCGGTTCCGCCTGTTCGAGCATCCTAATGATGAGGCGGCGTTGAATCTCTCTGGGGAACCCGGTCACCTTCAAAATCCATCTGTCGCCATCATGCACAAGATGCTCGGCGCATAGTTCAGCCATCATCCATTGCAGGGCTTCCTCCGCGTCAGCCAGCGCGGCCGCGCTCCGCGTCGCAGCCAGCGGGTCCAGCCAATCGGCATCAGCCAGACGTTTACGCAGGGAAGCACGGTCGAAGCGCTCGTCCACATTGCTGGGATCATGCACGAACGGCATACCCTTGGTTTCCACCAAAGCTTGCAATTCCGCCTTTCGCCAGCCGAGCAAAGGCCGCAGGATAGCGCCGCTCCGCGTCCTTACGCCTGCCAATCCCGACACGCCCGATCCCCGATTGAGGCGCATCAACATCGTTTCAAGCTGATCGTCAGCATGATGCGCAGTCATCAGCCAGTCCAGGCCGCGCTCCGCCCGCCAGTCCTCTAGCAACGCGTATCGTTTCAGGCGCGCGGCCGACTGGATGTTACCGGTGATCGGCTCTGATGGATGCAAGGTTCGATGCGGAACGCCTATGTCCGCACAATAAGCTGCTACCATCGCCGCTTCATCCGCAGATGCGGAACGCAGGCCGTGATCCACGGTTGCCGCCTCGACCTGTCCCGAAAATGCCTGATGCGCCAACCATAGCAGCGCCATGCTGTCGGGTCCGCCCGACACGGCAATTCCATAACGCGACGATGAAGCTGAGCCAGTCAGGCGGTCGGCGGATTGCCGGAAACGAAACGCCTGATCGTCAGCCACCACACATCACGCGGCGCATTTTGCGCGGTCGCGGCCCTTAGTCATCATGCCCCGCAATGTCGCGCTCATCGTCGCTCCGTACATCTGCTCCAACTCGCTATAGACCTTGCATGCGTCTGCGGGCTTCTTGAGCTGGATCAGCGCTTCGCCCAGCCACGCAAGGCTGTCGGCGGCGCGATCGCCCTTGGGCCGCTTCTGATAATTCTCGTAGAACGCCACAGATGCGAGCGCGGGCTTGCCATCGTCGAGATAGGCGCGACCCAGCAGGTTCGCGGTACGGCTGGCGGCCGGCGCAGAGCCATATTTGTCGAGTGCGGATTTCAACTGCGCCTGCGCCTCGGGAAAGAACTTCGCTTCCCAAAGCCGATAGCCATAGGTGTAGGCGTCAAGCGCCTGATCGCCTGTGTCGGGCAACTGCACCTGCGCCACTGCTGCCTTGCGCGCTTCGGATGCTGCGGGCGTCGCCTTGGCGGGCGGAGGCGCTGAAGCTGAGGGCGAAGTTGATGCATTATTCGGCGATCCACCCGCAGTCGGCGTGGTCGCAGGCGGCGCGGCATCGGCCGGCGAGAGCTTCGCGTCCGTCTCCGCCTTGTACTTGGCGAAGGCGTCTTCCAACTGCTTGATTTTGTAGCTGTTTTCCTCGGTCTGCCCCGTCAACGTCGCAAGCTGGCCTTCCAGCGCGTCCACGCGGGCGATGAGATCAGCTACAGGAGTGGATGCGGGCGCGCCGGGAGCTTCTACCGGCACCGGAGCCCTGGTAATGTCCGGCTCGATCGGTGTGCCGCCTGGAAAGATCTTGCGCTGAACGGCTTTCATTTCCTTTTCCAGCTTTTCCACACGCTGCTGGACGGGCGCGCCGGACTGCGCGGCTATCGGCGGCGCGAGCATAAGGATAGCTGCCAGAGCGGAAGCAGAAGCAAGCAAACGACGCATGAATGATCCTCGGGGAATGAACATGCCGCAGAGCATAAGGGGTTTACGGCACGGGTAAAGCTTCCGTTATCGGGGAGCGGCAGGCCCGGTAGCGGGAGTTGGCGCAGCCGTGCCCGAAATTGGGGGAGTTGCCGCTCCAGGTGCCGCACTACCCGGCGCGGGAGCGCGCGCGAGCAACGCCGCTGCGCTGATCGGCACATCGGATATCGTGCGTTCCGGCGGTCCCAGAGGCGGCACCGCCCGCCCGCCGACCGTCACAGCGACCGCGTTTGGCCGTCCCGTCAGGATCATCGGGTTGTTGGCATTGGCAGGAACGGTGAATGTCTCTCCCTTTGCCATCTGCTTCTCGAACAGCCGCTCGCCAGTGCCATCATAGATACGCAGCCATACCTGATCGGTGGCCGTCAGCACGACTGGCCCCTGTGTTGGAGGCGGCGCGGGACGCGCGGCTGGCACACCCTGCCCTGCCGTGGGTTTAGACGTTTGCGGATCGACCTGCGCCGCGATCTGTTCGTCGGTCGGCGGCGTGAACATCTGCGAGCGCCAGACGCCCCAACCCACCGCGATAAGAAGCGCAATGATCGCTGCTGTCCATGCCAGATACCGCGGCGGCACGCGCGCCGGATCGGCAGGCTCGAACATCTCGTACCGAGGCGCATTGGCAACATCGGCGCTGGCCAGTTCCCGGCGCACGCCTGCCGCGATCTGCGTCTCATCCGCGCCGACAGCCCGCGCATAGGCCCGCGAAAATCCTACGGCATAGGGAATACCCGGCAGTGCCGCATAGTCATGGGCTTCGACCAGCGAAAGCTGACGGACAGGCACGCGCGTGCGAGTAGCGACATCCTGAAGCGAAAGCCCCTGCGCCTCCCTCGCGCGGCGCAGGACATCGCCGGGCCGGTCCATGTCGAGCGCGCCTTGTTCGATCTCTTCCATATCTTCCGTTTCGCCCCTCTCGCGGGGGCCGCAAAAGCGACCGTGCAGGTCCGTTCTCTCATTGGCGTGCGGCTTGTGTCAACGCCGGACCTGAAGGAAATGCGCCAAGATTCAAATGGTCATCAATTGAGTTCGACGCCATGCTCCCTGGCCCAAGCATTGAGCGCATCGCGGACATTCGCGGTGCCATTCGTCAGCAGCTTCGCCATCTCCTCACGCAGCGGCGCCAGGTCCAGCGTGCGGATCATCGCCTTCACTGGGCCAATCGAGGCGGGGGTGATCGACAGCCGCCGGATACCGAGGCCCAGCAGCGCCATCGCCTCCAACGTGCGGCCGCCCATTTCGCCGCAGACACCGAGCGGCACCTGATGTTCTTCGCACGCCTTCACGATGCGTGAGAGGAAGCGCAGAATCGCGATGCTCAGCCAGTCGTAGCGCTCGGCAAGCTTGGGATGCGCGCGATCGGCGGCAAACAGGAATTGCGTCAGGTCATTAGTCCCGATCGACAGGAAATCGAGGCGCGGCAGCAGAAGGTCCAGCACCTCCGCCAGTGCAGGCACTTCCAGCATCGCGCCGTAGTGAACGACATTCGGCACGGCCTTGCGCTGGTTCACCAGCCAATCGCGCTGCTTCTCGATCAGCGCGCGGGCCAGGTCGAATTCCCATGGTTCCGAAATCAGCGGGAACATGACGTACAGAGTCTTGCCCGCCGCCGCCTCCAGCAAAGCGCGCGCCTGCGCCTTCATCAGGCCATCGCGATCCAGCGCCAGACGCAGCGCGCGCCAGCCCATTGCAGGGTTCTCCTCGGTCTCGCTATCCTGCCGCATGTAGGGCAGCGCCTTGTCGCCGCCAATGTCGACAGTGCGGAAGATCACCGGACGGTCGCCCGCGGCATCCAGAACATCCTTGTAGAGGCGCTGCTGCCGTTCGCGCTGCGGCATGGTGGCCGAGACGAGGAACTGGAATTCGGTGCGGAACAGACCGATGCCGTCCGCCCCGGTGACTTCCAGCGCGGACGCGTCGTCACGAAGGCCCGCGTTGACCATCAGTTCGATCCGCGTCTCATCCTTCGTCACCGAAGGCAAGTCACGTGCGGCGGCGAACGCGGCACGGCGCTTTTGCGTGAGGTTGAGCTTGTTTTCGAACGCTTCGTCCATGTCCGGACTGGGCCGCACGAACACACGGTTCTCGATGACATCCATCAGGATCAGGTCGCCCTCGTTCACCTGATGACGGATGTCCCGGACACGCCCCAGAACGGGAACTCCCATTGCGCGCGCGACGATGATGACGTGCGCGGTCAGCGATCCTTCCTCCAGGATCACCCCCTTCAACCGGCGGCGGTCATATTCCAGCAACTCGGCTGGCCCAAGATTGCGGGCGATCAATATCGCGTCCTGCCGCAAGCCCATCTGCGCCGCGGTGCCAAGCTGCCCTGACACGATCCGCAGCAGACGGTTCGCCAGATCCTCCAGATCGTGCATCCGGTCCTGCAACAGCGGGTCCTGGATTTGTCGCATCCGCATCCGGGTGCGTTGCTGCACGCGCTCGATGGCGGCTTCGGCGGTCAGCCCGCTGTCGATCGCTTCGTTGATGCGCCGCGCCCAGCCTTCGTCATAGGCGAACATCTTGTAGGTTTCGAGCACCTCCTGATGCTCGCCATCGACGCCGAACTCCGACGCGCCGGTCATCCGCTCAATCTGCTCGCGCATTTTGGCGAATGCTGAATAGACTCGCTGCCGCTCCGCCTCGACATCGTCCGCGACCGTATGTTCGATCGTGATGCGTGGCTGGTGGAACACCGCGTGTCCCCGCGCCATGCCCATGACAAGTTGAAGGCCCGACAGCATGTTCGACCCCGTGCCCGCAACACGATCATCGGTCCGCGTGTCGTCCACCAGTTCGGCATTAGCGATCAATTCGGAGAGCACCATAGCCACCGTCTGCAAAGCCTCGATCTCGACTTCTTCATAGCGGCGCGGATCGACATGCTGCACGCACAATACGCCGACCGCCCTTTCCCGTCGGACGATCGGAACGCCTGCGAAGCTATGGAACAATTCCTCACCGGTTTCGGGCAAGTACGTGTAATCCGGGTGCGCGGCGGCTTCATCGAGGTTCAGCGTCTCGACCTTGCCGGCTATTGTGCCGACAAGCCCCTGCCCCATGGCCAGTTTCGCTACGTGTACAGCTTCCTGATTGAGGCCGCGCGTCGCGTAGAGTTCAAGCAACCCTTCGCGCAACAGATAGATCGAGCAGACTTCACTCGACAATTCCTCGCCAATAATTTCCACGACCTTGTTCAGCTTCTGCTGCGCGGCAGAACGGGACGCCATAAGCTCGTGCAGGCGGCTTAATATCTTTCGAGCGGCAGTGGCGGGCGAGGAGACCATATTCAGTGGCTAACAGAAACGATCGACCGCTTCCAACAACGATATTATCCAAAAGAGCATTGTTGCTGATTTTTATGAACCCGATGGCGGATCGCGCCACACTCTTCGTTGTGGTAGGGCATTACAGGTCAATTCCTTTCAAGGAGACGGCGGCAGATGCATAGTTTGACAATCGAAGCGGCAGAGAAACGGGATCTTCTGGACCGCGGCTATTCACGCAGGCAGATCGGGCAAGTGGCGGCGCTTCTTGGTGCTGCCGCCTCCGTGACGTCCTTCCGCCCCGCCTTTGCGCAGAGTCAGGCAGCGCGCGCCGTTGCGGGTGCGGTCCAGATCGGTGCAAACGAATGCTGGACGGGGCCGTTTCCCGTCGCTGCCGAGGCCGCCGCGAAGATCGTGGCGCAGGGCAATCGCTACGATCCGGGCGATCTGCGTGGCGAGTTCATCAAGACAGTGGCGCAAGTAGAGGGCGTTCCTGCGGAGCATGTCCTGCCCTGGCCCGGTTCGGGCGATCCGCTCGTCCGCTCTGTCATCGCATTCTGTTCGCCCGAAAAAGGGCTGGTTACGCCCAATCCCACATTCGAAGCGGCATGGCGCGCCGCGGCATGGCTAAAGGCGCCTCTCGCCAGAGTGCCGATGGCACCGGGTAAGGGCGCCGATGTCAAAGCGATGCTGGCCGCCAATCCCAATGCTGGCCTGTACTACATCGTGTCGCCGAACAACCCAACCGGCGTTGTCACGCCGCTTGCCGACCTGGAGTGGCTGGCCAAGAACAAGCCTGCGGATTCAGTGCTGCTGATCGACGAAGCTTATCTGCACTTCTCCGAAGCGCCGAGCGCTCTTGCCTTTGCCAAGACGCGCAACGACGTGATCGTGATGCGCACCTTCTCAAAGCTGTTCGGCATGGCAGGCATCCGGCTGGGCCTGACGTTTGCCGATCCGGAGCTTCATAAGCGGATGATGCGCTACGACGGTTATCAGGTGACGGGCACCCTCCCCGTGACGGCGCTCGCCTGCGGTACGGCCGCCTACACTGCAACAGACGCCATCAAGGCGCGCCGCGCCGAGATGATCGCGGTTCGCGAGGACACCTTTGCGCATCTGAAGAAGCGCAACATCGCTTATCATGCGGGCAGCGAAGCCAATATGTTCATGCTCGACTGGAAGACGAAGCCCGCCAAGGAGATGCAGGCCGCTCTGCTCGCGCAGAACGTGCAGATCGGCCGCTCCTGGGAAATCTGGCCTACGGTATCGCGCGTGACGGTCGGTTCTGCTGAGGAGATGTCGAAGTTCAAGGTGGCGCTGGACAAGGTGCTTATGGCCTGATCTCAACCCTGCCGCTGGTGGGGAGGTAGAAGAAGGGGTGCGCCGCTTGCGAGGAGCGGCGCACCCCTTTGTCATATGCGAAGGTTTCGGCGATCGGCTTCAGCCGACAGAGGATTAGCCCCTTGCGTCCAGCGCCGCTCCCGCTTGCGCCACGAGCGCCGCGATAATGTCCACAACCGGCTCTTCCTGCGTGACCATGCCGACCGACTGGCCCGCCATCAGGCTGCCACCCTCAACATCTCCATCGATCACGGCACGGCGTAGTGCGCCTGCCCAGTAATGCTCGATCTGGAGTTGCGCTTCCATCATATCGACGGAGCCACCATCCAGTAGGTTGGCGATTTCGCGCTGCTTGACCGTGAAGTTCTCGGTGCCGGGATTCTTGAGTGCGCGGACGGGGATCACCGGCAGGCGCGGGTCGATCTGCACGCTGGCCACGGCGTCGCGGGCCGAGGCGCGCAGGAATGCCTTCTTGAACGCAGGATGCGCAATGCTCTCATGGGCGCAAACGAAGCGCGTGCCGAGTTGCACGCCCGCCGCGCCCATTTCCAAATAGGCGGCGATCGCCTCGCCCCGGCCTATGCCGCCCGCCACGAACACCGGAAGCTGAGACGCCATTTCGGGCAGTATCTCCTGCGCCAGCACACTGGTCGAGACCGGGCCGATATGGCCGCCCGCCTCCATACCTTCCACCACCAGCGCATCCACGCCGGAGCGCGCCAGTTTCTTCGCCAGCGCCAGTGCGGGCGCGAAGCAGATCAGCTTGGCGCCTTTTGCCTTGATCGCTTCGATGCTGCCCTTGGGCGGCAATCCGCCGGCCAGCACGACATGCGTCACATCATGTTTCGCGCACACTTCGATCAAGTCGAACAACTGCGGGTGCATGGTGATGAGGTTCACACCGAACGGCTTGGAGGTCAGCGCCCTGGTCGCGGCGATTTCCGTGTCGAGCAATTCGGGCGTCATCGCGCCGCACGCGATCACGCCGAAGCCACCCGCATTGGAAATGGCGGACACGAGATTGCGCTCGCTCACCCAACTCATCGCGCCACACAAGATAGCGACCTCGCAGCCCAGAAATTCGGTGCCGCGCGCCATCAGGGCGGCGAGTTTGGGGTGATTAGACGCCATTATCTTTTATCCGTTCGTGTCGAGTAGGGATCGAGCCTGTCGAGAGCCCGTATCGAGACATTCGCGCGGGTCAACCTCTCGATACGCCGTCTGGACAAGCTCGACAGCTATTCCAGCCGAACGGAGAAGAGATTGTGTTGGCGCAGATGCTTCAGGCAGCAGGCGCGTCCGCATCCAGGCCATAGGCCGTGTGCAGCACGCGCACCGCCAATTCGGTCTCGTCCTCGTCGATCAGCACACTGACCTTGATCTCGCTCGTCGAAATTGCCTCGATATTGATGCCGCGATCGGCGAGCGTTCGGAACATCGTTGCCGCGACACCGGCGTGGCTGCGCATACCGACTCCGACGACGCTGATCTTCGCCACTTCGACATCGGTGATGATGCGGCGGAACCCGATCTTTTCCTTCAAGGATTCCAGAAGGTCCACGCTGCGCACTAAGTCGGCGCGCGGCACCGTGAAGGTCACGTCGGTTTCGTCCGTGTCCTTGCTGTCATTCTGGATAATCATGTCGACATTGATGCTCGCCTCTGCAAGCGGGCCGAAGATGTTCGCCACCGCGCCGGGCTTGTCGGGCACGCGCGTCACGATGATCTTCGCTTCGTTCTTGTCGTGCGCGATGCCGGTGATGAGCTGACGTTCCATATCCGATTCCTCTATTTCTTCTTCGCTGACGATCAGCGTACCGGGCAAATCGTCCTGTGTCGGGTCGTCGAAGGAGGAAAGCACCTGAACGCGCACATTTTCCTTCATCGCAAGGCCGACCGAGCGGGTCTGCAACACTTTCGCGCCGACCGAGGCGAGTTCGAGCATTTCCTCGTACGTTACCATGTTGAGCTTGCGGGCGCGGGCGACGATACGCGGGTCGGTGGTGTAGACGCCGTCTACGTCAGTGTAGATATCGCAGCGATCGGCCTTGATCGCCGCCGCGACCGCGACCGCCGAAGTGTCCGATCCGCCACGGCCCAAAGTAGAGACGCGGCCATCGGCCATCTGACCCTGGAAGCCGGGAATCACGGCAACCTGCCCCGCAGCCATCCCGGCGAGCAGCGGGCCGGTTTCCATGCTTTCCACGCGCGCCTTCGCATGCGCCTCGATCGTGCGGATCGGCAATTGCCAGCCGAGCCAGCTGCGTGCGTCGACGCCCATGGCCTTGAGCGTCATCGCCAACAGGCCGCTCGTCACTTGCTCACCCGCGGCGACCACGACATCATATTCGGCCGGATCGTAAAGCGCGCTGGCTTCGCGGCAAAAACCGACGAGCCGGTCCGTCTCGCCCGCCATCGCCGAGACGACGACCGCAACTTCATTGCCCTGTTCGACGACATGCTTCACGCGCGCCGCCACGTTGCGAATTCGCTCCATCCCCGCCATCGAGGTGCCGCCGAATTTCATCACGATGCGCGCCATAAATACTGTCAGCCTTGCCGGTGAGTAAGATTATGTCGGAACAGGTCCGATAGAGGGTGCAAAAGCGTGGCTCCCTTAGTAAGTTGGAACGATAATGGCAAGCAACCCAGCACCACCCGTCACCACCATCGATCCCGCAGAGGCCGCCCGCTTCGGCGCAATGGCCGCCGACTGGTGGAACCCCAAGGGCAGCAGCGCGATGCTGCACAAGCTGAATCCGGCGCGGTTGGCGTATATCCGCCGCGCCGTGGACGCGCATTGGCAGGGCGACGCGCGATTGATGCGGCCGCTAACGGGCAAGCGCGCGCTTGACGTCGGCTGCGGCGCGGGATTGCTGTGCGAGCCGCTGGCGCGCCTTGGCGCTAACGTCACCGGCATCGACGCCGCGCCGGAGAACATCGCCGCCGCGCAGGCCCACGCCGCCGCGCAAGGGCTAGCGATCGACTATCGCACCGTAGGTGTGGAGGCACTGGACGAGCGTGGCTTCGATCTCGTCACCAGCATGGAAGTGATCGAGCATGTCACCGACCCTGCCCGCTTCCTGCGCGGCTTGGCCGATGCGATGGCGCCCGATGGCCTGCTGGTGCTGTCCACACCTAATCGCACGGCGTTGTCGCGGCTGGCGATGATAACGCTGGGTGAGGGGTTGGGGCAGATCCCGCGCGGCACGCATGACTGGAACAAATTCCTGACGCCGGAAGAGATCGAGCCGTTGTTGAACGCGGCGGGTCTGCGCGTCACGGGCTGGAGCGGGTTAACGCTGAACCCGACGCGGGGTTTTGTGTTGTCGGAAAAGACAACGCTCAACTATTTGCTGACGGCGGAGAAAATCGCCTCAGCATGAGCTAAGGTCGTTGCTGACTTATATTCGGAAGGTCACGAAAGTCACGCCACGTCACTCCTATGTGGCTCGCCCACGAGGCGGCGCGGGTCGCGATTATCCACGACCGGGGAGGCGTATGTAAGGACATCCGGCACTTATAGCGGGTGGCTATGGGTGTAGGACAGCATCGGGCATGCACCCGATATCATGGCCGCTGGGGTGATCCTTCAGCCCATTTTTAAGACGTTAGTATGAAGGTCTGGGTTAACTTTTCACTGTTACGGAACCGTAATGGTCAAGAGTATTCCTCCCTGGCTGCGGGTCATTCCGCTTTGCATCGTCTTGCTTTACACAGGAATCGTCCTGTCGGTGTGCGATGTCGACCTTGCCAGTTTGGCCACTTTGCTCGCCACCTATGGCCGGAGCATGATCTCGGTCTGGCTGGCAACGGGGTTGATTGCGTTGCTTGGAACTATGGTGTGGCGGCATAGCAACGCGTTGCCTGGGTCATCGTGGAGCATAGGCCATCAGTTCCTGCACACGCGTTGGCGTGACGACCGGCTGATGTCGGTGTGCCTGCCGTTCCTGTGCTTCGTGCCCCTGATTACAGCCTATAACGTCTTCAAGATGCTGCATCTTCCTTCAGTGGGCTTCTGGGCGGGGCCGCACATCGGAGAATTGGAACGTGCGATGCTCGGCGGATATGATGGCTGGCAACTCACCTATGCGGTGCTGCCTAGTCCCTGGGCGACGCAGATTATCGATCTCCTTTATCACGGCTGGTTCGCGCCGATGGTTGCAGGCGTGGCGATCTGCTCCTTTGCGCATCAGCATTCGCGCCTTGCGTGGCGCTATCTGACCAGTTTCGTGCTGTTGTGGAGCGTTCAGGGCACGCTGGTGGCCTATATGCTGCCCGCAGCGGGACCAGCGTTGCGCAGCATCATTCTACCGACAGCTTCCCGGTTCGATGCGCTTACCAGCCTGATGGATCATCAGGACCATTTCCTTAAAGCGCATGGTGCTCCCGGTCTTTACGCAGTGCATTACCAGCATGCTTTAGCGGCTTTGTTCGGGCAGCAGAACATCGTGATCGGTGGCGGCATTTCCGCGATGCCCTCCATGCACAATGCCATGGCGGTCCTGTTTGCCTGCGCAGCGTGGAAACTGGGGCGGCGAGCGGGCATCGCCACCACGATCTATGCGCTCATTATCTGGATCGGCTCGGTGCATCTGGGCTGGCATTACGCACTGGATGGCGGCGTAGCGTGCATAATGACGCTGGCTACTTGGATGATCGTGGGGCGGATTCCGAGCTTCTTTGAGCGGCGCGCTACCATGGCTCGCGCCAAAAGCATCCAGGCCGGACCGGTGGCTCTTAACCCGGCCTGAGGGGCCACTACTGCTCGGTCCCCTCGCTCCGCTTCTTCTCCAGCGGTGCAACAGTCAGGCCGGCTTTCAGTCCCAGCCAGTCATGGAACGGCAAGCCGTATACACGATCGAAAAATTCGGGTTGCAGGCGCCAGGGGACACTGGATTCGCTGTTCCAGAGCATGACGATGCCGGTTCCGGTCGCGGGATCGAACATCATCGTGGAGCGATAGCCGGACACTGCGCCGCTATGGCCGATCAGCTTGTGCCCCTTATAGGTGAAGCTGCGCATGCCGAGGCCATAGCCGGGGTTCTTCAGCTCGCGGCCGAAGGGCGTGTTGCCATAGGGGCGCTGCGTGCCGACGCGGGGGGTCTGCACACCAAGCAGCACCTTGGCCGGGAGGACGTCGCGCTCCAGCCCCATCTGCCCTTCCATCCAGAGCGCGAGATCGACAATCGTAGAGTTGACGCCCGCCGCAGCGGGCACGCGGTAGTAGTTTTCGAGCACCGGGATCGTATGGCTACCGCGATGCGGGCGCGCCCAGTTCTTCGCCTCGACCAGTCCGTTCATGCCGACGCTTGCGCCGGTCATGCCGAGGGGCAGGAACAGCCGCGTGCGCGCGACTTCACCATAGGGCTTGCCCATCGCAGCGCCGATGACTTCGCTGATCGTGTCGTAGGCGACGTTCTGATAGCTGTGGCAGGTGCCAGGCGGGCAGACATTTCCGACCGTCGCGAAGCTCTGCCGGATCAGCTTGGGATCCTGACCCGCCTCTAGCCGGTCGTCATAGGCGTTTTTGGGCAAGCCGCTGCGCTGCGCAAGCAATTGCTCCAGCGTCAGCCGGGTTTCCGCGCCATTGGGCAAGCGCAGGCTGGTGTGGAACTTCGCCACCGGATCGGAGAGCGAGAAGACGCGATCCGCCGCCAGCCGTGCGCTCAACGTGCCCGCGACACTCTTTGAAAGCGAGGCCCAGCGGAAGGTCGTGCGTTCGTTGACGGTCTCGCCCGTCTCGCTCGATGCAAGGCCATAGCCCTGCACGAAGGACAGCCGCCCATCCTCGACCACGGCGGCGGCGAGGCCGACCATCGACTTGTCGGCCATCATCGCGCGGATACGCGCGTCGAGCGCGAGATAATCGACCTTGCCGTGCCAATCGCGAGGCGCAATGGGCAATTTCATCGGCGCGGCCCTGGCGGCGATGGGCCACTTGATGTGCGGAGCCAATGGCCCTTTCCAGGGCACCGAGGCCAGCCCGACGACGCCACCAGCGGCCAACACGGCCGCCATCACTTTCACACGCCAGCTAAAATAGAGACGCCGCTTGGGGCGCTTACGCTTTATCTTATACGATGTAATTGGCCGTCGTCCTTGCCTTGACGTCGTCCGCCGTAACCCCCGGCGCGGTCTCGATCAGCTTGAAAGGGCTATCATGGTCCGCCCGCTGGAACACGGCGATGTCCGTGATGACCATATCGACGACATTCTTGCCGGTCAGCGGCAGCGTGCAGGACGGGATGAACTTCGGGCCGCCATCCTTGGAATTATGGTCCATCACGACAATGATCTTCTTGACGCCCGCGACGAGGTCCATCGCGCCGCCCATGCCCTTGATCATCTTGCCGGGGATCATCCAGTTGGCGATGTCGCCATTTTCCGCGACTTCCATCGCGCCAAGGACGGTGAGGTCGATATGCCCGCCGCGGATCATCGCGAAGCTCTGCTCACTGCCGAAATAGGCGGATTGCGGCAATTCGCTGATCGTCTGCTTGCCTGCATTGATGAGGTCGGGATCTTCCTCCCCTTCGAACGGGAACGGGCCGATGCCCAGCATCCCGTTCTCCGATTGCAGCGTCACTTCGACGCCCGCAGGGATGTGGTTTGCGACCAGCGTCGGGATGCCGATGCCCAGATTGACATAGAAGCCATCCTGCAATTCGCGGGCGGCGCGGGCGGCCATTTCGTCGCGGGTCCAGCTCATGCTGCGGCCTCCTTCTGGCGGACGGTTCGGAATTCGATTCTCTTGTCATACGGCGCGCCGACGAACAGGCGCTTCACGTAGACGCCCGGCAGATGGATCGCATCCGGGTCGAGGCTGCCGACCGGAACGATCTCCTCGACTTCCGCGACGCAGACCTTTGCGGCGGTGGCCATCGGCTGATTGAAATTGCGGGCCGTCTTGCGGAAGATGAGGTTGCCGCTCTCGTCCGCCTTCCATCCCTTGATGATGGCGAGATCGGCGAAGATGCCGCGTTCCAGGATATAGTCCTGCCCGTCGAAATTCTTCACTTCCTTGCCCTCGGCGACCTGCGTGCCGACGCCGGTCTTGGTGTAGAAGCCGGGAATGCCCGCGCCGCCCGCGCGGCAGCGTTCGGCCAAAGTGCCCTGGGGGCAGAATTCGACTTCCAGTTCGCCTGCCAGATATTGCCGTTCAAACTCCTTGTTCTCGCCGACGTAGCTGGAGATCATCTTCTTCACCTGCCGCGTGCGCAACAGCTTGCCGAGACCTTCGCCGTCAATGCCGGCATTGTTGGAGGCGATGGTCAAATCCTTGACGCCATTGTCGCGGATCGCATCGATCAGCCGCTCCGGAATACCGCACAGCCCAAAGCCGCCCGCGCAAATATGCATGCCATCGAACAGCAAGCCTTCCAGAGCAGATGCAGCGTCGGGATACAGCTTTTTCATTCGATAGGCTCCTTGATCAAAGCACGCGAAGATAGAAGATGTGCACGCCCATAGGCAGGCAAAGCGCCTTGGTCAATTTGGAGATGCCCTGCGCTCCCCTCGTGCCGAAACCGCACCGCATGAAAAAAGCCGCGTCGTTGCCGACACGGCTTTTTCTGCGCCTCGAAAGGCGGCTAGGTCATCGGGCTATCAGACCTTGTCGCCCAATGCGCCCTTGACCGAACCCTTCAGGTTCTGGCCTTCGCCCTTGGTTTCTTGGGCCTTGCCCTCGGCAACCTGTGCAGGATCGTTGCGTGCGTTGCCCACGGCCTGCTTGATGTTGCCGGCGGCTTCGTTGGCGATGCCCTTGGCCTTGTCCTTGAGTTCACCCATGAGAATTCTCCTTCTGCGTGTGCAGGGTTGCTGACCCGCTGCAAATAGAATGCCGGAGAGTCGTCTCGGTTCCGAAACGCACAGGGAAACGCGCCGAACGGAGGCAGGGCTCAGCCCGCCGCCTTTACCTTTGCGCGATAGGCGTGGAGCAGCGGCTCGGTATAGCCATTGGGTTGCGCCAGACCTTCGAACACCAGAGCGCGCGCCGCCTGATAGGCCAGGCTGGTGTCCACGTTGCCCGCCATCGGGCGATAGAGCGGATCGCCTGCATTTTGCGCGTCGACCTTGGCCGCCATCCGTTCCAGCGCGGCATCGGCCTGCTCTTTCGTACAAACGCCATGGAGCAGCCAGTTCGCCATATGCTGCGAGGAGATGCGCAGCGTGGCGCGATCCTCCATCAGGCCGATGTCGTGAATGTCGGGCACCTTGGAACAGCCGACGCCCTGATCGATCCAGCGCACAACGTATCCCAGGATGCCCTGCGCATTGTTATCGAGTTCGTCGCGCACATCCTGCTCCGACCAGTTCTGGCCCGCTGCGACGGGAATCCTCAGCAACGCGTCGAGGCTGGCGATCGGCTCGGCCTTGCGCTCGTCCTGCCGCGCGAACACGTCGACGTCATGATAATGGGTGGCGTGGAGCGTCGCGGCAGTGGGGGAAGGCACCCATGCCGTGTTCGCACCGGTCTTGGGGTGGCCGATCTTCTGATCCAGCATGTCAGCCATCCGATCCGGTGCGGCCCACATGCCCTTGCCGATCTGCGCGCGGCCCGAAAGGCCACAGGCGAGGCCGATCTGCACGTTGCGGTCCTCATAGGACTTGATCCAGCTCGACGTCTTCATGTCGCCTTTACGGATCATCGGCCCGGCCTGCATCGAGGTGTGCATTTCATCGCCCGTGCGATCGAGGAAGCCGGTGTTGATGAAGACGATCCGGTCCTTCACCGCGTGGATGCACGCGGCAAGATTAGCAGACGTCCGCCGCTCTTCGTCCATGACTCCAACCTTGATAGTGTAGCGATCGAGGCCCAACATATCCTCGATCGCGTCAAACAGGTCGTTGGTGAAGGCGGCTTCCTCCGGCCCGTGCATCTTGGGCTTAACGATATATATGCTGCCCGCGCGGCTGTTCACGAATGCGCCGCCGCGCTTGAGGTCATGCATTGCAATCAGGCTGGTCATGATGCCGTCGAGAATGCCTTCCGGCGCTTCGCCGCCATCGGCGAGGCGGACGGCTGGCGTCGTCATCAGATGGCCGACATTGCGCACGAACAGCAGGCTGCGGCCCGGCAGGGTCAGGGTCGAGCCATCAGGCGCAGTGTAGCTGCGGTCCGCATTGAGGCGGCGCGTCATCATCGCCCCGCCCTTCTCGAACGTATCCTCCAGATCGCCCTTCATCAGGCCGAGCCAATTGGCATAGGCGGCGACCTTGTCCTGCGCATCCACCGCCGCGATCGAGTCCTCAAGATCGCAGATCGTCGAAAGGGCCGATTCCAGGATGACGTCGGCCAGCCCCGCCGGGTCGGTCTTGCCGATCGGATGGGCACGGTCGATCACCAGTTCGATGTGAAGGCCATGGTTTCGCAGCAGGATATTGTCGCCCGCGTGGCCGACCAGTTGCGCCGGATCGCGCAAGGTGGGTTCGCCGCCCTGCCAATCGGTCCAGCTTCCGCTCGCGAGCGGCACCGCCTTGTCGAGGAACGCCTTGGCGAAGGCGATGACCTGCGCACCGCGCGCCGCGTCATAGCCCTTGCCCTGCGCCTTGCCGGGCAGTGCGTCGGTACCATACAGCGCATCATACAGGCTGCCCCAGCGCGCATTAGCGGCGTTCAGCAGGAAGCGGGCGTTGAGGATCGGGACGACGAGTTGCGGTCCGGCGAGGGTCGCGAGTTCATCATCCACGTTGGTGGAGGTGATCGCGAATGGCGCAGGTTCGGGCACCAGATAGCCGATATCCCGCAGGAACGCCTGATATTCGGCCTGATCCAGCGGCTTGCCCGCGCGCTCCTTATGCCAGGCATCGATCCGGGCTTGCAGATCATCGCGCTTGGCAAGAAGCGCCGCATTTTTTGGCGCGAACCGGGCGAAGATCTCCGACACGCCCTGCCAGAATGCCTCCGGCGCGATGCCGGTGCCAGGCAGCGCATGTGTTTCGGCAAACTGCGCCAGTTCTTCCGCGACGCCGATGCTGGCCTTCTGAACGATGCCCATGATACACTCCTATAGCTGTGTTGTGGCGGCTATAGACCGGCGCGATTATGCGGGGTAGACGCTAAAGATCAGTAACAGCTTTTCCTGTGATGCAATAATCATGATGGACCCGGACTACGACCTCTTCATGGAAATCGTGTCGGCAGGAAGCCTGTCGGGCGCGGGTCGAAGCCTCAATACGTCGCCCGCCATGGTCTCCAAGCGGCTCGTGCGGCTGGAGGAGCGGCTGGGCGCACGCCTGATCCATCGCTCCACGCGGAAGATGGCGCTAACCGGGTCGGGCGAACGACTGCACCATGATCTGCTGGCGATCAACGCCGCGTTGCAGGAGGCGGAGAGCCGCGTTCAGGGCGAGAAGGAAGTGCCGAGCGGGTTGCTCCGCGTGTCTGCGCCCACATCCTTCGGCCGCCTGCATCTGGCTCCGCATATCGGCGCGTTCATGGAGGCGAACCCGCGCGTGGAACTGGCGCTCGATCTGTCGGACAGTTTCGTCGACCTGTTCTCCGGCAGTCTCGACGTGGCGATCCGTATCGCCGCCGACATCCCGCGCAGCCTCGTCGCGCACCGGCTGGCGCAGAGCGAACGCGTGCTGTGTGCCGCGTCGGGGTATATTGCTGCGAACGGAGAGCCGGCCTCGGTCGCCGACCTTGCTGACCACCGCCTCCTCGCCGCCGAAGGCCAGTTACCGTGGCGGCTGACCGGCCCGGATGGTCCGGTGAGTTGGGACGGCATCGCCCACGTCCGCACCAATTCAAGCGAAGTCGTCCGCGAACTGGCGATCAGCGGTGTCGGCATCGCACTGCGCTCGCTGTGGGACGTGAACCACGAACTGGCATCAGGCGCACTGCGCCGCGTACTCCCCGCCGTCACCGGCTCGACGGATATTGCGATCTACGCCGTTCATCCGCCGATGCCGAGAGTGCCTATGGCGATGGCAGCGTTCATTGAGTTCTTGCAGCGGCTTTATGGGCCGGCGCCGCCATGGGAATTGGGTGGCGGATAAGATGCACTGACTGCTCACGAGCATTGGCAGAGTTTCGTCATGCACGCTTGATCGACGGAAAGAGTTTACCTCATGTCGGATCGATATCGCGGCACGCTCTACGTCGGCGTGACGTCACATCTTGCCGCGCGCGTTCATCAGCATTGTTCAGGCGAAGGGTCCGACTTCTGCAAGCGTCATGGATTGAATCATTTTGTCGGGACCGGGCGTGCAGGCGATCTCGCAACCGGCATCGAACATCAATCGCCGCCACCCTCGACCTTGCCTCTCCCCCCAACTCGCGGCAAAGACACGCGGACGATAGGGGATGAGGTTTTGAACGCACTGGCGACTCGCCGATGGCTATGGGAGTGGGCGTTCACCTTCGCGATGCTGCTGGGGGCGGCGTTGCTGGTGCATGTGACCTTCGCCAAGGTGCGCAATATCCCGGAGATCTTCTTCGTCGATCAGGACTTTCCGGCGTTGCTGGGGGCTTTGGCAGCGCTGGCACTGCTTGCGCCTCTGGTCAGCGGCACCCGCATTATCACAATGGCCAAGCCGGATTGGAAGCGCATCGGTCTTCTCATCCTCTTAGTAGTGCTCGTCGCATGGGCGGGGCGATATCTGGTGTTCGAGAATTACAGCCTCTCGCGTGACGAGGAGATGGCCGAGTTCGCCGCTGCCTATATGCGCGACGGGCGGCTGGCGTGGCCGATCCCCTATGAATGGATCGATTATCGGCGGGCGATCGTGCCGGAGTTCTTCTCTCCCTTCGGCGCAACGCGGTTCTGGGCGGCCAATTACCTGCCCGTGAACAGCGCAATCCGGGCGGCGTTCGCCTGGATCGGTGACGCGAACCTTGCGCACCCTGTCCTGCTGGCCGTGGGCCTCGCCGCGCTGTGGCACAATGCGCGCAAGCTGTTCCCCGGCCGGCCCGACGCTGTGTGGGTAGCGATGCTGATGGCGCTGACTTCGGCGCAGCTTACCGTGACCGCGATGACGCCTTACGCGATGACCGGGCATTTCGCGCTGAATATGCTGTGGCTGGCCTTCATCCTGCGCGGCGACTGGAAGGGCTACCTCGGCGCTGCGGTGATATTGCTCATCACGGGTGGCATGCATCAATGGCATTTCGCACTCATCTTCAGCATCGGGTTTCTGATCTGGTTCGCGCTCCGGAGGAATTGGCTGGCGCTCGCCTTTCATTGCCTCGCCTTCGTCCTGCTCATCGTCATCTGGGCGAAGCTGTGGCCGGCATTCCTGCATGACCTCTACGGTCCGCCAAGCGATATACGCCCCTCCGCCGGCGTTGCCGACAAGGTCTCCAGCCTGGTGGGTCGGGTCCTGCGAAACTGGTATCCGTTTGCCTATAGCGTCCGGTTCATCGTGTGGAACAACCTGCTGCTGGTGCCATTGGCGATTGCGGGCGTGCTTGCGCTTGGGTGGCGCGGATTGCTGAAGAGCGAGACACCCGTCCTGCCGCTCGCCATTGGCTGCGTTGCGGGGGCGGCGTTGATGACGGCGCAGGTCTATGGCTGGGGCTTCCGCTATATGCACGGCTATATCGGGAGCTTCTGTCTGCTCGCCGGCTATGGATGGATCGCGCTGAACAAGGATCGCGCGGCCTCGTTGCGCCCGGTGTTGGTGGCTTGCCTTATTGCGGTCTGCACCACCGGCTTCCTTGCGTGGCGTGCGCATGAGTGGGTCGCGCCCTATGCGCGGAGCGATCGCGCTATTCGTGGTGCCGATGCCGATGTGGTGCTGGTCGATGGGAGAGGCGGCATCTATGCCTCCGACCTCGTACGTAGTGACCATGGCAGAATGACGCGCCCGGTCGTGCTGGCGCTGGCCGCACTCGACATCGAGAAACTGGATCACCTCTGCTCGCGATACAGCGTCGCGATTTTCGACCGGTCCGCCTTTGGAGAGATAGGCATCGGTCGAGCGAAATGGGAGAAGGGCAGTGGCGACGCGCTTCGTGCCTATCTCCGGCAGCGGCGGTGCGGACGCGTAATTCGCCCGACCTATGACTAACCTAACGCAACCAAAACAAACTTATGTTGCGGTTGCGAAATAGCAAGTCGCGGAGATGATGATCTTGCCCTACCTGTGGGGCAGGTCATACTGGCATGTCATGCGAATGCAGGGCAGGCCATGGCCGATGTGACTGCAACAACTACGGAACCTGTATGAAACGCATTCGCAAGGCTGTTTTTCCCGTCGCTGGTCTCGGCACGCGCTTCCTGCCTGCCACCAAATCCGTTCCCAAGGAACTGCTCGCGGTCGTCGACCGCCCTCTCATCCAATATGCCGTCGATGAGGCGATAGAGGCCGGCATCGAGCAGATGATCTTCGTCACCGGCCGCGGCAAGAACGCGATCGAGGACCATTTCGACATGGCGTTCGAACTGGAATCGACGCAGCGTGAGCGCGGCAAAGATATGTCCGCGCTTGACGGGACGCGGCTGGCCCCCGGCAACGCGGTGTTCATTCGCCAGCAGGAGCCGCTCGGCCTTGGCCATGCGATCTGGTGCGCGCGCGATATCGTCGGTGACGAGCCGTTCGCGATCCTGCTTCCCGACGAATTCATGCACGGCAAACCCGGCTGCCTCAAGCAGATGGTCGATGCCTATGAACAAGTCGGCGGCAACCTTATCTGCGGCCTTGAAGTGCCGATGGAGCAGACGCCGAGCTATGGCGTGCTCGATCCTTCGGGCATGAACGGCGACCTGACGGTGGTGAAGGGACTGGTCGAGAAGCCTGCCGCCGGGACTGCGCCGTCGAACCTCATCATCGCCGGCCGTTACATATTGCAGCCCGAAGTCATGAAGATCCTGGAGACGCAGGGCAAGGGCGCGGGCGGCGAGATCCAGTTGACCGATGCGATGGCGACGCTGATCGACAGCCAGCCTTTCCACGGCGTCACCTTCAAGGGCAGCCGCTTCGATTGCGGATCGAAGGCCGGGTTCATCGAGGCGAATTTCGCGCTGGCGCTGGAGCGCGAGGACATCGGCGCGCACATCCGCGCCTTCGCGACGGACTTGCTCAGCCGCTGATTCGCGCCGTCTGACGAACAGGACCAGCCCGGAGCCACTTGCCGCTCCGGGCTGGTCGTGCTTTGGGCGCAAGGGTGATCCCCGTTTACATCATCGTCGCCATCGCGTGCTTCGGGCTGTTCCTGCATCCCTATGTCACGTTTCCGCTGTCATTGCGGTTGATGCGCGCGCGGCCTGTCCGAAAGGATGCCACCGCGCGGACGCCCAGCGCGACCATGCTGTTCTCCGCCTATAACGAAGAGCGCACGCTTCCGGCCAAGCTCCACAATATCGAGGAGATCAGGGCGTTGCATTCCGATATCGCGGTGCTTGCCTATTCCGATATGAGCACGGACGGGACGCGGGAGATGCTTCTGTCCCGCCCCGACCTGCTGACGCTGGTGCCATCTACCGAACGAACGGGCAAGGCGACGGGAATGCGGCGGATGGTGGCGCAGGCAGATAGCGATATCTGTATCTTCACCGACGCAAACGTTATCCTCGATCCCGCATCCGTCGCGCGCCTGCTCGAGTATTTCCGCGATCCCGCGATCGGCGGAGTGTCCGGCACCTTGCGCTACATCAATGAAGCGGACGGCGTGACGGCCAGCGTCGGCGGGCTGTACTGGCGGCTGGAGGAGAAGATCAAGGCGCTCGAATCGCGTTGCGGATCGATGATGGGCGCGGACGGGTCGATCTTCGCGACTCGCCGAGCGCTATATCCGGACGTGCCGCCGCACCTGCTCGATGACATGACCGCCTCGATAAGCGTGCTGTTTCATGGGCAACGCCTCATCAGCGCGCCGGACGTTCTCGCTTTCGAGAAGACGACGACCGATGCACGCGACGAGTTCCGGCGCAAACGCCGCATCGCCTGCCGCGCATTCAATACCCACCGCCATCTCTGGCCGCAGATCGTGCGGCATTTCCCGGCGATCGACATCTACAAATATGTCTCGCACAAGCTGCTGCGCTGGTTCGGCGCGCCAGTCCTGCTGATCGCGCTTATCAGCACGACGCTGGCATTCCTCGCTGCCGGTCTGCCGTGGATTGCCGGAGCATTGTGGATCGCGGGCGTGCTGGCGCTGCTCATCGGACGAGTGGCCCGCGTGCCTCTCCTCTCGCCGGTCACGGAAATCCTTCTCTCCATCGGCGCGACGTTCCTCGGCGTGATCGACGCGATGCGGGGCAGGACTTATCAGACATGGGCACCGGCGAAGTCCCGCGACTGAGGTCCATGAAAATACTCGAGTCTGTCGGCGTTCGCGGCTAGAGGCGCGGCACCTGTTCGGAGAATGACGTGATTACCTTTCGACGCGCGTCCAAGGCTGCCATCAAATGGGCTTCGCTCGCCACGCTGAAACTGCGCGCGGCGATGGGCGCAAAGGCGCGCTACAACTGCACGGCTTGTGGACAGAACGTCGTCGGCTTCTTCCGCTATGGCGACAATGCGCGGTGGGGATGCCCGGCATGCGGTGCTTCGCCGCGTCAGCGCCTTGTGGCGTATCTGCTCGACAGCGGCGTGCTGAAAGTTCCCGCAGGCGGTCGCGTTCTTCATATCGCCCCGAATGAAGCCGGTCTGGTGAAGCGCTTCTCCGCGCAAACGACGGACTATGTACCCGCCGATCTTTATCCTGAAGTATATGCACTAAAAGGTGTCGTCAGGCTCGACCTGATGCAGTTCGACGCTCCGGAGAATTACGACATAATTTACGCCAGTCACGTCATGGAGCATGTCGACGACGACGCGCAGGTGCTTGCCAACATGTTCGCCGCGCTGAAACCGGGTGGCGAGGCTTGGCTGATCGTCCCGCTGTGGGACCGGCCTACCGAAGATGGACATGGCGGCATGTCGCAGCGCGAGCGCGAGCGGCGCTTTGGCCAATGGGATCATATTCGGCAATATGGTCCCGACTTCGCAGACCGGATCAGGAACGCCGGGTTCGCCCTCGACCTGATTGCGGCCAGCGGCATAGATGCCAGTTTAAGGGAGCGGCACGCGCTGGACGATGTGGTTTTCCGTGCACGCAAGCTGTGATTCAGATTCGCAGACCCTGCCGCGGCACCTGTAATTTACCCCCTGGTGATTCGCCCTTAATTGCCGACTTGACCTCTACTCCTGCGCCGTTGGCACATGGCGGAATCTGGTCCATTTTGGCACCGATCTACACCAGCGACTTTGCCGCACTGCAACATGGGGTTGTTCAGGCCGCATAAATTTAGTAATTCTCATGTAGAAGTCGCGCCCGGCCGATTGGCCATAGTGAAAGTCTGAGGTCGAGCGATGAATGCCCCATATCGGATGGAGCAGTCCGGATCCATCATAGCGGTGAAACCTGCGGAGAAGCGCCTGCGCAGGATCAGCCTCTATGCGGAACTGATCGCGCTGGACAGCATCGCGATCGCGGTGGCCTTCTTCCTGGTCGGCCTGATCCGCCTTGATGCCGGCGCATTGTCCGGCCTGCGTCTCTCTAACATGCTGATTCCGGTCTACATCGGCTATGCGATACAGGGCGAGACCTATAGCAGCACGGCGCTGCTGACGCCGCGAGTGAATGCGTCCAAGGCGCTGACCGCCCTGCTATATGCCGTCATCACGGTCATCTTCTTCCTGTTCGCTATCCGTGCCGCCGAAACCGTTTCGCGCCTCACCTTTGGCGCAGGCGCGGCCCTCTCCGCGATCTTCCTCGTCAGCCTCCGCTTCGCCTTTTGCCGCTATGCCGCCACGCGGCTGGATGGCGCGCCGATCAATGAATTGCTGATCGTCGATGACGTGGAGATTGAGTGCCCCAAAGTGCGCCATGTGGTCTCGACCCGCGCCATCGGATTTGAACCCGATCTCGGCAATCCCGAGATGCTTCAACGGCTCGGTCTGCTTGTCGATGGCTTCGAGCGCGTGGTCGTGGCCTGCACCGCAGAACGACGGACACGCTGGACGATGCTGCTCCGCGGCGCGAACATCAACGGCGAGATCGTCGCGCCGGAATTCGATTCTACGGGTGTGGTAGGCATCGGCCTCTTCGACGGACACGATACGCATATTGTGTCGCGCGGCCCGTTGAGCACTTCGAATCGCGCCAAGAAGCGTGCGCTTGATCTGTTACTGACGGTCCCGGCGATCATCGCATTAACGCCGCTCCTGCTGGTCGTCGCGATCGCGATTCGTTTGGACAGTCCCGGTCCGATCCTGTTCAAGCAGAACCGCATCGGGCGCGGAAATCGCATGTTCAAGATCATGAAGTTCCGCAGCATGCGCGTAGAAACGTCGGATGGCGCAGGCAATCGGTCGGCATCCCGCGACGATGATCGCGTGACGCGCATCGGCAAGTTCATCCGCTCCACCAGCATCGACGAGCTTCCGCAGCTTTTCAACGTCCTGATCGGCGACATGAGCCTGGTCGGGCCGCGCCCCCACGCGCTTGGTTCAATGGCGGGCAATCAACTGTTCTGGGAAGTCGATCACAAATACTGGATGCGTCATTCGCTGAAGCCCGGCATCACCGGCCTGGCGCAGGTACGGGGCTATCGCGGCGCGACCGAAGTGCCTGACGATCTCATTAACCGGCTTGGCGCGGACCTGGAATATATCGAAAGCTGGACGCTGGGGCGGGAGTTGGTCATTCTTGCCCGCACGCTGGGGGTTGTGGTTCATCGTAACGCCTTTTGAGGATCGCGCAGCGAATCAAGGCGACAATCCGTATGTGAAACGGGTTTGTGATCGAGGTTGAGTTATGAGGCTGCATCGCTATGTTGCGGCGCAGCGAGGAACAGGGGCGCGGGGGCTACCGAAATGGACCGTATCAGGATTGCACCTGCCGCAGGGTGCCTGAACCTCTGCACAGCGATCACCTCGATTCGCTACTCTCCTGCCCTTCCATTTCCGGGACGATACACATGACCTCGCCCATCCTCGTCACCGGCACCGCCGGGTTCATCGGCCACGCTACCGCGCATCGGTTGCTGGAGCGTGGCGAGACGGTGATCGGCATCGACAATGTGAATGACTATTATGAGACCTCGCTGAAAGAAGCGCGGCTCTCGACCTTCAATGGGCGGCGTGAATTCAGCTTTCACCGGATGGACGTGTCCGACGCGGAAGGCGTTGCGGCGCTGATCCGCGACAACAAGGTGACGCGGGTCGTCCACCTCGCCGCGCAGGCCGGGGTCCGCTACAGCATCGACAACCCGTTCGCCTATCAGAAGTCGAACCTGGCGGGGCATCTGGCTATCATGGAAGCCTGCCGCCACGCGGAAGGCTTCGAACATCTGGTCTATGCCTCCTCAAGCTCCGTTTATGGCGACAAGCCGATGGGCGGCGCGGGCTTCACCGAAGACGAGCCAGCCACCAGCCCCGTGTCGCTCTACGCCGCGACGAAACGCTCCTGCGAACTGATGAGCCAATCCTATGCGGCGCTGTACGGTTTTCCGCAGACTGGCCTGCGGTTCTTTACCGTCTATGGCCCATGGGGCCGTCCCGACATGGCCTATTTCGGTTTCACGAAGAAGATCCTGAACGGCGAACCCATCGAAGTCTATGGCGAAGGCAAGATGGCGCGCGACTTCACCTATATCGACGACATCGTCGATGGGATCGTCGGCGCTCTCGACAATGTGCCTGACGCCGGAGAGCATCGCGTGCTGAACATCGGCGACAGCCATCCGGTCGGGCTGATGGAGATGATCGAGACGCTCGAAACGGCCATCGGGCATAAGGCCGAGAAGATCATGCGCCCGATGCAACCTGGAGACGTGACGGCGACCTATGCTGACGTGTCGAAGCTTCACGCGCTGACGGGCTACAAACCCAAGGTGATGCTGGCCGAAGGTCTCGATCGTTTCGCGCGGTGGTATAAGGATTACTACCGGACCGGATGAATAGCGCTGTTGCCCGGCAGTCTCTTTTTAAGACGAATTCAGGGTAAATACTTAGTAGCGGCCTTGCACTTAAGCGATTTTTATCGCACTCAAAGTTTCGCGATATCCTGCGTAACGGCGAAATCTTAATCCACTTTGGTTCCAGATAAACCGCCAGGAAGTTTCGCGATGAATCGCTTACTGGGCCGTCGAACAGTTTCGACACCTTGGAGGACGTTGGTGCCGGGCAGGTCTGTTGTGTTTTTTGCGTCGCACGCACATGGCGGCGTTCGCGAAATCTGGACAAACCTCGCCGAGGGGTTCCACGAACTGGGCTTCAAGGCGCAGCTTGTGGGACTGTATCCGCTGCCCTCGATCATAGAGCCGCCGACGAACATTCTCGGCTGGTCCTATGTCATCCCAGGAACGCCTGCGGGAATCAGCGGGAAATTCCGGCTGGTGCGTGACCTTGCCTTGTGGATGATGCGCGAAAAGCCCGAAGTCATCATCTCCTCGATGCCCGCGGCCAATGTGCTGGTGCCCTTTTTCGCGCGGATCTTCAGCCCGCGCACGCGCGTCATCATTTCTCATCATTCTCCCGCGAACGTCTACAAGCCGGGGCTGAACGTGCTCGATCGGTTTACCGGCAGCGCAAGGAACGTTGCGGCCGTCGTCAGCGTGTCCAACTCTGTGAACGCGACACTGGATGACAAGCCTGCCGCCTATAGGGCAAAGCGCGCGACGATTCACAATGCCATTCCCCCGCGGATCGAGGATCTGCTGGAACGGCTGAGGCTTGAGGCGCTGGACCGCCCGCAGACGCGCAAGATCGTCGTTAGCGGACGACTGGAATGGCCCAAGAACCATCAAATGCTCATCCGCGCCATGGCGCTTACGCAGGATGTGGAAGCCGACGTCCTTGGCTGTGGAGCGGATGAAGACGAATTGCGCGCCATGATCGTCGATCTTGGCCTGACGGACCGGATGCACCTGCTCGGCAATCGTGATCGAGAGGACGCGCTGAAGCTGCTCTCGATGGGCGATGTATTCGTGCAGGTCAGCCTGTTCGAAGGGCACAGCCTGGCGCTGATTGAGGCCGCAAAGCTGGGTCTGCCGCTGGTCGTCTCCAACGTGCCAAGCCAGGTCGAGGCGATTACGGCGAAGGATGGGACGCGGTGCGGCATTGCCGTCGATCTGGACGACGATGCCGGGCTGGCGCGTGCGATAGTGTCGATTCTCGACGATCCTGAGCAGCGCAAGCTTTGGAGCGAGCGGGCGTTGAAACTGGCTCGCGAGGCTACCTTCGATCAGCTTATCAAGCAATATGTCGCCCTCACCACGCCCCTCATCCGACATGCAGAGCGGCCTGTGATGCCCGCTGTCGAATCCGCAGGCTGAACATGAAGCTGTTCACAAACGATCAGACCGCGCCCGAAACGCGCATGTCCGCTCCGGTTCGGCGTGGCCCGATGCTGCTGGCATGGGTGATCCTTGTGATCTTCTGCCTGCTCGGCCCGTTCATGTCCTACAGCGGCCTGCCCGGCACCGGCGAAGGAAGTCCGGTACGGCAAGCGGGCTATCTCACCGTTTTCCTGCTCGCCCTCTACAGCAGCCGCCCCATAGCCGATCCCAAGGGTCTGCTGGTGGTGCCGGTGGCTATCGCCGTCGCACTTGGCTGGGTGTGGCTCAGCATTGCATGGGCGCTCGATCCGGGGATCGCGTTGCGCCGTGCGTTCCTGACGACCACGATCATCTGGAGCATCTTCGCTATCGTCCGCAGGATCGGCGTCGATCAACCGCTGATGATCGCGCGCGTGCTGCTGGTGGCGCTGCTGCTGATAAACATCGCGGTATCGATCCTGTTTCCCGACATCGGCGTCCATTCCGTCAATGAGCCAGCGGACAAGGGGCTTATCGGCGACTGGCGCGGGATCATGACCCACAAGAATTTCGCAGGCCCGACCGTGGCGCTGCTGATCCTGATGTTCGTGTTCGATGCGCGCCGGATACCGATGGCACTGCGAGTCATCGTCATCGCCGCTGCGAGCTACTTCCTCTATCGATCCGGCTCCAAGACATCGGCGGGCATGGTGGTGAGCGCGCTCGCGATCGGATCGCTGTTCCTGTACTACAAGGGCAAGGGCCGCAACTTCATCATCATCCTGACCTGCCTTGCCGGGATGGGCGCGGCCATCGCCGCCTATCTCTACAAAGACCCCCTGGCAGGCAACTTCACGGACGAGCGCTCCTTCACCGGGCGGCCGCTGATCTGGAAAGCGCTGACGAGTTACTGGAGCGATCATCCATGGCTCGGGTCCGGTTTCGGTTCCTTCTGGAACATCGGGCCGCAGGGGCCGATCTATCGCTATGCGACCGGTTGGGTGACCGAAGTCGCGACTGGGCATAACGGGTTTCTCGATTTGCTGGCGACGGTGGGCGTGCCGGGACTGATCCTGATCCTTGCCGCGACCGTCGTGATCCCGGTGTTCACATTGCTGTCCCGCGCGGACGTCAATGCGCAGCGCAATGCGCTGATGGCGTCTATCCTGTTCTTCTGCATCGGCCACAACGCGACCGAGAGCACATTGTTCGACCGAGATGCCATTCCCGAGGTGTTCCTGATGTTCGCTATCGCCGCGATCATGAACATGGAAAGCAGCCGCTTCACCCGATCGCGACGCGCCGCCGTTCCGCGCACGCCCTGATCGGCGGCAAGGGGGTGGAGCAGATCAGGCGATATGCGCTGGCGTCGGCAGGCCCGGTGGCCTCGGCAGGCGCGCAGTTCCTGCTCTCGCTGCTGCTGCTCCGGATGCTCGGGGCGAGAGACTTCGGCAGTTTTTCCTTCCTGCTGGTCACCGCGCAATTGATGCAAGGGATTTGGGGCGCGTTGTTTTGTGCGCCATTGCTTATCGTGATGACCCATGGAACGGGCGAGGTTGCCGCCCGGAAGGCCGCGATATTGGGGCTGAGCCTTGTACTCGCGGTTCTGGCGGCGGTGCCGCTGGCCGCCATCGGCTGGGTCATGAAACTGCCATCAGGCGTCAACTTCACCTTCAGTTTCTATACCGCCGCAACGCTGGTGCGGTGGGTCGGGCGCACGCACGCTTATGCTAGCGGGAAGCCCGTCAGAGCCATGGCGTCGGATATGATCTACGCGCTCGCGCTTGTCGCATCGCTGGGGATCGTGATGGGGACGGGCCAGGTGTCGATGACGATGAGCTTCGCGATCCTGCTGCTCGCCATCCTGATCGGCTTCCTGCCGCTGGGGCGTGATTTTCTCCACGCGCAGTTCTTCGGCTGGCGCTTGTCAGACCTGCGCCATTATGCCGGCACATGGCGGCAACACGCCTCCTGGTCCCTGCTTGGCGTCGTGACGACCGAAGTGACCGCGAACAGCCAAGTGTATCTGGTGACGGCGCTGTTCGGCCCCGCTGCCTTCGCGCCGATCGCGGCCACGGCGCTGCTCATCCGCCCGTGCAATGTCGCGGTGAACGCGCTGTCGGAATTTGAACGGGCGCAGATGGCGCGGTCCGTTGGCGCAGGTGACGTGGCCGCGGCGCGGCGCATGATCGGCGGGTTCCGAGGGATGCTGGCCTTCGTCTGGGCAGGCACCGGAATAGCGACGGCCGCGCTGCTGCTGTTCGCCCCGCGCCTGCTGTTCCCGGCCCATTATCCGCTGGAGTCACTGATAACGGGCGCATGTCTGTGGCTACTGGTCATCGCGGTGCGATTCGCCCGCGCGCCGGAAAGCAGCCTGTTGCAGGCGGGCGGTGCGTTCCGTCCACTGGCGTTCGCTTCGGTCATATCCTGTGCCTTCTCCCTGCTGGGCGTGCTGATCCTACTGCTGGCCTTTGGTCCTCTCTGGTCGATCATGGGCACCTTCATCGGCGAGGTCGTCTTTGCGGCGTGGACGTGGCGTGAGGCGCGGCGGTGGCAACCCGCAGGGGCGAAGCCCTGATGCGCGCGCAATCCGACGTAGCCGCAGCCATCCCCAAGCAAAGGCGCGAAGACATACAGGGACTGCGCGCCGTCGCGATCCTGCTGGTCCTCGTCCATCATGCGCGGCTCCCCGGATTTCCCGGCGGATTCCTGGGTGTCGACTTGTTCTTCGTGATTTCCGGCTTCCTGATGGCGGGCCTGATCGACGGACGCCTGACCGCCAGCAGCTTCACCCTGCGCGATTTCTACGCGCGCCGCATCCGGCGTCTGTTCCCTGCCGCTTACGCCACGCTGACCGCGACCGCGTTGGCTGCGCCATGGCTGCTCGACAGCGTGGAATATGGGGCGTTCGTCAAGCAACTCGCCGGAGCGTTCGGCTTTGTCGTCAATGTCGTGCTGTGGCGGCAGTCCGATTATTTCTCGACCGGCGCGGAATTGAAGCCGCTCCTCCACATGTGGTCGCTCGCCGTGGAAGAGCAATATTATCTGGGGCTGCCGCTGATGCTGCTGCTCACGCCGAAGCGACTGCGGCTAGTGGCTATGATCGGATTGACGGCGCTGAGCGGTGCCGCCTGCGTCTATCTGCTCCAGCGCGCGCCGTCCGCCACCTTCTACATGCTGCCGACCCGAGCATGGGAGCTGGGATTGGGCGGTATCGTCGCGATCCTCATCAATCGCCGGATCGTCACCGCCGCACCATTGACGGTTCTGCGCATCCTTGGCGTGGCCGCTATATTCGTGGTCGCGATGGTGTTTGACGAGAGCGGCCATCCCGGACTGCCCGCAGCCATTGTCTGCGTGGCGACCGGCTTGTTGATGATACCCGGCGCGCAATGGCAGGGGCGAGGGATCGGCCATGTCGCGTCACTGATCGGCGATCGTTCCTATTCGCTCTATCTGGTCCACTGGCCGCTGTTCGCCTTTGCCAATAATGTGTTCATCGGGCCGGTGCCCCTGCCCGTCCGGCTCGGTCTGCTGGCGCTGTGCTTCGTTCTGGCGGAATTGCAATATCGGATGGTGGAACAGCCGCTCCGCCACATGGCGATCAACCGGCGGAGCATCGCCTTAATGCTTGCGGTTCCGCTGATCGTGATCTCAGCCAGTGTCCTCTGGCACAGGGCCGCGCCTCAGGCCGGTGCGCAGGATCATGCGCCGAACTTCGGCCTGTCCGAACAATGCGTGTTTCGCGGCCCCTTCGATCCGACGCCCGCCTGCGTCAGTGCCGCCACGGCAGACACATTGGTATGGGGCGACTCCTTCGCCATGCACCTCGTCGATGGCGTGCGCGAAGCCGCGCCCGCGGGCGTGGTGCAGTCGACGATGAGTATGTGCGGGCCATTTCTCGGCCTCTCGCCTGTGGATAATGGCATCGCCCCGCCGCTATGGGCGAAAGGCTGCATTGGCTTCAATGACAGCGTGGCCGCCTATCTGAGAGGCAACCCCCAGGTTAAGACCGTGGTGCTGTCCTCCATTCTGATACCCTACCTCGCGCCCGAACCGGGCAAGAAATGGAGAATGCTGGAGCGACGCGGCGAACAATTTGCCGAACTGCCGCAAGGGCCGGGGCCAGTGCTGGCGGCGCTTGGGCGAACTGTGGAGATGATCCGCGGCCTCGGCCGGAAGGTCGTGCTCATCGCACCGCCACCGTCGATCGATGTCGACTTCAGCCGCTGCCAGTTGCGCCACATGCAGGGCAAGCCGGTAGTGGCCTCCAGCCGCGACTGCACCTTCTCGACTGCGAACTATGCGCGTCGTCGTGCCGAAGTGAACGGCTTTCTCCGGGCCGTGCAGGCACGTGGCATCGTGCCGGTCATCTCTCTCGACGGCACCCTTTGCCATGAGGGCATATGCGACACGCGGTGGGGGAATACGATCCTCTACGCCGACCATGGCCATCTCAGCCGAGGCGGCGTCGTGGCGATCGCCAAGCGTATGGACTGGCGCAACCTGATTGCCGAACGCACGCGTTAAGCGCCAACTGGTCCAGAACCATAGTTAGTGCCCGGTTAAGCCTGTTGCTTCACCGAATGATGGAAGCCGTCGTGCCATCACCTTCGCGGGAACGCGGAGTATTGCATGACGAGCACGTGTCGAATTGCCATAACCACATTCATCGCCTCCATGGCGTTCGCGCAGGCTGTGCCCGCCAGCGCCCGCGACGCCGCGCCTGCCTTTATCCCGGCCGGCGACGTGGCCGATGCGCCTTCAGGTTTTGTGGAAATGTGCGCGCGAGATGCGGCGCTTTGCCGTGGCGGATGGGATGAGCGCGCTTCGGGCCGCACACTCGCCGCAGCAGTTGTTGTGTCGGAGCCGAATGCCGAACTGACGCTCGTCAAAGCGATCAATTCGCAAGTCAATCGCGCCATCAGTCCAGTGGACGACTATCGCGCCAAAGGCACCAGTGAATTCTGGAGCCGGCCTGGTCGTGGGTCCGATCTCGTCGGCGATTGCGAGGATTATGCGATCGAGAAGCGGATGCGGCTGGTCGAGGCCGGGTTCGCGGCGGACAGGCTATTCTATGCCGCCGCCTACCTCAAAGGCTATGGGATGCATGTCGTGCTGGTGGCGCGCCTCTCTTCCGGAGACATGGTGCTCGACAGCATCTCACCGCATGTGCTGCCCTGGTCGAAGGTGCGTTATAACTGGCTGCGCGTGCAATCGACGCGAGACCCGCTGGTGTGGAACCGAGTCGGCGCGCCCTCATCGAACAGAATCGCCGCCGCAATCGGGGCTGACGTACAGTCGTAAGCGATCAGCGCAGGTTCAGTCCGCGCGTCGCAGCGCGCGCGCCACTAACCGTGAGATGCTGGCCATCCGAGTAAAACAGCTCCCGATCAGTAGCGAACCGGCATGTTGCACCCGTGCACAAGGCGCGGTGAGGATCCCAAAGCGTGACGCCCGTAGTGGCTAAACCGGCGATGACCGCACGGCTTGAGTCCGGATCGGGGGCGGCATTGCCATATTGGCTTACCTCTCCCGCCATCAGCTTCGTCAGCACGACTCGCACCGGCAAGTGGGAACCGATCGTCAGCGCATAGGGGTCGCTGCCGAAGCTGGGGACGTCCTGTAGCAGCACCACCTTTTTCCCCTTCGCCTGTAGATGGGCGACGGTCTGGTGAAGCGCCTTTTCCAATGTCGTTGTCTCGCCTCGCAAACCAGTCAGCGGCACGTTCTGCAACTGCTGCCAGTATCCGGCCAGCACCACCGTCCGGATATCGGCGCGGCGCGCCACGGTATCGAAAGCGCGTGCCTGGTAGGCGATGCATTCACGGTGATGTTCGGGTCGTCCGTCGATGCTGAAGGCATAGCCTAGTAGCGGAGCGCAGGAGGACTTGGTGAGGACGGCGGTTTTCTGGCCGAACCCAGCCGCTTGTTCCCTGATCCCCGCCGCGATCGCGTCTGCATGGCTGTCGCCGAGAACGGCGACCATCGTGCGCCCATCGGCCGAGGACATGCAGGTTTCGATATTGCGAAGCTCCGCCGATCCATAGCGCGCCAGGCAGACGCCTTCCTGCGCTGTTCGCGCGTCGAGCGCCATAGCGCCTGCAGGTTCGGGCAAGCGTCCGATCCAGCCGCCGCTGCTGTAGAGCAGCCATCCCGGCACAGCGACCGCGATCACGACACATGCGTAGCGCCAAAGAACGGTGGACTGCGGCAGGACGCGGCGGCGCAGGGGCGTCTCGACAAAGCGCCAAGAGAGTACCGCCATGACGAAAGTGACCGCGAGGAGAATCAGGCCATGCAGGCCCCCTTCCGGTCCGCCTACGATCCGGTTGAGATAGAAGACCGGCCAGTGCCAGAGATACCAGCTATAGGAAATCTTGCCGACGAACTGCATGGCCGGATGGCCGAGTATGCGCCGGTTGATGACCGTGCTTGGAGTGGCGATCAGGGCGGTCGTGGCAAGAGTAGGGAGCAGGACGTACCAGCCCGGAAAGGCGATCGAAGGCTGATAGGCCGCTATGGCCAAAACCAGCACAGCCAAGCACGCAACGGCCAGCCCAGCACCCACACGGCCCGCCACATCGACTGCCTGCCCGCGCGCAATTCCCGCAATCGCCAGTACCGCGCCGATGCCGAGTTCCCACGCGCGCGTCGGCAAGAGATAGAAGGCGGCAGTCGGCTTAACCTCCATCAGCACCAGCGATCCGGCGAACGACAGTACCGACAGGATCACGATGGCGCGCAGCGGCGAAAGCCATCGCTGTTTCAGCAGAAGCAGCAATATGATGGGAAAGAGGATGTAGAACTGCTCCTCCACCCCAAGCGACCATGTCATCAGCAGCGGGTTGCGGTCGGCGTCCGGCGCGAAATAGCCGCCGCCGAGGTAGAACAGGACATTCGATGCCGCGAAGATCGACGCAAGCGATTCCTTCCCAAGCTCCTTCAGTTCCAGCGGCGTGAGCGCGAGCAAGCCGACGACGTAGAATATCGCGATCAGCGTAAGGAACGCTGGCAGGATGCGCCGGGCACGACGCGCATAGAAAGAGGCGTAGCTGAACGCGCCCGCCATGCCTTCGCGATAGATCTGGCCGCCGATCAGGAAGCCGGAGATGACGAAGAATATGTCGACGCCGACGAATCCGCCGGGCATCCCGGGAAGCGCTGCATGATAGAATACGACGGCCGCCACCGCGATGGCCCGCAATCCGTCGATGTCCGGCCGGTACGTCATGCCATGGCCTGCCGCGGCACCTCCGCCAGGCGTCATAGTGATCGATACACGTCGGCGAAGCGGCGGGCGCAGGCGGCGACGGAGAAATCGCGAGCGAAACGGGCCTGCCCCGCAGACCCCATGCTTTGGCGTTCGTCCGGTGACACGATCAGACGTTCGAGAGCATCCGCAAGCGGTGCGACTTTGCCCGGATCGACCAGCAAGCCGCTTATCCCATCGTCTATCTGTTCGGGAATCGCGCCTACACGCGTGGCAATGACGGGCACGCCCCGCGCCATGGCTTCCAGGATCGACACCGGCTGATTCTCCGCCCGCGAGGGCAGCACGAAGATGTCCGCGCCATTCAACACGGCATCGGCTTCCGATTCGCCGATCCAGCCGGGGAAGTCGAGGCGATCAGCTATGCCCAAAGCTTTCGCCTGCGCCACTGCTTCCTCCACTGCGCCATTGCCCGCGATGATAGCGCGGAACGAAATCCCGCGCTGAGCAAGCATCGCCAGTGCCTCGATCAAGACGTCCGTACCTTTGCGCTGGCCGATCAGGCCAAGGAAGGCGATGACGGGCGCTTCTCCTGCCTTCAGAGTACGGGGATTGACCGGGTTGGGCACGCCATTGGGAATCTCGACGATCTTGCTTGGCGCGATGCCCATCTGCTCGGTCAGGAAGCGCGTCCAATAGGGGCTGAGCGCCACCACGCGGTCTGCCGAGGCAAAGAAGTTGCGGATTCGATCCTGCTTGGCGCTATCCTGCGCAGCGTAGAACTCGTCATAGCCACTGCCGTGCAGATGGAGGACGACGCGCTGCCCAAGCAAGCGGGCGAGCCGCGCGAACAGCCGCTTGCGCCACGTCGATCCACGCGGAGCGACGTTGATGTGCGCTATCTCCACGCGACCGAGCACGGCGCGAGTAGCGAAAAGCGCGAGTGCAAAGGGAACTGTGGCATGTTTGAGGACAGGCCGGTCAGTCAGGCGCGCCGGATGGACGGTCAGGGCGATGTCCGGCACATGGGCATCGATCTCCCGTTTGAGGTACGTCATGACGCGGCCGATGCCGCCCTGAACGGATAGCCCGTCGGACAGGACAATAGCCACGCGCCGCCTCGGACGATCTGGTGATGTGGCTGTCATGTCGCTGCGGCTGGAGAGTTGCCAAGAACGATGGATTGCGGTGCTGAAATATCATGACACGCAAACGATGGAATGGGGCGGCTATCCGCAAGAATTGCCACGTCCCCGCCTTGCATGTCCGTCAGAACCCCTCCGATTTGTGCCCTAGTGCATACTGCATTGCGGCAAGTCAAACTGCTATCGTTAACGCTGAAGCGGAAACAAAAGGGCGTGCATCAGGCGTTCTTCAGCAGAAATCCACATCACGCCGATCAGCGATGCTCGCCGGACCCAGCAAGCCCCGGCCTATGATGCGACGACTCGCGCTTTTTACTCTTGCCGCCAATGAAGGAGGAAATTTTGTCGAGCAACTGCACCTTGCCGTAATCAGTGGAACTCGGCAACGGCGGCACCAAAGTCTGCCCGAGGAGGCGCACCACATCCTCCGCCGTCCACGCAACATAGATGCCCTGCCGCGTTTCGAGCGCCTTGACGGTCGCGAGCTGATGTTCGTTGCGATGCTCGCCCAAGGAAGCGCGCCGCGGGAAAACGATGATCGGCTTCTGATGCTTCTGCGCCATCAGCAAAGTACCGATTCCGGCATGTGCGACGATCAGGCTGACGCGAGCGAGAATATCGGAGAACTCGACCGGGTCGATCATCTGCCGCCATTCGATATTGCGCGGCACATATTGGCCACGGCCCGTCTGCGCGAGAATCGGCTGCCCGATACCCGGCGCCGCCTCGTCGACGATCTCGATCAGCCTGTCGAACGGTAGCTGGGTTCCGACCGTGACGAGGATCAAAACAGCCCGCCATAATAATGCGGACCTTTGGGACGGGCGAGGTTTTCCCACTGCGTCAGCCACAGCGTTGAGAAGTAACGCGCGAACTGGCCGCTCATAGAGGGCTTTTCAAAGTTGGCGAGGCTGTCGATCCAGACCGTTCGGGCGCCATTCACCCGTCCGATGACCAGACAGAACAGGCCCGGCAGAGCGCCGGTCGTGATGACGACGTTCGGCCTGGTCTTACGCACCAGACGCCAGCATTCGATAAGGCACTTTATCGCCTGGTTGATCGAACTGCGGTTGCAATCGGGAAGGTACACAACGTCGCCAAGGCCATCACGCTCGGCGAGTCCCACGGTGGTGGTGCCGTAGATGACGTCGAATTTGTCTAGTGCGGAGCGAAGAAGCATAAGTTGCTCCCAATGGCCGCCGCCCGAAGCAACGGCCAACACCTTCACGCTCTGGTCAAGTAAACCGTCCATTGATCCAGTCAATTCAACATCTTCCGGGTCGCGGCAGATCGATAATCGAAAACGCCGTCTGGTCCTGAGGCTTCGATAAGGATTGCATTTGAGCCAGTGAAAACTCTTATTAGGCTTGGGGGATACATGAGACGCTGACGTGCGGCAAGAGCACGCGAACCTATGCCACGCACTATTATCGTTTCGTCGACTTCAGAGATTATCATGACCGTTTTACTATGCGAAAGAAATGAAAATACAGTATCTTTCCAGCGGCATCGCTAAAAACACATCACAATATCGAAGCGCCCCCACTGGCTAAGAACTCCTGCTTTCACGTTGCCACGATCCGGGAAAGCCACTATCCAGCCTCCGACTATCACAGGTTCCGGCCGGTCCTGACCGGTGTGGCGCCGAAGAGTCGGGCAATCGCGAATGAGGGTCTGAATGTATCAGCTGACTTATTATGTTGTAGTTGCTGGTACGACCCTGCTTTTCCTGTTCAACGCACCGCTGCTCAACCTCATCGGATGGCCCTACACGACCGGGGGCGGGTCGATCGTCACCAAGATCCATCCTTCCTTCTACCTGTTCCTGATCGGCGCAGGGGTTTCGTTGTTCTTCGGTCAGAGGCGCTCCTGGAGCGTCGTCCGGACACCGCGGTTCCTGATCTTTCTGCTGGCGACATTCATACTGCTTGGCAGAGCCATATTCATTACCATGGCGGGCAAGAACGAAGGCGAGCTGTCCGCCATTCTGGACACGTTCCTGACGCCAGCGCTGTTGATCGTCTGCTTCTCCGTCATCAGCGCGCCTGATCTTGGGAAGATCGGACTGGCGCTTCGGGTTTTCTTTGTCTTCAACTCGCTAATGGGCCTCGTCGAGCGCGTCGTCGGCTTCCGCTTTATCCCAAGCTTCCTCGACAAATTCACAAGTCAGGATCGCGCCGCAGCCATGCTGGGCCACCCGCTCAATGCGGCGCTGCTTACGGGAACGCTCATCGTCTATCTCGCCACCGGTACGCAGACGAAAACGCGGCCGGGCATTCGCGTAGCCGAGATACTTCTGCATGCCCTTGCCATGTTCGCCTATGGTGGCCGCTCGGCATTGGTGTTCACAGCGGCCGTGGTCCTGCTCAGCAGCGTCATCACTCGCCAGAGCGCAGGCGGACCGAGGATCGGAATGGCGCAACGCCTGATGCCTCTCCTCATCATAGCGGCCGGCGTGTTCCTGGTCTTCCTGCCAATACCATTCATCGACGCGACCCTTGACCGGTTCACGAATGACAAGGGCAGTTCGCAAACACGCGACGGCGCGATGCAGGTGCTCAGCATGTTGGATATGGACCAGCTTCTGACCGGCATCAACGTGACGCAGCGAACGACATTCCTGACCTTCGTCAATTCTCCGGCAGGCTTCGAAGTGTCGTGGATCGCGCTAACCGTGACATACGGACTGCTGGCAACGATCCCGATGATGCTCGCGCTTCCGACCCTGCTGTTCGGAACCGCGCGCAATCTCGACCGCTCTGCCTTCTATATAGCCGTGCTTTTCATGATCGTGACGGTCGGGTCCCTTTCTCTAGGATCCAAGTCGCTGCTCCTCAGCCAAGCGCTGGTGATGATGTTCGCCTTGACGCAGCGCGGGGATACCCTCGAGAGACGAACAGCTTTCAGGCGAGGTCCGGAAGTGCGTGAACCCATGCTACCGCCTTCAACTTCCTGATGTGAATTATATAGTTAACGCGTATTGTTGCGTCATAGCGTGCGGTATCTGCGTTTTGCCGCCACCCTAACTTAAGTTGTGTCTTGTGCGATGCACAATATGAAGGCAACGTCTCCGCACGGATTAGCGTTGCGCGGCGGAAATCGCCCGCAAGGACAAGATGCCAACAGCACGGAACGGGTAGGCCTACTACATGAATTCAGCGATCATGGACCGTGATACGTTCGACAAGTCGCGTGCCGATCAACTCAACGTCGCGCTCATTCATCCTTTCGATCCTCGTGGCGGCAAGGTGGGCGGCATTGAGACTTTCGTGAGGGATTACATCACCTATCATCCCGACGACATGAACCTGCTGCTGATCGGGGTCGACGGCTTCGGCGATCTGGAACTTGGCAAGGTCACGCAAATTTCATTCCGTGGGCGGACCATCTCCTTCTTCCCGGTGATGAAACTGCCTGAAACGGAGACGAACGTTTACGCCCGAAAGCTGTCGGACGCCGTGACGATGCGGTTCACCCTGGCGTGCCTACGCAATTATTTCGCACTCCGCAGCATTCTGCGCAAAGGGGGCTATTCCATTGACCTGCGTCGGATCGAGCTTGCGCCGCTTGGTGCGGCCTTCGGCGTTCCGAGCGTACAGATGCTCCACGACGGTATGGTCAAGGGCAAGCAGATGAGTTCGCTCCTCAAGCGTTTTTGGTGGATCAAGGATTTGTCGGAGCGTTTCTCGCTGTCGCGCGCCTACAGCTTCTATTGCGTGAATGACGATCTGTCGGCGCGATTGAAGACGACCTATCCCCAACATGCCGAGAAGATCGGGACGTTGCCGACCTGGGCCAATCCACAGATATTCAAGACCACGCCGATACCGCCGCTGATCGATGATGCGCTGCATGTCGGCTACACTGGCCGGATGGATGACTTCAAGCGTCCCGACATCATGTTTCAGGTGATCGCGCAGGCGCGCCGGATGTGCCCTGGCCTTGTCTTTCATTATGTAGGTGACGGCGATGTCGAGCGGTTTTCGGAGTTCGATGCAATCCGCGACTGCACCGTTTTGCATGGGCGGCAGGACACGGAAGGTTTGGCGGCGATCCTCGCAAAGTTGCACGTCGGGTTGTTGACATCGGATTTCGAGGGGATGCCGCGATCGGTGATGGAGTTCCTCGCTTCCGGACGCCCGGTGGTGGCGCTACATCTTCCGCAACTCGAAGCGGTCATTCATGACGAGCGTAGCGGCTATCTGGTGCCGCGCGGCCCCGATCAGATCGTCCGGATGGCGGAACGGCTGTGCGACATGCGCGAACGTATCGCACAAGGCGCGGTGACGACCGAGCAGGTTGCGGATGCGGTAGCCGATTACAGTCCGGCGCGATTGCTTGGACGGCTCTACAGCGACCATCGCAAATTGCAGGCGGCGCGCAGGCAACTCGCCCGCGCCTGATCCGCCGGATTGCAGAACGTTGCGGCTCGCAACACATCAGGGTAGGATCCGAGTTGCCTGCGAAGCGGTGGATGTCACCCCGAATCAGTCCTGGCCATCCCATCGATAGCCGCCACGGCCATCTCGCACTGGATGCTCGGCAAGATTGAACGTCACTTGATAGAACCGCGTGTTGCTATGGCTGACATATCATGTCAGGCACCCGTATCGACAGGTGTCCCGGTAGCCCATGGGCGGTATGTCGGTCTAGTTGCCCGCAAGCTGATCCCGCAGCGCACGCGCGCGGGAAGATGCTGCCAAGAACAGCAACACGCAGGCGGGATAAGGTCATCCCGCGTTACACAGGGTGCGTTATCGTCCCTGCCAACGCGATAGCGGGGCGAGCATCCGCCGCCCCGCCCGCTTGTCTTACACCGCTCCGTGCGCCAATGCCGCAAGCAACAGCAGCGCGACGATGTTGGTGATCTTTATCATCGGATTGACAGCCGGACCCGCCGTATCCTTATACGGATCGCCCACCGTATCGCCCGTCACTGCGGCCTTGTGCGCTTCGCTACCCTTGCCACCGTGATTGCCATCCTCGATGAACTTCTTGGCATTGTCCCACGCGCCGCCGCCGCTCGTCATCGAAATCGCGACGAACAGCCCCGACACGATCACGCCTAACAACAACGCGCCCAACGCCGCAAAGCCATTGGAGACGCCCGCCACCGTCGCAATCACGAAATAGACGACGATCGGCGCCAGCACGGGCAGCAGGCTTGGCACGATCATCTCTTTGATCGCGGCCTTGGTCACCAGATCTACCGTGCGGGCATAGTCGGGCTTACTTGTGCCCTCCATAATGCCCTTGTTCTCGGCAAATTGCGCGCGGACGTCCTTCACCACGTCGCCCGCGGCACGGCCCACCGCCGTCATCCCCATTGCCCCGAAGAGATAGGGCAACAACGCGCCGAGCAACAGCCCGACAATGACATACGGATTGGAGAGGCTGAAATCGACGGCATCGGTCAGCCCAAGCGCCGAGTTGTAGAACTTCAAGTCCTCCGTATAGGCGCCGAACAGCACCAACGCCGCCAGCCCCGCCGACCCGATGGCATAGCCCTTCGTCACTGCTTTGGTCGTGTTGCCCACGGCGTCCAGCGCGTCGGTGCGTTGGCGCACGTCATGCTCCATGCCCGCCATTTCAGCGATACCGCCCGCATTGTCCGTCACCGGACCATAGGCATCGAGTGCCACGACCATGCCCGCCAGCGCCAGCATCGCCGTCGCCGCAAAGGCAATGCCCATCAGGCCCGCCAGTTGATGCGAGATGATGATGCCGACAACGATCACCAGCGTCGGCAGCGCGGTCGATTCAAGGCTGATCGCCAGCCCCTGAATGACGTTGGTGCCATGGCCCGTCTCCGAAGCCTTGGCGATGGAGCGTACCGGACGATAGTTGGTGCCGGTGTAATATTCGGTGATCACCACCAGCAATCCGGTCACGCCCAGACCGACCATCATCGACCAGAACAGCGCCATGCCGGTGTAGCCGCCCGTCCCGTCGAGGTCCGCGCCGAACACTGCATTCAGGTCACCCAGCACCTGACGACACACATAATAGATCGCGCCGATCGACAGGATCGCCGTGCACCAGAAGCCCTTGTAGAGCGCGCCCATGATCGACTGGCTGGACCCCAGCCGCACGAAATAGGTGCCGATGATCGACGTGATGATGCAGATGCCACCCACTGCCAGCGGCAGCGACATCAATTGCATCAGTTGCGCATTGTCGACGCCGGTAATCAGCAGCGCGATCAACACCATCGTCGCGCCGACCGTCACCACATAAGTCTCGAACAAGTCCGCCGCCATGCCCGCACAATCGCCGACATTGTCGCCCACATTGTCTGCGATCACGGCGGGGTTGCGTGGATCATCCTCCGGGATTCCCGCCTCCACTTTACCGACCAGATCCGCACCCACGTCCGCCGCCTTGGTAAAAATACCGCCGCCCAGTCGCGCAAAGATCGAAATCAGGGACGCACCGAAGGCCAATGCGACAAGGCTGTCGATGACGAGCCGGTCATCAGGCGCATGGCCTGCAGGTCCGGTCAGATACCAGAAGAAGACCGAGATCGCGAGCAGCGCCAGCCCCGCGACCAGCATCCCTGTGATCGCGCCCGCGCGGAACGCCACCGTGAGGCCGCTCTGCAACGAATTACGCGCGGCTTCCGCCGTTCGCACATTCGCGCGCACCGAAATGTTCATGCCGATATAGCCGGCGAGACCAGACAGGACCGCCCCGATCAGAAAGCCGATGGCCGACGTAACGCCCAGAAATGCGAAGACCAGCACCGCGACGACCACGCCCACAATCGCGATCGTCGTATATTGCCGCGCCAGATAGGCCTGCGCCCCTTCCTGAATCGCGGCGGCGATTTCCTGCATCTTGGCGTTGCCCGGCGAGGCGCTTAGCACCTGCCTGGCAGTGATGATGCCGTACAGCACGGCCAGCAGGCCGCACCCTATGGCGATGTAAACTATTGTCATTATTGATCCTCTCCCTTGTCTATTTTCCGATCATGCACGCTCCGCAGGGAAATGGGCGACATGACTGGGGGAGCAGGCCGGGGATGGACGCATCCGGTCGCTGGGTCAGGGCTGGCAATCGGCGGCGCAACGGCATGGCGCTAATCCTGATCGGCAACATGTATTCTGGGGGCGAGACTATCGCGGAAGCGCGCGAGGTCAAGCGTGCTGAAGTGGCGTTAACCTACCTATGATGTTGATAGCCGATCCGATCGGGCAACGGCACCGTCCGGCCATCGAGGATAAGGCACAATCCTTGCCCCTGCGAAAGCCGCCCTACTGCGATAGCGGGGGCAGGCAGAACCGCATCCTCTGGCGCGGCGAACAGCAGTTCGTAATCATCGCCGCTCGTCGCCGCATCGATCTGCGCAGTGCGCCCGTGAAGCGCAAGGAAAGCATGGGACAATGGAATGGCCTCGATCGTAACGGCCAAGCCACTCGCCGCCGCCAGCCGCGACGCATCGATCAGCAGCCCGTCCGAGATATCCATCATGGCGGTGACGTGCGCCGCCAGGGCCTGCCCCTCTGCGACGCGCGGTTGCGGGCGTCGATAGGCTTCGATCAGGAACGCAGGCTGCTCTTCGCGCGCCTGCAGCAGCTTCAACCCCGCACCGCTGTCACCCACCGGGCCGGTGACATACAGAATGTCGCCTGCCTTTGCGCCAACACGCGATGGCACCACCGTAGTCGTCGCCTCGCCAATTGCGGTCAGCGTGAAACTACGCGGCGCACCGTCCGGCATCGCCACCGTATCGCCCCCGATGAGCGGCATCCCGAACCGCTCCAGCGCCGCGCCCAACCCTTCAAGAAACGCCGCATCCCATCGGGCATCCCCCGACAGCGCATAGTTCATCAGGCAACCCACCGGCCGCGCGCCTTTCGACGCAAGGTCGGACAGGTTCACCGCCGCAAGTTTCCACCCGACGCTGTCCGCAGGATCGCTGCTCAGGAAATGCACGCCCTCGACCAGCGTATCGCTCGTCAGCACCAGCCGCGTACCGCCAATCGCCAGCACTGCCGCATCGTCCTGCAATCCCCGCGCCGCCGGATCGGTCGCCAGCGCCCTCAGCAAATCGATGAACGCCGCCTCGCCGCTCACATCAAGGGCGCGCCACCTTGGCGACGGCATCCAGCAGGCCGTTCACAAAGCCCGATTCGCGTTTGTCGTAAAACGCATGTGCCACATCGACATATTCGCTGATGACGGTACCGGTGCCGACATCGATCCGCGCCAGCAGTTCGTACGTGCCCGCGCGCAATATCTGCCGCATCGGCTTGTCCAACCGATCAAGGCTCCACCCGGACGACAACTTACCCGCAATCAGCCCGTCGATCTCATCGCGCCGCGCATCGACGCCCGTCACGATATCGTCGAAGAACGTCTGCTCGGCGGCGGCATATTCCACCTCTTCGATGGTCTTGCCCAGCCGGTGCTCATGAAATTCATGCAGCAGCAGCGGCAACGGCTTGGGTTCCATCTCAAGCTGATACAGCGCCTGCACAGCGGCAAGCCGCGCAGCGGACCGGGATTGCGCGCGCTCGTTCATGCCGCCGGCTTCAATCGCAGAGCGCCGATGAAATCGCGTTTGCCGATGGCCATGCCCTTGCTCCGCAAAATGTCATAGGCGGTCGTCGCGTGAAAATAGAAATTAGGTTGCGAGAAGGACAGGAGGAAGTTCTCCGCGGTAAATTCCAGGCGACGCTCCCCCAATGCGAACACCATGTCGCGCCCGACCACGGCGTCAATATCCGCAGGCGCAATCGCCTGCAACGCCGCTAGTGTTGCCTCCAACTGCGCCTTCAATCCTTCGAAGCTGCTTGGCGGCGGCGTCATATCGGGGCCGAAGCTGCCAGTGTAGACCGCATTGATCGCGTTGATCGAATGCACCGTCACTGACTTCACCTGATAGGCGAAAGGCAGCATGTCTTCCGCAAGGCATGCATTCAGAATATCGTCGGCAGGCAGGCCCTTTTCCGCACAAAATTCCTCCGCTTTGCCGACTAGACGCAGCATCGAACCCACGATCTGAATGTAGGACGGAACCGTCGCCTGATAGAGAGAAAGGGGCATGGTCGTGTTCCTTCAAATATGCCGGGATGTGTTAAGCCGGAGCGCCACGGATGCGGCATGGGCAGGCAGACCCTCCGCATTCGCCAGCGCGACCGCCGCCGGACCGATGGCGCCGATCGCCGCATGATCCAGCGCAATGAAGCTGGTTCGCTTCATGAAATCGAGTACCGACAGCCCAGATGAGAACCGCGCGCGGCGTCCGGTTGGAAGCACATGGTTCGGCCCGGCGACATAATCACCCACCGCTTCGGGCGTCATGCGGCCAAGGAACACCGACCCGGCATGGTGCACCTGCGCGAACAGGGCATCGGGATCATCGACCGCCAATTCCAGATGCTCGGCTGCCAGCGCATTTACGAGCGGGATCGACGCGGCAAGGTCGGGCAGCAGGATGATCGCGCCATTGGCGTCCCAACTCGCCCGCGCCACGGCGGAGGTGGCGAGCGCCGGTATCTGCCGCTCCACAGCCGCCGCGACGGCATCGGCAAACGCCGCATCGTCAGTCAGCAGGATCGACTGGCTGGTCGGATCATGCTCCGATTGGCTGAGCAGATCGGCGGCGATCCATTCCGGATCGTTCTTGCCATCAGCGACCACCAAAATCTCCGATGGCCCCGCCACCATATCGATGCCGACGACGCCATACAGCTGCCGCTTGGCCTCTGCGACCCAGGCATTGCCGGGGCCGACGATCACATCCACCGGCGCGATCCGCTCCGTGCCATAGGCGAGCGCCGCAACCGCCTGCGCCCCGCCGACGCGCCATATCTCGCCGATCCCGGCAATCTCCGCCGCCGCTAGCACCATCGGGTTGATGATCCCGTCAGGCGTCGGCGTCACCATCGCGATCCGCTCTACGCCCGCGACTTTGGCAGGGATCACGTTCATCAGCAGCGAACTGGGATAGGCCGCACGCCCACCGGGCACATATAGCCCCGCCGCATCCACAGGCCGCCACCGCGCGCCCAGACGCACGCCCGCCGCGTCCACGCCATCGCTATCCTGCGGCTTCTGCGTGGCGTGATAAGTCGCAATCCGGTCCGCCGCGAGTTCCAGCGCGTCGCGCAACTCGCTCGAAATTCCCGCCAGCGCCGCTTTCCGCTCCGCCGCCGTCACGGCCCAGCCGCTCGCCTCCAGGTCGTGCCGGTCGAACCGCTGCGTGTAGTCCGCCAGCGCGACATCACCCTCGCCCCGAACGCGCTTCAGGATCGCGGAGACATCGCGCGACACATCCTCGTCGGCCTCCCGGCGCGCATTCACCAGCGCCTTGAAAGCCTCCGCGAAACCAGGCGCGCGGCTGTCCAGTCTAAGCGGCATCGCGCACGCCCACGGCACGGCGGAACGCTTCCACCAGCGGCACCAGTTCGCTCGAGCGCATCTTGAACGCCGCGCGATTGACGATCAGCCGCGCGGAAATCTGCATGATGATGCTGGTCTCGACCAGTCCATTGGCCCGCAATGTGTCACCCGACGACACGAGATCGACGATCCGTCGCGACAGCCCAAGCGACGGTGCCAATTCCATCGCGCCGTTCAGCTTCACGCACTCCGCCTGAATACCCTGCGCCTCATAATGTTTGCGCGTCAGGTGCGGATATTTGGTCGCGACGCGGACATGGCTCAGCGCCGCCTCATTCTCCGCCGCCAGTCCTGCAGGCTCCGCTACCGACAAACGGCAATGTCCGATATCCAGGTCTACCGGCGCATAGAGTTCGGAATAGTTGAATTCCTCGACCACGTCGGACCCCACGATCCCGATCTGCGCCGCACCATGCGCCACGAAGGTCGCTACGTCGAACGCGCGCACCCGGATAATCGAGACATTCGCCTGATTGGTCGCGAACCGCAGCGCGCGGCTCTTGCCATTATGGAAGTCCGCCTCCGGCTCGATCCCCACGCGCGCCAGCAACGGCAGCGCCTCTTCGAGGATGCGGCCCTTGGGAATAGCGATGATCAGCGGCTGGCTCATGCGGCGGGCTTTACTTGCGGGCGCGGCAATGGGCAAGCGGGGCGGGAAACTTCCACCCCGAAGGTCCGTTCGCCCTGAGCTTGTCGAAGGGCTCTGCTGAACGAAGTGAAGCAAGCTTCGCCTGCGGCTCAGCATGACCCTTCGACTTCGCTCAGGGCGAACGGCTACTAAGGATAGCTCACCGTCTTCGGCCGCCCCTGCGGAATGGGGATGAACTCCTCGTCATCGCCGGGGATCAGCGGAAAGCGCATTGCCTCCCAGTCGTCGCGCGCCTGCATCAGCCGGTCCTTGGTGGAGGACACGAAATTCCACCACACATGGCGCGGCGTCTTGAAGGCTTCTCCGCCGCACAGCATCACGCGCCCGCCATCGACGCTGTAGAGCGTCGCGCGCGTGCCGGGCCGCAGCACATACAGCGCTTGCGGCTTCAGCGGCACGCCATCAAGCGCCGCGTCTCCGCCCGATACATAGATCGCGCGCTCGTCGGCCTCCGGCTCGATGGGGATGGCCCCGCCCGGACGCAGCATGATGTCGGCGTAGATCGTCTGCGCGTAGGTCGTGACCGGCGCCCGCTGCCCCCAAAGCGATCCCATGATGACGCGCGCCCGCGCGCCACCATAGTCAATCACCGGCAGGCTGTCCTCCGGCACATGCTCGAACGCCGGATCGATTTCCTCGCGCCCGTCCGGCAACGCGATCCACGTCTGAATCGCTGACAGCTTCGAGGCGCGATGCCGCTCCTCCTCGGGAGAGCGCTCCGAATGGACGATGCCCGTGCCTGCCGTCATCAGATTCACTGCGCCCGGCTCAATCAACTGATTGGACCCCAGCGAATCGCGATGCTGGAACGCGCCTTCGTACATATAGGTGACGGTCGCGAGATTGATGTGCGGATGCGGGCGCACGTCGATCCCCTCGCCAGGGCCGAACTTCGCCGGCCCCGCCTGATCGAAGAAGATGAACGGCCCCACCATCGTCCGCTCCTTGGCGGGCAGGCTGCGATAGACCTTGAAGTCGCCAAGGTCATGGGTCGTAGGTTCGATGGTCTGGATGATGATGTCGTCGTTCATGCGGCGTCCAGTTCGGGATAATGACGGAATATGCCGTCCTGATTGAAGGGTATGCGCCGGTCGCTATTCAGATAATCCTGCAACTCCGGCAAAGCCGCCACGCGCGCATGCAACCCCATGACCTTCGGATAATCGTCCTTCACCTGCGCCATCCGAAGAGGAAAGGCGTAGGACAAGCCCGCTACAAGTTGAAACAGAGACAAATCGGCATAGCTCCACCGTGCGCCTGCCAGCCACTCGCCGGACTGCGCCGCTAACGCCTTTTCGAACCAACCGAGATATTTGGGAATGCGCTCTTCCCGAAACTGCTTGGCGGCCCGCGCCGCCTCCGCCTTCTGGTCCTCATAATAGAGCATCACGGCAACCGGATGGTGAACGTCATGCGCCTCCGCCACGACATCCATGATGGTGAGTTGCACTTGATTGAGCCAGTAGCGGGACTTGATAGATGACGGCCCAAGATCATGCCGTTCAGACAGGAACGACAGGATATTGGCGGTCTGCGACACCGCCTGCCCGTCTATCGAGATATAAGGCGGCGCAAAGGCAGGCCCAATGTCATGATCGGCCATGTCCTCCATCAAAGCCTGCGCCCCATCTGTTCGCGCGCGATCGCGGTAAGGGATACCCGCGGCCTCCAGCGTCAACCGGACGAACTCACCGCGCCCCTGAATGCCCGGCCAGTACCAGAAATCATAGGCGCCCGCGTCACTCATAAGGATTCGCCCGGTGCCTTCGCCTTGATCGCCAGCGCATGTACCTTCTCGCGCAGCAGGTCCGCGAGCGCCCGATTCACCAGCCTTTGCCGCGCGACCCGGTTTTGCCCTGCAAAGGCTCCAGATACGATCTCCACCGTGAAATGGCTCTCGCCCGTGCCGTCGTCGCCTGTATGTCCGCGATGCTTGGCGCTGTCGTTGAGTACGGCAAGCTGTTGCGGTTGCAGGGCGGCGCGCAGTCGCGCCTCTATTTCAGTGGCCACAGGGCCTTTCGAATCTTGGGTCATGGTCCCTATATAGTCCGATCACATCTGTTTGCATCTGGACTGATCTTGGCTTCCGATCCTTTTTCCACCCGCCGCTTCAACCGTTTTCACGGGAGAGTGGAAGGCGACGGACGTCCCTGCGCCGTGGACGGCTGCGCAGAGGCGGGCGAATTCCGCGCGCCCCCACCCGAAGGACCGGCTTCCCATGCCGAGGGGCCACGCTGGCGCTGGCTGTGCCTCGATCATGTGCGTGAGTTCAATTCAGGCTACAATTTCTTCACCGGCATGTCCCCCGACGAGATCGAAGCGGCGCAGCGTCCCTTTGCCGGCTGGGAACGCGAAACGCGGGCCTTCGCGGCGAACGGCACGACCCCGCCGCCCAAGTGGCAGGATTTCAGCGATCCCATCGACGCCATCGGCGCGCGCTTCAAGGAACGGATGCGCGAGGCACAGGCCCGCGCCGACGCCAAGCCGCTTTCGACCGACGATCGCAAGGCGCTAAAGACGCTCGGCCTTACCATCGACGCGGACCGAAAAGCGCTCCGGCAGCGTTATACCGAACTCGCGCGCCGCTATCACCCTGATCATAATGGTGGGGATCGCACGCACGAGAAAGCGTTGCAGGAGGTGATTTCCGCCTATACGCACTTGCGAAAGGCTCCGGCCTTTGCATGATTCCGGCGCATCCGCGCGCAACCCGACCGGCCTTCGGGCCATGATCCGATCGACAGGCAGAGCATGACCGACATACCCAATACCCAGCCCGACAGCCGCAGCGAAACCGTGATGGAGCGCCCCGACAGCGAGATCAGCGCGCGTGACGTGTTCGGCGTCGACGTCGACATGATGGTCCCGGCCTTCTCCGAAGCCGACGAGCGCGTGCCCGACACGGACCCCGCCTATGTGTTCGATCCGGACACGACTCTCGCGATCCTGGCGGGCTTTGCGCACAACCGCCGCGTGATGGTTCAGGGCTATCACGGCACCGGCAAGTCGACGCACATCGAACAGGTCGCGGCGCGCCTCAATTGGCCGTGCATCCGCATCAACCTCGACGCGCATATCAGCCGCATCGATCTCGTCGGTCGCGACGCCATCGTCCTGAAAGAGGGACAGCAAGTCACCGAATTCAAGGAAGGCCTGCTCCCCTGGGCCTTGCAGCGCCCCGTCGCGCTCGTATTCGACGAATATGACGCGGGCCGCCCGGACGTGATGTTCGTGATTCAGCGCGTCTTGGAAACCGACGGCAAGATGACGCTGCTCGACCAGAATCGCGTGATCCGTCCCTCGCCCTATTTCCGCCTGTTCGCGACGTCGAACACGGTGGGCCTTGGCGACACGACCGGTCTCTATCACGGCACGCAGCAGATTAACCAGGGCCAGATGGATCGCTGGAACATCGTCGTTACCTTGAACTACCTGCCTGCCGCGACCGAAGCGCAGATCGTCCTCGCCAAGTCCGGCGAGTACGATCACGAAGGCGGTCGCAAGGAAGTCGAGAATATGATCAAGGTCGCGGACCTCACACGCCAGGGCTTCGTCAACGGCGACATCTCCACCGTCATGTCGCCACGCACTGTGATTAGCTGGGCGCAGAACGCGCTCATCTTCAAGAATGTCGGCTTCGCCTTCCGCCTGTCCTTCCTCAACAAATGCGACGAAGCGGAACGCAGCCTGGTCGCCGAATATTACCAGCGCGTGTTCGGCAAGGACTTGCCCGAAAGCGTGGTGGGCAAGGCAAACTGATCCGATGATAGTTGTCGAGCGGATTGCGCCGGATGGCACTGCGCACCGCGTCAGCATCGGCGTGCATGAAGTCGTCGCGGACATGACGCCGCCCGCTGGCGAGAACGCCGGGCCGGACCCGCACGACCTGTACGATTCCGCCCTCGGCGCCTGCAAGGCGCTGACGATGCTCTGGTATGCGCAGCACAACGGCATTCCGCTGGATGATATCCACGTAGGCGTGACCCGGGACGCCAGCGCCGAACGCGCAGGCACTTACAAGCTGACGACCCGGATCGCCATCAGCGGCAATCTCACCGATGCGCAGCGGGAAAAGCTTCACGATGTCGCCCGCAAATGCCCGATCCACAAATTGATGACGGAGGTAACGACGCAAATCGATACCATCTTCATCGACGAACGAACCGGCCGCAGCGAACCATGACCGAACGCTCCCCCCTCGATGCTTTCAAAGCAGTGCTGTCCGGCACGGCGCGCGCAATGGCGCGCGATCCGGAGCTGGAAGTGTCCTTCACAGCCGATGCCCCGCATGTCGCAGGCAAGCAGATCAAGGTTCCCTCACCCAGCCGCGCGCTTCCTGCGGATCAGGTCGCGCTCGCCCGCGGCTTTGCGGACGGCAACGCGTTGCGCGCACGCCATCACGACATCAAGGTGCATGCCGTCTCCGCCCCGGCCGAAGCCGTCGCCCGCGCCGTCTACGATGCCGTCGAGCAAGCCCGGATCGAAGCGATCGGATCGCGCCAGATGGCGGGCGTCCGCGCCAACCTGACGGACGCGCTCGCCATGCGCCTCAAGTCCGATCCCATCGCCCGCGCCAAGGGCCGCGACGAAGTGCCATTAAGCACCGCCGTCGCCCTGATGGTCCGCGAGCGCCTCACCGGACAGGCGGCCCCGCGCAGCGCCGTCGCGGGCCTCGATTTCGTCCGCGAATGGATCGAGGACAAGGCGGGTTCGGATCTCGACGCTCTCGGCCTCGCACTGGACGATCAGCGCGCGTTCCAGAAGCTCACTACTTCGCTGCTCGAACATCTCGAACTGATCGAAAGCGACGCCCCACCCGACGCCAGCGATGACGACGCCGACGATGAAGGCGAAGATCAGGAGCAGGAACAGGACGAGGGCGACGAAGGCGAGGAAAACGCCGGGGACAGCGACGCCCAGACCGAAGCCCGCTCCGAAGAGAAGGGCGGCGAGAGCGAAGACGGCGACCCCGATTACAGCGACGAATTCGACAGCGACAGCGAAAGCGGCGCGGACGACATGGGCGAGGAAGGCATGATGCCCGTCCGCCCCAATCGCCCGATGTCCGACCTGCCGCCCGGCTTCGACTATAAGGTCTACAGCACGCGCCATGACGAAACGACCGGCGCGGAAGATCTGTGCGATGAGGATGAACTCATTCGCCTGCGCGGCTTCCTCGACCAGCAACTGACGTCGCTGCAGGGGGCCGTGACCAAGCTTGCCAATCGCCTGCAACGTCGCCTTATGGCGCAGCAGTCGCGCAGTTGGGACTTCGATCAGGAGGAAGGCATGCTCGACGCCGCCCGCCTCGCCCGCATCGTTATCGATCCCACGCATTCGCTCTCCTACAAGGTCGAGCGCGACACGGAGTTTCGCGACACCGTCGTCACTCTCCTGATCGACAATAGCGGCTCGATGCGCGGCCGCCCGATCAGCATCGCCGCGATCAGCGCCGATATCATGGCGCGCACGCTCGAACGTTGCGGCGTCAAGACCGAGATACTGGGCTTCACCACCCGCGCCTGGAAGGGGGGACAGAGCCGCGAGGAGTGGCTCGCCGCCGGACGCCCGCCGCTCCCCGGTCGCCTCAACGACTTGCGCCACATCGTCTACAAGCGCGCCGACGATCCGTGGCGCCGCGCCCGCAAGAATCTTGGCTTGATGATGCGCGAGGGGTTGCTGAAAGAAAATATCGACGGCGAGGCGTTGCTCTGGGCGCACAGCCGCCTGCTCGCCCGGCACGAGGAACGCCGCATCCTGATGGTGATCTCCGATGGCGCGCCGGTCGACGATTCGACGCTCTCCGTCAACAGCGGCACCTATCTCGAACGGCATCTGCGGCAAGTGATCGACTGGATCGAAAACCGCTCGCCCGTACAACTCGTCGCCATCGGCATCGGCCATGACGTTACCCGCTACTACAAACGCGCCGTGACGATCATGGACGCCGAGCAACTAGGCGGCACGATGGTCGAGCAATTGGCAGGCCTGTTCGATGAGGATTAGTACTTGCCCGGCCTTCAAAACCCCGTTCGCCCTGAGCCTGTCGAAGGGATCTGCTGAGCCTGCCGAAACACCTTCACTCCGTTCAGGCGAAGGCTTCACTCCCCGCGGCCTCGCCATGATCGAAGCGCGCCTGCGAGAGGTCGAAGCCACCCTCGCCGCCACGACCGATGCCGACGCCCGCAAGAAAGTTCTGCGCGAAGCCCGCTACTGGCGCACTCGCCAGGCCACCGCCCAACTCGCGCCCATGCCGCCGCAGGACAGCGTAGCCTTCGGCTCCCGCGTCCGCTTCCGCCTGAACGGCCAGGACCGCACCCTCGACCTGGTAGGCGACGACGAAGCCAACCCCGCTGAAAACCGCATAGCCTTCTCCGCCCCCCTGGCCCGCGCCATGATGGAGGCAGGCGTCGGCGAACTGCTAGACTTCGGCGGCAAGACGGAAGCTGTCGAGGTACTGGAGATCGAGGTGTCGGCGTCGATGTTGGGTGAGTCTTAAAGCGACCAGTTGCGGAAGTGATTGGCCATCGGCATCATACCCCAATGCGGACGTTGCAGTCAGTCTGGGGTATGTTGCTCATTGCACTTACCGTTTTGGCCCCAACAATATGGGGGCTGTCTGCTAATGTCATCTCGCGGGAGATGGGGTTGCCACTGGCTTTTGGGGGCTTATTCCTCCTCTTTGATTGGCAATTCGGCATTTGGATGCTCCCGAGGTTGCTGTCTCTAACGCAAATCGGGAATGAGGAACGGTATGCGGAGCGCATCATGTATTCGTTCCGTTTCTCCGCACCACGCTATGGCGCGGTTCTATTCCTCATGGTCGCGATGTGGGTCGGTTTCGCGGTCTTCGGGGATGGAGACTGGCAGATTTGGCCGTTGATAATCGGCTTCATAGTTTATGGCATTGGGATGTTCGTGCAGTCATTTCGCGCCGTTGAAATGGCTGTCGAACAGTCATTGGCGGACTTCCGCTAAGGCAGATTGATACTCTAGTAGCCGACAGTCCGCAATCCACCCACCCCACACATTCCCCTGTCCTACATCCCCACCCATCCGCTACACCCGCCCGTGCCTCAAGCCTCACGCCCTGCACGCAGTCCATGCCGCACCCCTCCAGCCCGAGCCGCTTGCATGCGGCAGGGCCGGACAGCCGGCGGCAGATCGATTGCACACTGCATTGGCAACCAAAGCGGTGGGCACGACGGCAGGCAGCGCCATGAAGCTGCGCGCGATACTTCAGGCGGGGTGCTTCGGCTGGCCTGAACTTTGTGGTGAACAAGAGGGTGGATCATGCTCAGAGTGTTACATCTCCCGCTCTCCGGTTCAGACCGGGACTCTACCTGCCTCCCAGAATTAGATTCCAAACCTGCGGGGCAACGGCAGAATACGGCTGGCATGACTCGCGCCGCCAAACCGGAAAACCCCTCCACTGGGGGGTGACGTAGCGTGACTTTCGTGACTTTCCGATCCTGCAAAGCCCCTCGACCACCCCCATCGGCGCACCCTGCAACGCCCAAAGGTTGACCTCTCCCGCCAACCGCATCATGCACGCCGCATGACCGATGCCGCCCCGCCGTCCGCCCCGCTGCGCCTGTTCAACAGCCTCACTCGCGCCGCTGAGAACTTCGCGCCGATCACACCCGGCATCGTGCGCGTCTATAGCTGTGGCCCGACCGTCTATAACTACGCCCACCTCGGCAACCTGCGCGCCTATGTCTTCACCGACACCTTGACGCGCGTGTTGCGGTGGAAAGGCTACGACGTCACTCACGTCATCAACATCACAGATGTCGGCCACCTCACCAGTGACGCGGACGCGGGCGATGACAAGATGGAAGCCGCCGCCCGCGCGCAGGCCAAGAGCATCTGGGACATAGCGGCCCATTATACCGAGGCGTTCAAGAGCAACATCGCCGCGCTTAACATCGTCGAGCCCAGCCGCTGGTCGGTCGCCACCGACCACATTGCCGAGATGATCGCCTTTGCGACACGGATCGCGCCGGAGCATTGCTACGAACTCGACACCGGCCTCTATTTCGACAGCACGACCGTCCCAGACTATGGCGCTTTGGCGGGCGGGCATGACGATGCCGCGCACGCTCGCATCGACCCGGTTGCAGGCAAACGCCACGCGTCCGACTTCGCAATCTGGCGCAAGTCCCCGCCCGGTGAGCAGCGCCAGATGGAATGGGACTCCCCTTGGGGCAAAGGCGCGCCGGGCTGGCACCTGGAATGCTCGGTGATGAGCCTCAAGTACCTTGGCGGAACCGAGCATCAGTTCGACATCCACACCGGCGGCATCGACCATCGCGAGATCCACCACCCCAACGAAATCGCCCAGAACCAGGCATTCAACTGCACATCCCACACCGGCGCGAACTGGTGGATGCACAACAACTTCTTGGTAGATCGCGGCGGCAAAATGTCGAAGAGCAAGGGCGGCTTCACCACGCTCTTCTCGCTGATCGACCGCGGCGTGCACCCCCTCGCCTATCGCCTGCTGTGCCTCAGCGCGCACTACCGCAGCGAGTTGGAATTCAGCGGCGAGACATTGGGCGCAGCACTGACGCGGCTCAAGCGGCTGGTGATGGCAATGGAAGGTCTGAAGGCACGCGCCGAAGACGTGACTTGGCAATCGCCAGACCGCGATTTCCTGCTCTCCAACCTCCACCCGAAGCTCCAGCCCATCGCCGACGCCTTCGATGCGGCGCTCTCCGACGACCTAATGGTCCCCCGCGCCATCCCGCTGCTGGAAGAAGCCGCCAGCATCAAGAAGGTGCCGGTGGACGAAAAGCTGTGCCTGATCGCGGGCATGGACATGGCACTCGGCCTCGACCTGCTGAACCTCACGCGCGCAGACCTCCGCCTGACGCCCAAGGACGCAACACTCACGCCGAGCGAAATCGAAGCCGAACTCGACCGCCGCAAAGCCGCCCGTGCCGACAAGGACTTTGCAACGTCCGACGCGATCCGCGACGCCCTCGCCGCGCAGGGTGTAGAGGTGATGGACGGCGATCCGCTGGGCTGGGAATGGAGGCTGAACCTTGACTGACATATCACCTCTTAAAGTCGTCGCTCCTGCGCGAGTACGGGCAATTGTGGAGCCACGCCTGCCCGATGGCGTCGATGTTCAATGGTTCTCGGACTCGGCGCAAGCGATCGCCATGGCTCGCGACGCTGAAGTCGCATGGCTCGATCAATTCTCTCTCTCCGATCGCGTCGAAGCTATTCTTGCGGCGGAGAAACTCAAATGGCTGAGCACGATCATTGCCGGACTCGACGCATTACCTTTGGAGGCGCTGGCTGAGCGTAAGGTACGCCTCACCAATGGCTCCGGCCTCAATAGCGAGACTGTTGCAGATTATGCGGTAATGGGCGCCCTCACCCTTGCAAAAGGCTTCCCCGACGTCGTTCGCGCGCAGGACCGTCGCGAATGGCTTGAAGTCGCGCCGGGTCGGTTGGAAATGGACGGTACGAGGGCGCTTATCATCGGGTTCGGCACGATCGGTCGTATGATCGCTGCACGCCTGACCCCATTTGGTGTGGAGGTGACCGGAGTGCGCCGTACGGCCGATCCGACTTCGGGCATTCTTGGTCCGGACGACTGGCGGCCGCGTCTGGCGGATTATGACTGGATCGTCCTCGCTGCGCCCGCTACCGGAGATACCCGAGCCGTTCTGAGCGAAGCGGAATTCGCCGCGATGAAACCGGGTGCGCGTGTCATCAACATCGCGCGCGGGGATTTGATCGATCAACCTGCATTGATCCGCGCTCTGAACGGTAACCGCATTGCAGGCGCGTTCCTTGACGTCACCACACCCGAGCCGCTGCATATCAACGATCCTCTCTGGACCGCTCCTAACTGCATCATCACCATGCATCTTGCAGGCCGCAGCCAGACGACAATGCTCACCAAGGGAGCCGCCCGTTTCGTTGACAACCTTCATCGCTATACGAAAGAAGAGCCGCTTCTGCACGAAGTCGATCCTGCCAAGGGGTACTGACGCAGTATAATTACGTTACGTCTAGCCGTTACGAAAGCAACCGATGCTGTCGCTCCCCCGCCCTTGCCTTTGGCCGCTACCACGCGCATAGGGCGACGCTGGTTTTATCGTCTTTGGACAGGAGAATTACAGTGGCTGCGCAGTGGACGCCCGATAGCTGGCGGACCCGGAAGGGGCTCCAGATGCCCCATTACAACGATGTGGCCGCCTTGGCTGCAGCGGAGTCGCAGCTCAGCACCTATCCTCCTCTCGTTTTTGCAGGTGAAGCACGCCATCTGAAGGCGGATCTCGCCAAGGTGAGTACGGGCGAAGCATTCCTGCTCCAGGGGGGAGATTGCGCCGAGAGCTTTGCCGAGTTCCACCCAAACAACATCCGCGACACCTTCCGCGTGTTGCTCCAGATGGCAGTGGTGATGACCTTTGCATCCAAGCTGCCAGTGGTGAAGGTCGGCCGCATGGCGGGCCAGTTCGCAAAACCGCGTTCTGCCGATACTGAGACGATCGGCGGAATAGAACTGCCGAGCTATCGCGGCGACAATATCAATGACATCGCCTTCACCGCGGAAGGTCGCGAGCCTGATCCGCAGCGGATGGTGCGCGCCTATAATCAGTCTGCGGCAACGCTGAACCTTCTACGCGCTTTCTCGACCGGCGGTTATGCCAGCCTGGATCGCGTGCACGGCTGGATGCTCGACTTCATGGGCCGCAGCCCTTGGGCGAAGAAGTTCAGCGAAATGGCCGACCGCATCGGCGAAGCGCTGGACTTCATGAAGGCGTGCGGACTCAGCCCGGACACCGTGCCGCAACTTGGCGGCACGAGCTTCTACACGAGTCATGAGGCGTTGTTGCTGCCCTATGAGCAGGCGTTGACGCGGCAGGACTCGCTGACGGGTGACTGGTACGATACCAGCGCACACATGCTCTGGATCGGCGACCGCACACGCTTTGAAGGCAGCGCGCATGTCGAATATTTGCGCGGGATCGGCAATCCGATCGGCATGAAATGCGGCCCGAGTCTTGAGCCGGATGCGCTGCTGCGCCTTCTGGACGTACTGAACCCAGGCCGCGAAGCCGGACGGATCACGCTTATTACCCGTTATGGTCACGACAAGATTGAGACGGGTCTGCCCAAGCTGGTGCGCGCGGTTCTGCGCGAGGGGCATCCCGTCATCTGGTCCTGCGACCCGATGCACGGGAACGTCGTGAAAGCGGCTAATGGCTACAAGACGCGACCTTTCGAGCGCATATTGGCCGAGGTCCGTGGCTTCTTCGCGGTGCATCGCGCCGAGGGTAGCTTCGGCGGCGGCATACATGCCGAAATGACGGGGCAAAATGTAACGGAGTGCACTGGCGGCGCAATCGCGATCACTGATGAGGGTCTTGCCGACCGCTATCACACGCACTGCGATCCGCGCCTGAATGCAGCACAAAGTCTGGAACTGGCATTTCTGCTCGCTGAAATGCTTAACGATGAGTTGGCAGAGCGTCGCCGAGTCGCAGCCTGAGGGTTAATGAGGTGACGCAATATTTGCGTTACCTCGTCATGAAATACCCTGGCCAGTTTTAGTGTTCTAAGTAGGCCGATGAGATATCGGCATTAGCTAAATACGACTTATTCTTTTGATCGCGTATAATAGAAAAGCCCCGAAATTCGGGGCTTTTCCTCGATTTGTCTATATCAGACTAATTAGGCGTAGTTACCGCCCAAGATCCAGCCCCAGAAACCACGAGTTGGCTGCTGACGACGGTCGCGTACATTGTTCTTCATATTGATCCCCATCAAAGAAGACAGCGCACAGCGCTGCCTTCACGGGGCAATATAGTAAATGCAGATCGTTTACAACTAATTAACCATGCGCAATGACCCTGGCTGTGGATGGATCATCGCGAGAACGGTTTGCCAATCAGTAGGTCGGCAAATGTGATAACCCTGTCCAATCTCACATCCCATTTGCGTAAGAAGATATTGCGTTTCCGCAGTTTCGATCCCCTCCGCGACCACTTTCATGCCTAGCGCATGCGCGAGTTCGATAGTCGATTGCATGACGGCTTGATCCTCGACACTGCTGTTGAGAGCCTGCGAAAACTGTTTATCGATCTTTAGTTCGGTAGCTGGGATGCTGCGAAGATACTCCAATGTCGACATCCCGGTGCCGTAATCGTCGATGGAAATCTGAACGCCCATATCGCGCAGTTCTTCCAGTAGCGCGATTGCCACCCGTCCTTCGGCCATCGCAGCCGTTTCCGTGACTTCCAACACAAGATTGATGGCTGGAAAATTGTTCGCCGACAGAGCTTGGCGCACCATGTCGATAATGTTGCGCGATGCTAGCAGAATCGAGGATATGTTAACGGAAACGCTAAAGCTCGGATCGATCTTGATGGCTTGCGCCCCCACAGAGGTCGCGTCGTTAAGCACAAAGGCGGTAAGTTTCTCAATTCGGCCATGCCGCTCGGCAACAGTGATGAATTCATCCGGTCCGATAGGTCCCCGTGTGGCATGGGTCCAGCGAACCAGCGCTTCCGCTCCTATTATCCCCCGAGTCGCAAGTTCCATCTTGGGCTGGTAAGCTACCCAGATATGGCCATTATCCAGCGCTTGATCCAATTCACCCAAAAGCGATAGCGCCCACTGCTGCGCGCCAGCAGCTGCAGGATCATGAATTTTCCAGCATGTGCCCTGATCGGCTGCGGATTTGGCCGCCGCAAGCGCGCTGGAGAGGCGATGGGACAATGGGCGGCTAACCTCTTGGTCTACGCCGAACGCCACATCTACCGTGAAACTCTTCTGCGCGACCATGATCGGATTGCGGAATATCAGTTGCAGCGCCTTGAACTGGTCGACGGCGGAGCCAAGCTGCTCTGGCGGCATCAGCCAGAAAAAATTACCGTCATCGCCGTGTAGCAGTTGCAGCCGTCCGACGCCCAGTGAGAGGCGAGAGACGACCTGCTCAAGCAAATCGCGCTCATTGTCGGGTGGCAGCGTGCTTACAATTTCTGTGAAGCGGCTTACGCGTGCGGCAACCAAGATATTTAGGTCGCTCTGATCGCGCTGCAGGATCGCATTGACCGTGGGTAAGCCCGACACCGGATTCATGGCACCCTGACTCTGTTTGCGCGCACCAAAGCGTTGCCAAACAAAAGAAACGCCGGACGCCACAATCAGGATCAATGACGGAGCAACTTCAACGAAGACCCCGATGCTCTGGAGAATGAATGCGGCGACAATTATCAGGAAAACACCAGATGCGCTTACTACCACAGCAAACCGGGGCCACTTTCCCAACAGACAAAATGCTGCCACGGCGAAAGCTAACAGCCAAGTAGGTATCCACCCCGCAGATCGCGTCCCGCCATGCATTAGTGTTTCAGCGCCGATAGCGGTTACGAACATTTCCGCAGATTGGCCTTGGGACAAAACAGGCATGACGCTGCCAACAACATTCGAGCTGTTGCCTACAATGATGGTTTTGCCTTTGATATTAGGCAAAGCTCCTTTGTGCCCGACAAAGTCAGCGATACTGTGGTAGGGAATGGAAGAAATCTGAAAAGAGTAATCTACCGGGAATGTTCCGTCCTGGCTATGTTCAACGTTAGCAATCGACGCCCACATCGTTGCGTACTGCTTTCCGTCAATTGTTTGCCGGAACGACATGCGGGAAACGCCGTCCAGATAGTTGACCCACTTCGTATTACTCACGATCCCTGCATGCTTGGCGAGCATGGCCATTGGAAGAACAGCATCGGCCGACTTCTGGCCCGGTCGAAAATTCCTATTGGCAGCTAGAAATATGCGTCCGGGATAGCGGGATAACGCTTCTGCGAATGCCCTATCTCCCTTGGCCTCCAAGGGTTGAAACGGAACATTGTAAAATATGCGGCTTGCGCCTGCCGCCATCAGACGATCCGTGAGTTCAGCAAATCGGTCCCGTTTCCAAGGCCATGGGCCTAGCGCGGCAAGCGCTTTGTCATCGATTCCAACAGTTATGATCTTCCCACTTACCGGCCGTGCGCGGACGGTAAACTGAGCAGCGCGTAGAGCGACATCCAGCGGCTCGCCCAGTTCGGCGACGCCGATTAGCAGCGTGAGGCAAACCAGCCACGCGAGAAGCTTGCGCTTGCCGCGGGGTGCTGCGGCACCGTGCTGGACCTTTTGATTCGGCATTAAGCTGACCCTTCTCGCCACCGGGGTAGCGAAAAGTGGTTACGGAAATGCAAACTAGCTTAACTTGGGATAGGCACCTGACTTAGCACCTGGTCACGCTCTTGGCGAACCGAAGCGGACCATAAGGAACCGGGTCGATGTCCGAAACGCTGTCATGAGCGGCAGCGTTCATCAAGAGGCTTGCGCCGAGACGCGCCGCGGCAGGCGCCGTCTGAATGCCGAATCCGCCTTGACCGGCGAACCAGAAGAATGGTGCCTTTCCACCATCATATCCATATACCGGCAGGCGATCTGGCGAAAAGCTCCGCAGCCCTGCCCACTTCCGTTCTACCGCTCGGACACGCCAGTCCACGGCCTGATGAAGCCGGTCTATGGCTGTCGCGATGGCCATCTCATCGGGCGCTGCATCGCACGGTGCACTTGGCTCTTCATCATGCGGGGAGAGCCAGATCCTGCCAGCGCCTGCGGGTTTGAAATAAAATTTCCCGGCGAGATCCAGCACCAGAGGTAAGTCTGGTTCTGCTTCCGGATCAATTCGCAGTTGGACCACCGTACGTCGTAAAGGACGAATACCAATAGGCGCGATGCCGCACAGCCGCGCGATGTCATCAGCCCATGCCCCTGCGGCGTTGACGAGGATGTTGCAGCTAAAAGTGCCGTGCGATGTATCGATCTGCCATCTGCCCGCTTCATGGCTCGCTGCCATCAGCCGGCTACCGGTGTGAAGCGTACCGCCACGTCGGTTGAACTGGCGCAAACAGGCCGAATGTAGCGCCGCGACATCGATATCGGCGGTGCTGGGTTCCGATATCCCGACGGTCCACTCCGCTCGCAAGCCCGGTATGCGCTGGGCCAGAGCTACGGCGTCCAACCTGTCCAGCGCAACATCCGTGCCCTCGAACCTGAGCATGAAGTTGTCGGTTAAATCCGCATCTTTGGACCGGCCGATGTGGATTGCGCCTCGGGGGGCAAGGAAGCTCGTGTTGGAAAATTCGGTGTCCGGATTCTCCAACAACGGTCCCGACGCCGAGGTCAAAGGCTGCACCCCCGGTCCGCCATAGCTCTCGGTCCAGAATGCCACGGACCGGCCTGTCGCGTGATAACCCGCGACATCTTCCATTTCGAGGATCAGGACGCGCGCGTCGGCGGCTACTTCCGCGCCGAGACTGGCCCCGGCCATGCCTCCGCCGATGATGATGATGTCATAGTCGGTCATGCTGCTGGCGCATGCGCATTCCAGAAAGCATCGATGCGGGCAAGAGCGTCCAACCGCACGGGATCGGATTCCCGCAGGATTTCATGCGCTGCCTCCGCCCCATACATATGCAGCGTTGCATTCGGTAGCCGCGCTGCGACCTCACGGATTGCTTGTGAAGACACGAGCTGGTCCGCCGATGTCGCCAGAATGAGTGTAGGAATTCTCAGTTCTGCCAGCGCACCGCTCCGGGCCAATGCCGCAGTACTGCGATACGCCTGCCGGAGCCAGCCCCAGCTTGGCGGACCCAGGTCGATAGCTGGCGTAGAGCGCCTCCAGTATAGTTCATCCTCATAGCGGGAGACACAGTGCGTGAGCCGCCGCTGGCGCGCATGCAATGCTGCCTCCGATGCTTCATTCTGGGTCCACGCGGCCGCGCCGGGTCCAGCGAGGCGCACCATCACCGCCACGACAATGCGCGCGAGCCAATTGGGAATTGCGCCGCTGTTCAGCCCCAGCATGGGAGCAGTCAGTACGGCGGCATCCGGACGCAGCACATTCTCCACCAGGGCGCGCAACGCCAGAAAGCCGCCCATGCTGTGCGCAAGAACGACATGCGGCCCCGAACCACCCGACTGCCAGTGTTCCGCAAAGGCACGCAAATCCTCGATCCATATCGAAAAGTCCGCGACATGGCCGATCAGATCGTCCGAGCCGAGCCGCCCCGATCCTCCCTGTCCGCGCCAGTCGAACGCCGTGACGGCCCAGCCCTGCGCGGCGTAGTAGGCTATCACCTCAAGATATTTCTCGATCATGTCGGCCCGCCCGGCCAGCATCAGCATGTGACCCCGGCTGCCATCTCCCATGCGATAGATTCGATGCGGCCAGCCGTCTGGGGCGGACCATTGGTCCAGCGTCCCGCCTTTGGGCCAGCTACGGAATGTCGGAGGCTGCTGCTGCATCAGCGCATGGTTACGGTTTGGTAAGGCATACGGTCTACATATCTTTTACTATGACCGGGGAATTTGTGAAATTCGCGCTTTTGGGCGTGTTGGCCTGCCTGCTCGTCGTGGCTGCAGTGACCGACCTGCGCTCGCGCATCATATCGAACTGGCTCAACCTTGCGATAGCCCTGTTGGCTCCGCTGTACTGGTCGGCATCCGGCATCGAACTGTGGCCGAACGTCGCACTGCAACTGGCGCTCGGCCTGGGTGTCTTCGCGGTGTTCGCGGGGCTGTTCGTCATTGGCATGATGGGCGGCGGCGACGTCAAGATGCTGGCCGCATTGGCCCTATGGTTCCCGTGGCAGGCGTTGATCGTGCTACTTACGATTATGGCGCTTGCGGGCGGCGTAGTCACGCTCATCACGATAGTTCATCACAAGCTGGCGCGCCGCGAAGGGCCGCCGGAGATACCCTATGGGGTCGCCATTTCCATCGCCGCGCTTTGGCTGGTTGGCGAACGATATATTAACCAATTTGCTTGAAGACGAAGGCTGGGACCGGTGGTTCCAGCTTCAGGGAGGCGCGTTTCGTCATGGATGCCAAGAAAATAGTGCTGCTGGTAGGCGCGCTTATCATTGCAGTAGCGGCGGCGCTGGTGGCGCGTAACATGCTGTCCCCTGCGGGTGCACCGCAGGCGAGCGCGTCGAGTATGCCCGTCGAGGTGGACGGAACGCAGGTGCTGGTCGCGACCAAGGCTCTGCCGGTTGGCACCATAGTGGATGCAGAGAGCTTCCGCTTCCAGCCCTGGCCCAAGGATCTGATCGAACAAGCGTACTTCGTGAAAGGGCAGATGGAGCCGACGCAGCTCGCAGGTAGCGTCGTGCGCAATGCGATCACGGCCGGGCAGCCGCTGACGCAGGGCGCAGTCATCAAGCCGGGTGATCGCGGCTTCCTCGCGGCCGCTCTTGGCCCCGGCATGCGCGCCGTCACGGTGCCAGTGCAGATGGTCAATTCCGTTGCGGGCTTCGTGTTTCCCGGAGACCGCGTCGACATGATGCTTACGCAATCGGTAGCGGGTGGCGGCGATGGTGAGCCATTGAAAGTCTCCGAAACGATCCTGCGTAACCTCCGCGTGCTGGCCACCGATCAGCGTACCGATGCTCTAGGCCCTGATGGCAAGCCGGTCGTGCAGCCTTATTCGAACGTGACTCTGGAGGTTACGCCCCGGATTGCCGAGAAGATCGCGGTATCGCAGACGCTCGGCTCACTCTCGCTATCGTTGCGGTCCATCGCCGACAATACGTCGGAACTTGATGCGGCGATCGCAGCAGGCGACGTGGACCTGCCCGATGGCAGCGATCCGAAGGCGGAAAAGCGCGTGCTCGCAAAAATTGCGGCCAGCCCGGTCGACAAGGGTTCGACCTTCGCCACGGGTGCCGACGTGTCGCGTTTTCAACGCCGCAGCGTGCCACCCAAGCCAAGCACCGTCGGTCCTCAAGGCACGCTCGTCGCCGCCGGAGGCGTTCCTGTCGGCCCAACAGTCCGCGTCGCACGTGGAACAGATGTGACCGTAGTGCCGGTCGGGGGAAGTAAGATGACTTTGACCAAGTTCCTCGCGCGGAAAAGTGCGGCCTCCGCCCTGGCCCTTGGGCTGGCGCTGAGTGCGGGCATGGCGCCGACCACCGCGTTGAACGCGGCGTCCGCTGGCAGCAGCACGGACGGCGCAATGACGCTCTCCGTCGGCGCAAGCCGCGTCATCAATCTGTCCAGCAAGATTTCAGACGTGATCGTCGTCAATCCGGCCGTGGCCGACGTCTACGTCCGTTCGGGTACGCAGATTTATATCCTTGCGAAGAACCCCGGCGAGACAACCATCTCCGCTGTCAGCAAAAGCGGGCAGACGCTGTTCTCGACCATCGTGCGCGTGGGCAACAATCTGACCAGCGTGGATGACATGCTCAAGCTGGCCATGCCCGATGCCGATATCAGAGTGTCGACAATGAATGGCATGATCCTGCTCACCGGCACCATCAAGGCTCCCGAAGACGCCGCCGAGGCCGAGCGCCTGACGCAGGCGTTCGTTGGCAAGGAAGTGACAGTCGTCAGCCGCTTGCGCACCGCCACGCCAATCCAGGTGAATTTGCAGGTGCGCATCGCTGAGGTGAGTCGGAATCTGCTTCATCAGGTCGGAACCAATGTCGCGGGATTGGGCACGGGATCGGGGAGCTTCAGTGGCTTCATAGGCAGGTCCAATCGCGGCTTTGGGACGTTGGGCAATTATGTGCCGGGCCAACCATCCGGCGATATCTCACGCCAGTTCACCTTCAATCAGCCAACGGCGGGGTCCGGAACCAGCATAGGTTTTCTGGCCAAAATATTTGGAATGGATGTTGCAGGAGCGCTCGATCTTGCGGAGACCTCCGGCCTCGCTACATCACTGGCTCAACCGAACCTTACCTCCCTTTCCGGCGAAACCGCTAGCTTCCTTGCAGGCGGCGAGTATCCTTATCAGGTCAGCAATGGCCTGCAGGGCAATAGCATTGAGTTCAAACAATATGGTGTGCAACTCGCCTTTACACCCACTGTTTTAGCAGATGGCCGAATCTCGTTGCGTGTGCGCCCGACAGTGTCGAGCTTAGATTTCTCCATCAACTCCAACGTGCCTGCGTTGAAGAGCCGTTCGGTTGAAACGACAGTCGAACTCGGCTCAGGTCAAGCCTTCATGATCGCGGGGTTGTTGAGTAATGACACCTCAAACAACGTCGACAAGGTTCCTGGTATTGGGGACATTCCGATTCTCGGTAGTTTGTTCAAGTCGCGTAAGTTCCAGCGTAACGAAACTGAACTGGTGGTCGTCATAACGCCGTATCTGGTGAAGCCCGTCAACGCGAGCGATATCCGGTTGCCGACCGACGGGTTCCGTAGCGCGACCGAAGCGCAAGGACTGTTCCTGCAACAGGGATCGGATGGCGTCAGCGGCGCGCAGCGTCCTCAGCCAACCGTTGCGCCAAATGGGACGCCCAATGCGGCACCGGTAGCCCGCGCCAATTCGACCAAGCAACCCACACCCGGCAAGTCGAGTGGCGGCGCTGCTCCCGGCTTCAGCTTCTGACACGAAGGACCGTAAACATGGCACGGAATTTCAAACAGCCTACGGTTTCCAGAGGCGCAATCGTTGCAGGTCTTTGCATTGCGCTTACAAGCGCCGCAGTGCTTCCCGGAAGCGCGATGGCACGGCCACGCAGCGCCTTCAACCGCGGCATGGAGTCAGTCCGTCAGCCCGTGGTGAGCTACACGAGCTTTACTTATGACGTTCAGGTCGGCGGCGGCGCAGCGCTTTCGCCTGCCGAAAAGGGCCGACTGGAAGGCTGGCTCGCGTCTATCAATGTCGGCTACGGCGATCGCCTATTCCTCGGCTCGGGCAACTATTATGGCGACGCCGTGATGGACATCGCCAACGTCGTTGCCCGCCACGGCCTGCTTATCGAACAGGAAGCCGGGCTAGCCGCGGACACTGCGCCGGAAGGGTCACTTCGCCTCGTCGTCCGCCGCGCTACTGCGCGGGTTCCCGGTTGCCCCGATTGGAGCGACACGCAGGAAACCAACGGCATGGGCAACATCTCGCGCAACTTCGGTTGCGGCGTAAACGGCAGTCTGGCCGCGATGATCGCCAATCCCGAGGATTTGGTGCGTGGACAGACCGGCACGAGCGATCTGCAAGGTGCGACCTCCAACCGCGCCATCCAGGTGTATCGCGACAAGACACCGACCGGATCGGGCGATCTGAAAACCATGACCGCAGGGGGCAACTGACCATGAACGCACCGTGGAAAGGCGCAGGCGCCGCCGCGCGCGATCCGTTCCAGGCATTCGTCTGCGACGACCACAGCTTCGATGTGATCCGCAGCGTCGCCATCGAATTGGGCTGGCCACCGGAGAAGGTCAACAAGGGTGGTCTGCGCAATGCAGTCCAGGCGCTGTCGATCAGCGCAAGCCCGCAGATACTGTTCGTCGACTTGTCCGAGAGCGGCGATCCGCTGAACGACATCAATGGCCTTGCCGAAGTGTGTGAGCCGGGGACGGTCGTCATCGCTGCCGGGCAGGTCAACGACGTCCGGTTGTATCGCGATCTCGTCGCCAGCGGCATACAGGATTATCTGCTCAAGCCGCTCAATGCCGATCATCTGCGTGATACGATCGCGCAGGCGCAGGCCGTGTTCATGGCCCCGCGCACGGATGCTTCGACTGAGCGCCCGCACCTTTCGGCCGCGATCGTCGGCACACGCGGCGGCGCTGGGGCTTCGACCGTGGCAACCTCGCTTGCGTGGCTGCTGAGCGAAAAGAGCAAGCGCACGACGGCGCTGCTTGATCTCGATGTGCATTTCGGCACCGGGGCGCTTGCGATGGACCTCGAACCGGGCCGCGGACTCACCGATGCCATAGAGAATCCCGGCCGTATCGATGGGCTGTTTATTGAGCGTGCGATGGTGCGTGCGAGCGACCGGCTGGCGATCCTGTCCGCCGAAGCGCCGATCAGCCAGCCGATGATAACGGATGGTGGCGCATTTTATCAGCTTCTGGACGAATTCCGGACGGCGTTCGAATGCAGCGTAATCGATTTGCCGCGCTCCATGCTGATCGCGCATCCGCATCTCATCAACGATGCCAACGTCACCGTCGTCGTTACCGAAATGACGCTGGCGGCTGCACGTGACTCGATCCGCATTCTGTCGTGGCTGAAGAGCAATGCGCCCCAGACGCGCGTGATCGTGGCCGCCAATCGCGTGCACCCCAGTGCGCTGGAAATCAGCCGCAAGGATTTCGAGCAATCGATCGAGCGCAAGGTCGACGTCATCGTACCCTTCGACGCGCGGCTCGCGGCGCAGGCCGCCAAGCTTGGGAAGACACTCGCCGAAGTGGCGAAGGGCAGCAAGACCGGCAACGGCCTCATGCAATTGATGGATGAAGCACTCGGCGTACTGGATGGCGCAGCAGGCGACGGCAAGTCAAAGGCGAAAGCCAAGGGCGGCTCCCTGATGGGCAAGTTCACCGAGTTCAAGTCGATCATGCCGAGTAAGAAAGACAAGAAAGTCGCGCTGAACGGCTGATTGTCGAAGGATCGGTTTGGCTGCGACATGGCAGGCGCAGGCGATGGGCCAAGCAAGGACGGACGAACGTAGATGGATAGCCAACTGATCCTGTTGATCGTACTGGCGCTGAGCGTTGTGGGACTTGTCGCCTTTGCGTTCGCCGGTCCTTCCGCCGCTAAGGCGCAACAGCGCCGCATGGCCCTGATCCGCGGCCGCCATAGCGATTCCGCCGATGCGATGATGGAAGCGCGGATGCGCAAGGCGATCTCCAATCGCACGACCGAAGACATGAAACTGCTCGTGTCGCTGATCCCGAACCCTGAGAACCTTAGCAAACGCATTCGCCGCACAGGCAAGAAATGGACGCTCGGCCAGTATATGACCGGCTGCGCGGGCATATTTCTGGTGATGGCCGCCGTAATGGTATTGCGCGGCTACCCGCCGCTGATGGCGCTGTTCGTCAGCCTAGCTGCGGGCCTCGGCCTGCCGCACTGGTATATCGGGCGGCTGATCGGCAAGAGGATCGACAAGTTTACCAAGCATTTCCCTGACGCGCTGGATTTACTGGTGCGCGGCTTGCGCTCCGGTCTGCCCATTAGTGAGACGCTTGGCATCGTCGCGAGTGAAATTCCGGGGCCGACGGGCGAAGAATTCAAGCTTATCAGCGAGCGCATGAAGATCGGTCAAACGATGGAGCAGGCGTTGCAGGAAACCGCCGATCGTCTGGGTACGGCCGAATTCCAGTTCTTCGTCATTACTCTCGCCATTCAGCGCGAGACGGGCGGCAACCTTGCCGAAACGCTCTCCAACTTGTCGACTGTGCTGCGTCAACGCGCGCAGATGAAGTTGAAGATCAGGGCGATGTCTTCAGAATCGAAGGCTTCGGCCTACATCATTGGATCGTTGCCGTTCCTTGTATTCGCCATGATTTCCTACATCAACTTCCAGTATATGTCGCCGTTCTTCAATGGCGACCCTGAGGGGATGATGGGGCTGAGCCTGATGCAGATGATCGGCATTGGCGGCATGGGATGGATGGGCATCGGCGTGTTCATCATGGCCCAGATGATAAACTTCGAAATCTAAGGGAGGCACAAGCACATGCAACCTGCAACGCCGCCCGGAGCCACCATGCTGGGTATGACCGCCACCGACCTTGGCACGTTGTTCGCCGCGCTGGCGACCATGGCCGTCCTATTCGCGCTGTACACGGTGATGACCGTACGCGATCCGATGAGCAAGCGCGTCAAGGCGCTGAACGAGCGCCGCGAACAATTGAAAGCAGGCATCACGGCCTCGACCGCAAAGCGCCGTGCGAAACTAGTCCAGAAGAACCAGACTACCGACCGCATGCGATCGCTGCTGTCGAACCTGAAGGTTCTACAGGACGATCAGTTGAAGGACGCGCAAGTGAAACTGGCGCAAGCGGGTATCCGGTCCAAGGACTGGGCCGTTGCCGTCATCTTCGGACGCATGATTATGCCGATCGTCATCGGCGTTATAGTCGCGCTGTGGTTGTATGTCCTTGGCGGCCAGCCCGAGTGGGGTCCTATGAAGCGCTTCGGCTGCTTCGCCGTGCTGCTGCTCCTGGCCTATAAATCGCCCGATCTCTACATTGATAACAAGATCAACAAGCGCTCTACGGAAATCCGCAAGGGGCTGCCCGATGCGCTCGATCTGCTGGTGATTTGCGCGGAGGCCGGGCTCACCGTCGACGCGGCATTCAACCGTGTCTCAAAGGAACTTGGCAAGGCTTATCCCGAACTGGGTGACGAGTTTCAGCTTACGGCCATTGAACTGAGCTTCCTGACTGAGCGCCGCATGGCGTTCGAGAACCTGGCCAACCGCGTGAAACTGGATGCGGTCAAGGGCGTGGTTACGACCATGATCCAGACCGAGAAATACGGTACGCCGCTGGCGTCCGCCCTACGAGTATTGTCGGCCGAATTCCGCAACGAGCGCATGATGCGCGCAGAGGAGAAGGCGGCGCGCTTACCCGCGATCATGACTGTGCCGCTGATCCTTTTCATCCTGCCGACGCTGTTCGTCGTGATCCTGGGTCCGGCGGCGTGCTCAATATCGAAGGCATTCTGACTTAGGCCGCGCAAAACAGTGACGCGTCGGCATCTGCGTATCGAATGAACGCCTTCACGCTCGGTCCGCTCCGCAACGCAAACCGGACAATATGTGCAGAGAGTAACTGAGTACCGGAGGAAGGAACAACTGGCAGCTCAAGGCATTAGCGATCCAGAAATGGATGATGGTCCAGGTGTGTGAAGAAAGGGACGGCATTCCAACCGATTGCGGCCCGCTCGGCGCTGACCGGAAGGACGCTGAATAGCGTCGCCTTCACCGGGGCTATCCCATCAGCACGAAATCACCTCAGCAAGAAGGAGCATCTCGTGAAAGTTCAAAAATTCGCGATCTCTGACGCAGCGCTCGAACGCTCACCCGGGCAGGACGGCGACGTGTTTGTGGGCAATCTTGTAGACCAACGCCATGGCGCTCCGATCACCATAGGTTATGGGCGATATGGACCCGATCAGAGTCTGGAGGAGATCATGGCCGTCGATGACGTGATGGTCGTCCTTGAAGGACAAATCTCCGTATCTAGCGAAGCGGGAACTGTCACCGCAGGACCAGGCGAGATCATACATATGCCGAAGGACCAGAGGGTGACGATCCGTTCCCATGAGCACGGGGCACTCACTGCCTACGTGACGTATCCTCATTGGCAAGAAGCACGAAAGTAAGATCCTTAGGGTGGCGCCCGGCTACTCGTCGGCGTCACCGCTTTTACCTTAGGCCGTCGGCTACAATGCCGTTGATGCAACCTGTGTGTGGGTCAACCCTCGACTCGATTTCAATTAGCATGGCCAGGCAATCGAAGGTTGCGCAACAACAACGATTGAAATATGCGAATAATTCGCATTATCGAATCATTGTTAGGGGGTTGTTTTGCGTATTGGTCGTTTGGCGTTTCTTGTGGCCGTTTCTTTTCATTCATCGATGGCATTGGCGCAGGGTGCATCCGAAGCTGCGGATGCTGCGATGTCCGACAGCGATCAGATAATCGTCACCGGGCGAGCACAACGTCTCTATCGCACCGAAACCACGACCGTCGGCAAAACCTCCGAAGATCCACTCAACATCCCGCAGGCCGTGCAGGTCATCAATTCGGATTTGTTTGCCGATCAAGGCGCACGCGACGCAACCGACATCTACCGCAACATCTCCGGCGTCAGCTTCTTCAGCTATGCCGGTGTCACCTTTCGCGGCTTCCGTCAGGACCAATCCTTTTACGATGGCATGCGTGGAAACCCGTTCATCGGTTTCTCCGTACCGCAACTTTTTAATATCGATCGCGTCGAGGTGCTGAAAGGCCCAGCGGGCTTGTTCTTCGGCCCCGGTTCACCGGGCGGTATCATCAACTATGTGTCTAAAACGCCGGAAGAAGAAGGCTCCCTCCGTACGGTTCTCACGGCGGGCAACTACGACCGAATTGGCATTTCATCCGAAGCGAGCGGCCCGATCGACGAGGATGGCATCGTCACATATCGCGTCGGCGGCTTCTATGAGTCCATGGACCCCTATCGGGTCAATACGCAAAATAAGTCGCTGATCGGGGACGGCGCGATAGCCATCAAGACGAACGAAGGTGGCAAGCTGACGCTGCAAGCGACTATTTACGACAACCGGCTGGCGGCCAATCGCTTGCGCGGCGTGCTGACCGACAACGCTGGCAATTTCCGGACGGACATTCGCTGGAATGCCAATGAGCCGACCGATTTCCTCAACTTGAAGTCGAAAGCCTATCAAGCGCGTTACGCCACCGCGATCGGCGATGCGGTCACGTTCGATTTAGGCGTGCGCTACTTCAAAGCGACAGAGACGCAGCAATATCACGAACCCCGCGGTTTCGAGGCGGGGAGTACCGATCTCGTCGCCCGCGAGTTTCGCGACCAGATCCGTGACGTCGATGGGCTGTCGTTCTCCACCAACCTTACTGCACGTGTAGCCCTGTTGGGCATGGACCATAAATTTCAGGCAGGCGCGGACTGGTATGACGAAACCAGCGTCCTCAGCTCCCGCATCTTGCGGGCGGGTGTGACATCGCTCAGCCTCAGCAACCCCGTCTACACAACGTCGGCGCGTGACGTGGCGCGCGCGGCGCTGCTCCCCTTCATCGTCACTGATACGCGCACCAAAAGACAGGGCGCGTATCTCCAGGACCAGATCAGTGTGACCGACGCCTTTCTTCTGGTTGGCGGCCTACGCTACGACAAGTTCACGGATCGAGTGGTGAATAGCGCATCCTATAAGGACAACGACATCACTTTCCGCACCGGCGCAATTTACAAGCCGCGCAGGGACGTTTCCCTTTATCTAAGCTGGTCGCAGAGCTTCGAACCACAGACTGCCGCCAGCCAGAACGGCGATGCGGGTGGCCCATTCGCGCCTGTGACCGGCGATCAGTTCGAGGGCGGCGTTAAGACCGACCTGTTCGACGGACGCATTCAGGCCAATGTTGCGGCCTATCGCATAGTACGCAAGAACATCCTGCAGGCCGATGCCAACCTGCCGCCAGTAAACGGGCAAGATCAGTTACGCCCCATCGGCGAAGTCACGTCAAAAGGGTTCGAAATCGACCTGTCGACGGACCTTACGCCCAACTGGGTGCTGCTCGTCAACTATGGCTATAATGACACCAAGATCACCGGCACTATCGCGGGTCAGGCGATCACCAATGCCGTGGGCGACCGCTTCGCCAATGCGCCCAAGCACAAGCTGGGCTTTTGGACCCGATACCAGGTCGCTCCGATCGATGCGGCCTTTGCCTTTGGCGGCGAATATGTCTCGAAGCGTATCAGCCTGTCAGGACAGGATGTGAAGCCCTACACGATCTTCGATGCCTCGATCACCAAGGGGCTGGGCTTTGCCGAGTTGCTCCTGAGAGCCGACAACATCTTCGACAAGGTCTACGCCGCCTCCGGCTTTTCCGCCCAGAGCGGCCATTTCCCCGGCGAACCTCGGACATTCCTTGCCGAACTCCGGTTCAAATTCTGACCATGGCCTCCGTGCGTTCGGCCAAGTCGGGGGCGAAGAAACGCCGGTCGCTCTGGTGGGTGGTGCATAGCTGGATTGGCCTTAAGCTGTCGATCTTCCTCACCTTCATCCTGGCGACCGGAACCTTCGCGGTGTTCGCGCACGAGATCGACTGGATGGTGACGCCTGCCATGCGGGTGTCACCACAAGCTGCGCCACCGGCATCGTGGGGTTCGCTTGCTGCGGCCGCCGCCCGCGCCGAACCGTCCGGTCGATTGCAGACGATCTATGCACCGATCGACCCGTGGTTCGCGGTAGAGGCGTGGATAGACCTCGGCAAAGGTGCGCCGCGCCGGGTATATATCAACCCATGGACGGCGCAAGTTACCGGCACCCATGGTTGGGCAAATGTCCACCGCTTCCTGCGGCAGGTGCATCGCCATTTGATGCTACCGACGAAGATCGGCATCCCGATCGTCTGTTCTCTCGCACTCCTTCTCATGATCTCCCTGATCTCGGGTATCGTTACCTACAAGAAGTGGTGGCGCGGCTTCTTCCGTCGACCGCGCAGTGGGGATGGACGACGGCTGACAGGCGACCTTCACCGACTGGCGGGCCTATGGAGCCTGTGGTTCGTAGCGTTGATAGCATTGACGGGCATATGGTATCTGGTCGAGACATTGGGAGGTCATGCACCTGTGCCAAAGCTTCCCAAGGTGGACGCCCGCAGCGCGCTGCCGACCGGCGCAGCACTCGACAAGTTGGTGGCTGTGGCAAAGCAGGCTGACGCAAACCTCGAAATTCGCGAAATCCGTTTCACCGAAGACAGCGGCGTCATATTCCTCGGCCAATCGCGGGCCTGGCTGGTGCGTGACAGGGCCAATGCTGTTGTCCTTGATCCGGCGGACGGTCGGGTTGTGGCGCAACTGGATGGCCGGATGCTTGGCACTCACCAGCGTATTTCGGAAATGGCGGACCCACTGCATTTCGGCACATTCGGAGGATTGACCACGAAAATCATCTGGTTCCTGTTCGGCCTCGCCCTGACCGCGATGGCCATTACAGGCACCATGATCTACAGCTTGCGTCTGGCAAAAGCTCACGAGACGAACGATGGCGCGATGCGCTTGGCTTGGCGCGGCATGGGGGTTTGGGCCTATGTCGGAATGGCGCTGATACTACTGGCGCTCGCACTTACGCCCGGTGCGATCAGTGGGGCAAGTTGACTTTCCTCTGCCCTGAATCCCGCATCGTAAAAAGCGAGGACAACGAAGCTTTGAGAGGGACTCATGCGCGTCGGATCAACAGCCGCTAGGCGCACGGCTCGGATTCCTAAAAGGGAATTTCCTCCCCTTGGAAGTCGAAGAACTTCCCGCTGTCCGGCACCTTCAATCCTTCCACTACATCAAGCAGCTGAAGTGCGGCGCGCTCCGGATCAAACAGCCGTCCGGCCTGAACATTGCCCTGGAATGGGCGAGAGAGTGTCGTGTCGACTGTGCCGGGGTGCAGGGTCACCACGATGGTGCGATCGTTGCGACGGCGTTCCTCGATGGCGAGGTTTCGAACCAGCATGTTGAGCGCCGCCTTCGACGCACGATAGCCATGCCACCCGCCTAATCGATTGTCATTGATCGATCCCACCCGCGCCGACAGCGCTGCGAAGACCGTGCGTCCCGTTTTGGGCATGATCGGCAGGAAATGCTTCGCCACAAGCGCAGGCCCGATGGCATTTACGGCATAGAGCCGCGCCAACCACTCCGGCTCCAAATCGCGCAACGCCTTTTCGGGGCCGCGTTCTCCCGAATGGAGCAGGCCGGTCGCGATGATGATGCAGGTTGGTGCCGGACCTCTCGCGACATGTGCGGCGGCGGCGGCGATGCTCGCCTCATCGAGCAAGTCGAGATGCTGCGATCCGGGCCGCGATCGCGCGAAGCCATGAACGACATCGAACGCGCCCTCCTCGATCAGGGCCGCTTCCAATGCGCGCCCGATCCCACCAGAAGCGCCGACGACGACGGCAGAAGCGCTGCCTGCACCGCTCATACGCGGGTGAAACGCCAGCGATCGCCGTCGCTCTCTTGTCCGTCGAACCGGTATCCGTCGTAATCGAAACCGCGCATCGCCTCTACATCAGTAATGCGATGCTCACATAGCCAGCGTGCCATCATGCCCCGCGCTCGCTTGGCATTGAAGCTCACGAAACGTGGGCCATTCGGGCCGGGTTCACGGAACTCGACCTCGATCACACGCACGCCCGCCAGCCTGCCTTTGACGGCAGCAAAATACTCCTGGCTGGCGAGGTTGAGGATGACGCCCGATCCCTCTTCTGCGAGTTGCTCCAGTAGCAGTTGCGCAATACGATTGCCCCACCAGTCAGTCAGGGATGTGCGGCGCGGTGCCCAGCGCGTGCCCATCTCAAGCCGATAGGGACGAATTGCGTCCAGCGGCCGCAGCAGGCCGTAAAGGCCCGAAAGCATTCGCACGTGATCCTGTGCAAAGCTGACGGCGACCTCATCCAGCGTGTCCACCTCGAAGCCTGTATAAACGTCACCGGCAAAAGCGAACAGCGCTGGTCGTTCAGGCAGATTGTCGAAGTCGCGAAAACGATCGGCATTTAGCTTGGCGAGGCGCGGGGAGATATGCATCAATTCGGACAGCCGCTTCTGCGTGAGATTCGCAGCCGATCGCGCAAGGCTGTGCGCTTCCGCGGAGAAATATGGCTTTGACACTTGGAGCGGCGGTAACGGACGCTCAAAGTCGAGCGTTTTCGCAGGGGACAGTAGTGCAATCATCAAGGCGGCGGTAGCGTCCGCAGGCACATGCGTCAAACTACTGCCTTGGCTCGTAACCCATACGAGCTAGTGACCACAATCGCGGTAGGTTGCCTTCATTTGGCTATACTTACTCGCAACCCCGAAAGCATCCCGCTACATTTACCTTTGGCTTGCCAGCTCCCGGTTGATGCTTAACGCACCGAGCGTGCCTACGGCGCCGGAAAGAAGGTAGCCGCCCGCCGCCAAAAGGCCCCATTCACTCGCCAGCCATAAGGCTGCAAGTGGCGCAAAGCCCGCACCCACAAGCCATGCAAGGTCCGACGTAATCGCAGCGCCCGTATAGCGTTGAGCCGCGGGGAAATTGCCGTTCAATGCGCCTGACGACTGTCCGAACGCGACGCCCAGCAGGGCAAAGCCAAGAACCATGAAGATGACTTCGCCAAGGTCGCCACCGTCGAGCAGTTGTGGAGCGAAGCCGCTGAACGCTGCGATGGCTGCCGCTGATACGCCCAGAACATATCTCCGCCCAAACCGGTCGGCCAGCGAGCCGGACGCGAGCACCGCGAGAACACCGACTAACCCACCGATGATCTCGATCACCAAGAACCGCGCCGGATTTTCGCGCGTGAACAGGAACACCCAGCTTAGCGGAAACACCGTGACCATGTGGAACAGCGCAAAACTGGCGAGGGGCGCGAACGCACCAATCACCATGTTGCGCCAATGCGACCGCACCGTCTGGATCACCGGTGAAGGCTGCAACTCGCGCGTTTCGAACAGATCGCCATATTGCGGCGTCGATACGATACGCAGCCGCGCGAAGAGCGCCACCACGTTGATCGCGAACGCGACGAAAAAAGGATAGCGCCAGCCCCATTCGAGAAAATCGGTAGCCGAGAGGCTGGCGACTAGAAACGCGAACAGCGCACTGGCGACGATCATGCCGAGCGGCGCGCCAAGCTGCGGGATCATCGCGTAGAAGCCGCGCTTGTTCTGGGGTGCGTTGAGGGCAAGCAGCGAAGCGAGGCCGTCCCACGCACCACCCAGCGCAATGCCCTGTCCGATACGGAAGGCGGCAAGAAGCAGCGGGGACGCGATGCCAAGATCGGCATAGGCAGGCAGGAACGCCACCGCTGCGGTCGATCCGCCGAGCAGGAACAGAGCAATGGTAAGCCGCATGCCGCGCCCCAGCGCCTTGTCAATCTCCATGAAGATCAGCGTACCGAACGGCCGCGCCACGAACGCGAGCGCAAAGACGGCAAAGCTGTAGATCGTGCCCGTCAGCGGATCGACCCACGGAAAGATCAGCTTGGGGAAAACCAGCACGGATGCGATCGCGTACACGAAGAAGTCGAAGAATTCCGACGTTCGCCCGATCACCACGCCGATCGCGATTTCCGCCGGCGCTATGTCGCCATGGTCCTTCCCCTCGCTACGCGCGTGCAGGGCGCGTGCGTCCCGCTCTGCCGTTTCGGAATTGGATAGCGTATCGCTGGTCATTGGTAGTGATCTTCCTCGATCATGGCCGGGGCCACGGCCTGTCGCATAGGTTCAAGGTCTGCCTTATGCACGAGCGGCGCTGGATCCGGCATTGGACAAAATGTCCAATGTTGCACTGCACGATATCGGGCTACTTCCGCGCCATGCAGTTCCTTCCGTCCCGCCAGACGCTTCGGCGTGCACTCTCCATCGCACCAGTCGCCATGCTGCTGAGCGGCTGCAACATGGTGGTGATGCATCCGTCCGGTGACGTGGCTATGCAGCAGCGCGATCTGGTCCTCATAGCGACGGCTTTGATGCTGCTCATCATCGTGCCTGTCGTCGCGCTGATCGTGCTGTTCGCCTGGCGCTATCGGCACGCGAACAAGGATGCGCGGTACGAGCCGGACTGGGACCATTCGACACAACTGGAACTCATTATCTGGGCAGCGCCGTTGCTCATCATCATCTGCCTTGGCGCCGTCACCTGGGTGGGCACGCATCTGCTTGACCCCTACCGGCCGTTGGACCGGGTCGCAGCGGGAAAGCCGATTGCGGCGGACGTCGCACCGCTGGAAGTTCAGGTGGTGGCGCTCGACTGGAAATGGCTGTTCATCTACCCCGAGCAGGGCATCGCGACCGTCAATGAACTCGCCGCGCCCGTAAACCGGCCGATCCATTTCAAGATCATCGCCTCGTCCGTGATGAACAGCTTCTATATTCCCGCGCTCGCCGGACAGATTTACGCGATGCCGGGCATGGAAACCAAACTTAACGCGGTCATCAACAAGCCCGGCAATTACGCTGGCTTTTCGGCGAATTACAGCGGCGCGGGCTTTTCAGGTATGCGCTTCCGCTTTCATGGCATGAGCAACGATGACTTTGCGGGCTGGGTGGCCAATGCGAAGAAGGGCGGCGGCATGCTGGATCGCGCCGTGTATCTAAAGCTTGCGGAGCCGAGCGAGAAGGAGCCGGTACGCCGCTTCGCCAGCATCGATCCCGCGCTCTACAACGCCGCGCTTAACCAATGCGTCGTGCCCGGTACGCCGTGCATGGCGGATGTGATGAAGGCCGACGCAGCGCGTGACGGAGAAGCGGGCCACGGATCTCATGGCGCGCCCACGCCCTCCGATGTCACGCCCCAGCAAGGACCGCACATGGATCATGGCAACATGACCATGAACATGACGCCGAAAACTGGCCCAACCGGTCGCGGCGAGGGTCTCGTCGGCGCCGGCCTGACGCCGCCATCCAGTCCTTTCCGCAAGCCCGAGGCTGTCGCGCTCGACGCGCCTGCCCATCAGCACTCGCTTTAAGAAGCATCGCCATGACACAGGATTTCGTACCCATCAGCCCGATCTTCGGCCGCTTCACGCTGGAGTCGCTGCCGCTGCACGAACCGATCGTCGTGGTGACGTTCGGCGCAGTGGCGCTGGGCGGGATCGCGCTGATCGGCGCGCTGAGCTACTTCAAGGTGTGGGGCTATCTCTGGAAGGAGTGGTTCACGAGCGTCGATCACAAGAAGATCGGCATCATGTACATGATCCTGGGTCTCATCATGCTGCTGCGCGGCTTTGCCGACGCGATCATGATGCGGCTGCAGCAGGCAATGGCGTTCAATGGTTCGGAAGGCTATCTGAACGCCCATCATTACGACCAGATCTTCACCGCGCATGGCGTGATCATGATCTTCTTCGTGGCGATGCCGCTCGTCACGGGCCTGATGAACTATGTCGTGCCGCTACAGATCGGCGCGCGCGACGTGTCCTTCCCATTCCTCAACAATTTCAGCTTCTGGATGACGGCGGCCGGTGCCATCGTCGTCATGATGTCGCTGTTCGTGGGCGAGTTCGCACAGACTGGCTGGCTCGCCTATCCGCCGCTGTCGGGAAAAGCCTATAGTCCGGGCGTCGGCGTCGATTACTACATATGGGCGTTGCAGGTGGCGGGTGTCGGCACGACACTGTCGGGCATCAACCTTATCGCGACCATCGTGAAGATGCGCGCACCTGGCATGGGCATGATGAAGATGCCGGTGTTCACCTGGACCTCGCTCTGCACCAACATCCTGATCGTCGCGGCGTTTCCGGTGCTGACGGCGGTGCTCTCGCTGCTGACGCTGGATCGCTATGTCGGCACGCACTTCTTCACGAACGACTTCGGCGGCAATCCGATGATGTACGTGAACCTCATCTGGATCTGGGGCCATCCGGAAGTCTACATCCTGATCCTGCCGCTGTTCGGCGTGTTCTCCGAAGTCACCTCCACATTCTCGGGCAAGCGCCTCTTCGGCTATACGTCGATGGTGTACGCGACGCTGGTCATCACGATCCTGTCGTACCTCGTCTGGCTGCATCACTTCTTCACGATGGGATCGGGCGCGAGCGTCAACAGCTTCTTCGGCATTACGACGATGGTGATCTCAATCCCTACGGGGGCTAAGCTCTTCAACTGGCTGTTCACCATGTATCGTGGACGCATCCGGTTCGAATTGCCGATGATGTGGACCATCGCCTTCATGATTACCTTCGTGTTCGGCGGTATGACCGGCGTGCTGCTGGCAGTGCCGCCTGCCGACTTCGTGCTGCACAACTCGCTGTTCCTGGTCGCGCATTTCCATAATGTCATCATCGGCGGCGTGCTGTTTGGTCTGTTCGCGGCGATCAACTACTGGGCGCCAAAGGCTTTGGGCGTCAGGCTCGATCCGTTCTGGGGGAAAGTCAGTTTCTGGTTCTGGGTCGTGGGCTTCTGGGTCGCGTTCATGCCGCTCTATGTGCTGGGCCTCATGGGCGTGACGCGCCGCCTGCGTCAGTTCGACGACCCGTCGCTGCAGATATGGTTTCAGGTCGCGGCGTTCGGCGCGGTTCTCATCGCCATCGGCATCGGCGCGATGCTGATCCAGTTCTATGTGACCTGGCGCAACCGGGAAGCGCTGCGCGACCATAGCGGCGATCCGTGGGACGGACGCACGCTGGAGTGGTCGACCTCCTCGCCGCCGCCCGACTACAACTTCGCCTTCACACCGATCATCCACGACAATGACGCATGGTCCGACATGAAGCAGCGCGGCCACAGCCGCCCGCTGGAAGGGTTCAAGGATATCCATATGCCCCGCAACACTGGCACAGGCGTCATCCTGGCGGGTCTCAGCACGGCGTTCGCCGTCGGCATGATCTGGTACGTGTGGTGGCTGGCGGGCCTCAGCTTCATAGGCATCCTCGCCGTCGCGATCGGTCACACGTTCAACTACAAGCGCGACTTCCATATCCCGGCCAAGGATGTGATCCGCACCGAAGACGCGCGCACCACGCTGCTCGCAGCGGGAGCCTGAGCCATGAGCGCACAAGCCCTCAACGCCGACGCAGGCTTCTACCAACTGGACGAGCACGATCACCCGGAGGGTGGCAGCACGCTGCTGGGTTTCTGGCTCTACCTGATGAGCGATTGCCTAATCTTCGCCATGCTCTTCGCGACCTATGGCGTGCTCGGCCATAGCTATGCCGGGGGACCGGGGCCGAAGGATCTGTTCGACCTGCCGCTGGTCGCGCTCAACACCGCGATGCTGCTGTTCTCCTCGATCACCTACGGTTTTGCGATGATCGCGATGGACCGGGGCCGCGTGGGGCAGACACAGGCGTGGCTGGCGGCCACGCTGTTGTTCGGACTGACGTTCCTCGGCATCGAACTGTACGAATTCGCCCATCTGATCCACGAAGGCGCAGGCCCGCAGCGAAGCGCATTCCTCTCCTCTTTCTTCACGCTTGTAGGCACGCACGGGCTGCACGTCACCTTCGGCAGCATCTGGCTGGTGACGCTGATGGTGCAGGTCGCAAGGAAGGGCCTGATCCCTGCCAATCAGCGCCGCCTGCTGTGCCTCAGCCTCTTCTGGCACTTCCTCGACGTCATCTGGATCGGCGTCTTTACCTTCGTCTACCTGATCGGAATGGTGTGATGAGCGCAGAAACACATGGAGCTACGGCAGGGCATGGGTCGAGCAAGGGCTATCTGACCGGGTTTTTCCTCTCGATCGTCCTGACCGCAATTCCCTTCTGGCTGGTGATGAGCGGCGTCCTGCCGCCGCAAGCCACAACACTGACGATCATGGCGTTCGCGCTGGTGCAGATCGTGGTGCACATGATCTTCTTCCTGCACATGAACACCAAGTCGGAGGGCGGGTGGAACATGATGGCGCTGATCTTCACGGTCGTCATTGTGGTGATCGCGCTCAGCGGCTCGCTGTGGGTCATGTATCATATGAACGCCAACATGATGCCGATGACGGCGCAGGACATGAGCCAGATGCCCTGACTGTGCAGCCATGGCACTTGAAAGCCGGACAGGCTAAGCTTCGATGATGAATGCGGCCCGCGCCTATCTGCCGACTGCCGATGCGGCGGGGCACAAGAACATGGTGCAACTCGTGCAGTTGCGCTGGCTTGCCGTGGCGGGGCAGTTGGTGACGATCCTGTTCGTGCATCTGGTGATGCATGTGCGCTTACCGATCGTGCCGATGCTGGCAGTGATCGCGGCGCTGATGATCCTCAACATCTTCAGCGTCAGTGCGCTGAACCGGCGGCGGGGGATTGCGAACGCCGAATTGTTTTTTGCGCTGCTGATGGATGTCGCCGCGCTGACGGCGCTGCTGTACCTGAGTGGAGGCGCGACCAATCCGTTCGTATCGCTGTTTCTGTTGCAGGTGGTGCTCGGTTCCGTCCTCCTCGAGCGGTGGTCGAGTTGGCTTGTCGTCATCGCAACCAGCCTGTGCTTCGCGCTGCTGATCGTCGCTCACCGGCCACTCCAACTGCCGCCGCAATTCGGGGTTTCGCTGTTCGATTTGTATATCGCCGGCGCGTGGATCTGCTTCGCCCTGATCGCGGTGTTACTGGTCCTGTTCGTCACCCGGATCAGCGAGAACCTTAGAGCGCGCGATGCTCACTTGGCGGATATGCGGCAGCAGGCGGCTGAGCAGGACCATATCATGCGTATGGGGCTATTGGCGTCGGGAGCTGCGCACGAACTCGGCACGCCGCTGGGATCGTTGGCCGTCATCATTGGCGATTGGCGACGTATGCCGCAGCTTAGCAGTGACCCGGGCATGGCGCAGGACATGGCCGAGATGCAGGCGGAGGTCGAACGCTGCAAGGCGATCGTGACACGCATCCTGCTGTCGGCGGGCGAAGCGCGTGGTGAGGCTCCAGCAGTGACAAGCGTCCACCAGTTCTTCGATGAGCTGGTGGAGGATTGGCGCGCGACGCGCGGCTCGGACGCACTCGTATATCACAACCGGTTCGGCGAGGACGTACAGATCGTCTCCGATGCCGCGCTACAGCAGGTGATCGGAACAGTTCTGGACAATGCCGCCGAAGTCTCTCCGGCTTGGGTCGGCATGTATGTGGAACGGCAAGATAATACTGTCCTGCTGTCCATTCGCGATGCCGGACCCGGCTTCGCGCCTGAGATGCTTGCCAATCTCGGTAAGCCCTATCAGTCGACCAAGCAGCGACCGGGAGGCGGACTCGGGTTGTTTTTGGTCGTCAACGTCATGCGAAAATTGGGCGGCGAAGTACGGGCGCGCAATCTGGAAGGCGGGGTCGGAGCGGAAGTTGTTTTGGTCCTACCGCTGTCCGCAGTCGCGCTGACGGTGTACGGAGCCTCGCATGATCGATGAGCCACGGCTGCTGATCGTCGAGGATGACGAGACCTTTGCCCGCACGCTGCGGCGATCCTTCGAACGGCGCGGTTATCTCGTTGAAACAGCCGCCGAAATCGAAGCGGTGGAACGGCTAATACGCGCCGCGCCATTCGATTATGCGGTGGTCGATCTGAAGCTGGGACAACAATCCGGTCTTGCCTGCGTGCGGACGTTGCACGCGCATGATCCTTTCATGGTCATCGTAGTGCTGACCGGTTACGCCAGCATTGCGACGGCGGTGGAAGCAATCAAATTGGGTGCCGCGCAATATCTCGCCAAACCATCAAATACGGATGATATCGAAGCCGCTTTTCACAAGGCTGAGGGGAATGCCGATGCTCCTATCGATGCGCGACCCACATCGATCAAGACGCTGGAGTGGGAACATATTCATGCGGTCCTGGCGCAAAGCGACTTCAATATTTCGGAGGCGGCCCGAAGGCTGGGAATGCATCGTCGTACGCTCGCCCGGAAGCTGGAGAAGCGGCAAATCCGTTGAAAGCTAATCTGCCTACATGTTCCAAACCGTTCCGGAGGCTATTGCGAAGAGTTCTTATTAGCATTGACTCTGATAACGAGTCGCAATAACAGCACCTCGAACCAAATGGGGGGTCTGTTCAATGTCCAAAGCTACAACTGTTCCAAACTTCCTGGCGCTGAGCTGCGTCGGCGCCATCGCCTTTGCTACCGCTGCTCACGCACAGGACGCGGCCCAAAGTCCCAAGCTCGGGGGGATGACCGTTACCGATACGGCGATCGATGAATCTGAGGTCAAGGTGGACCGGGCGGAGTCGCCGAAATATACGCGCCCGCTTCTTGATACGCCCCAGACCATCACGGTCATCGGCAAGGAAACGATCCAGCAGCAGAACCTCCTTACATTACGCGACGTCCTTTCAACGGTTCCCGGCATCACCTTCGGCGCAGGCGAAGGTGGCTTCGGCTATGGTGATCGTATCATCCTGCGCGGTCAGGACGCCAAGAACGATGTGACGGTCGACGGCGTGCGGTCCGGCGCGTTCCTCAACCGCAACGAGGTTTACAACATCGAGCAGGTCGAAGTCACGAACGGCGCCAATTCCGTGATGAACGGCGGCGGCTCTGTGGCAGGCACGATCAACCTCGTCACCAAGCGCCCGCTGGCCGATGACAAGACCATCTTGAGCGCGGGTGTCGGGACCGACAACTACTACCGCGCGACCGTGGATGCCAATAAACGGATCAATGATTTAGTCGCCATCCGGTTGAATGCCGTTTATCATGAAAATGACGTACCAGGCCGCGACGTGGAGGATTACAAGCGTTGGGGTATCGCTCCGGCAGTCACCATTGGCATTGATGGGCCGACAAGTCTTACCATTCAGGGAGAGTATCTGGATGATAAGGCCATGCCGCAATATGGCATCCGCTACTTTCCGTCACTTGGCGGCATAATCGACGGGTTTGACCGTTCGGGCTATTACGGCTTCGCTAATCTCGACAAGCAGAACAGCAAAACCAAGTCGCTTCAGACCATCTTCAACCATGCCTTCAGCGACACCGTGAAGGTGCGCAACCTCACGCGCTATGAGAAGATCAATCAGGATACTGTAACGAGCCAGCCCAACGGCGTGTTCTGCCTCGATAATGGCACAGCGGGCGGCTTCAATCCGGATACTGGCGGCGCGTGTACGCAGCGCATCGGCACGACGGCTGCGGGCCAAACCCTCACCATTCCAGTCGGCTATTACCTTCCAACCGGCGGGCGCGGCAACCAGCGCTATATTTCCAATGAAACGGCTTACACGCAGTTCGATCTTAGCGCCGACTTCGATACGGGTGGCATCGGCCACACGCTTGTCGTCGGCGGTTCTGCTCTGTGGGAAAGATATGTTCAGCGGCAGGGCAGCTTGGGACGGACAGCTAATGGCTTTGATCCTTATGCGGCGGCTTTCTCTGCACCCACGACGGGCAGTAGCACGGCGAACGTACTGTATGATGCCGGCAGCAGCCTCGGGTCCTATCTTCCGCTCGTGAACATCGCGAACCCCGGCGCCCTCATTGCTGGTCCGCCCGCGACATCCGGTTTGGCACGTGTGTACGGCAACAATAACTACGTCGGCCCCGTCAATTTCATATTGGGCACGCGAAACGTCGGAGAGCAGACGAGCTATGCCGCTTACCTGTTTGACACGATAAAGTTCACCGACTGGTTCGAGATCAATGGCGGCATCCGCTATGAGAAGGTGAAGGGCTTCAACCGCACCTTCAGTTATCAAACCAGCGGTCCGGCCATCGGCCAATTGTCGGTCCCGACCGCACCCGCCACTAATCCCGCCTACTTCGATTTGGAGGACGATCTGTTCTCCTATCGCATCGGGGCCGTGGTGAAGCCTACGCCCGACACTAGTCTCTATGTAGCCTATGGCAATTCGAAGCTACCGTCCAAATCGTCAGTCGACGGAGCCTGTTCTGCGCTGACCTGCAACGTCAAACCTGAGACGACCGAAACCTACGAGATCGGCGCCAAAGCGGATCTGTTCGACAAGAAGTTGCTGTTGACCGCCGCGCTGTTTCGCAACGACCGTAACCAGATCAAGGTTATTTCCGGTGATCCAACTCTGCCCGACCAGGCTACTGACGGCTTTCAACGCGTAGAGGGCTTCTCGTTCGGCGCGTCGGGCAACATCACGAGCAACTGGACGATCTCAGCCAACTACATGTACCTAAAGAGTGATATCAAGCAGGGGGTGTCGGACTTCTGTCTTGCGAATCCCGGCGCTACGGATGCGACCGCCGGCACGTGCGCCAACAACGCGACCTTCCTCGATCCCACGCGTGGCTACTCGCTCACCAACACGCCCAAGCATTCCGGCAGCCTGTTCACAACCTATCGCTTCGGCTTTGGTCTGGAATTGGGTTATGGTCTCACCTACCAGGGCAAGTTCCTGCTCAATCAGCCCACGCTCGCACAGTTGGTCGCCAACAACTATGTAGGCTATCATGTGCCGAGCTACACCATACACCGCTTCATGGCGTCTTACCCGATCACGCCCGCGCTGAAGGCGCAGGTCAACATGCAGAACTTCACAAACGAAAAGTATGTGACCACTGTGCGTAACTCGATCGGCAACAGCTGGGCACAGCCTGCGCCGACCCGCTCCGCTATGTTCAGCCTGAACTATAGCTTCTGAGTTTTCTCCCGGCGCACGTCAGCGCTGGCGGATGGACGGACAGTCGCACTCCCTTCTTCGCTACTGTCCGTCCAACATATTAAGCGTTAATCTGCAATTGATTTGCATAGGGATAGCGATATGCCCTTCAGGTGGATGGAAGCGGGAGTGCGTGATGCTGCTCACAGCAGATAGAGAGATCATGTCGGGTGACGCCGCTTCGGGAATTATGTCTCCACTTCACTCTACACTTTCAAACAATCTACCTACATCGTCCACTACCCGCTGGACTACCAGTCGTTATGGTGCGCGACGATCTTCCCGCCTGCCGGTGATTACTTCTGTGGTGCTAATCCATGCCTTCCTGATCGGTGCGCTGATGCAGATGCGCCATAACTACATTAGGCATCAGGAAGCGCGGATGGAGGTGGTAAACCTGATGCCGCCCGCCGCCCCTCCTCCCGCAGAGAAGATCCCGCCACCACCCTCGCCTCCGCAAGTCGTCGCGCCGCCGCCTGTCGTGCAAACACCAGCGCCCCTCGTGCAGGTGATGACTACGCCGGACGCTGTGCCTGTACCAAGCGTTATCGCGGCAGCACCGACGCCTGCCTTCTCTTCATCGCCGCCGGTCGTCTCTCCAGGGCCTAGCGCTGTTCAGCTTGGCGATTTGGCGACACGGATGCTGTCGGGTAAGCCGCCGCGATATCCGGTTGAAAGCCGCAAGCTACGGGAGCAGGGTACTGTAGTACTTGCGCTGACATTGGACGTGGACGGCTGCGTTGCGAAGGTAGCTATTGCACAGAGCAGCGGCTTCAGTCGGCTCGACAACGCGGCACGCGACGCGGTAAAGCGGTGGCGATGGGAGCCGACGATCCGCGGCGGTCAACCTGTATCGGTGAAAGGGATCGTAGAAATTCCCTTCGTGCTGAAAGCCTGAGCGTACTCTCATCATGCTGATTGCCATTCCCGATCTGCTCGACGCTACGCGTGTCGAGAATATTCGCTCATTGATGGATTCCGCCGCCTGGATAGATGGCAACGCTACGTCCGGGCATCAGTCGGCTTTGGCGAAACGCAACCTGCAACTGCCGGAGACTGCGCCCGAAGCGAAGGCTGCGGGCGACATCATTCTCGACGCCCTCGCGCAGTGCCCTCTGTTCATCGCGGCGGCACTGCCGCTCAAGATATTCCCTCCGCTGTTCAACAGCTACGCTGGAGGGCAAGCATTTGGCACGCACGTGGATAATGGCGTGCGCGTCCAATCGGGCACTGGCTTTCGCGTCCGTGCCGACCTGTCGATCACTGTTTTTCTGGAGCCACCGGAAGAGTATGACGGCGGTGAACTGACAATCGAGACCGCATTTGGCGTGCAACAGGTGAAGCTGCCCGCAGGCCACGCAGTGCTGTACCCATCCTCTTCGCTACACCGGGTAGAGCCAGTGACGCAAGGACGCCGGGTAGCGAGCTTCTTCTGGATGCAGTCGATGATCCGCGAAGATGCCGAGCGGCAGATCCTGTTCGACCTCGACAGCAGCATTCAAGCGCTGGCGGCAAACGCAGGGCATGGCGATCCGCAAGTCATTCGCCTGACGGGCGTATACCACAATCTTCTGCGACGATGGGCGGACGCCTAGCTCGAGGTCATTAGAGCAAATGATTTAGTAGAGGTGCGGGCGCGAAGAATCCTGCCTGTGAAGTAGCATTGGCCGAAGAGCGATCAGCCGGTCAGTCATGACTCGATCTTCTAAATGCAATCAACATCGAACGAGTATGCCTCACGCGAACTGGTTCAAGGGAGGAGCGCAGAAAAGCTGCATGCAGAGGCCTACCGTCGAAGCTCAGTACTTAAACGAGGCGCTTTGCGACGATAAAGTAAGGTCAATGCCTATAGAACGGGTCAAGTGTCTCCACGGCGCGCTCGCTCTATCATTGCAACGTCGATTTTGCGCATCGTCATCATTGCGTCGAATACTCGCTTGGCGACCGCCGGGTCCGGATCGTTGACCCCTTCGTTAAGAATGCGAGGCGTAATCTGCCACGAGAAACCCCATCGATCCTTGCACCAGCCGCAAGCGCTCTCGGAACCTCCGTTCTCTACGATGGCGTTCCAATACCGATCGGTTTCGGCCTGATCCTCCGTCTCTACCATGAAGGATACAGCTTCGTTGGGCTTGAAGTCAGGACCACCAGCCAACCCCATGAAAGGTGAACCCAGGACCGAGAACTCAACGGTAAGCTCATCGCCTTTCTCGCCCGAGGGATAGTCTCCGGGCGCCTCCATGACTGCTCCGACGTAACTGTCGGGAAAGACACTTGCATAGAATTCCGCCGCTTTTCGCGCCTCACCGTGGTCGAACCACAAGACGTTCCTGATTTTGCCTGTCACAATTCGTCTCCCTTCATGCCGGCGTTGGCGAGCGGCTTCCTAGTAACAGGCTGCCGGTTTTCCGATCTCCAATCAAGCTGGTATATCGTGAGTTCCATTGCCGCCGCAGTAAGGTCGGTTCGCAAGTTCAAGGCCACTTCTGACCACTCCATCAGCGACGTGGAAAGCATTGATGCTTCAACGATCAGCGCGACCGCTGTGCTCCAACTTGCGCCATTCGGCCCGAGCGCCGGTGGTTTGAGCGAGTGCCAAGCCGACCCCTCGTAACCATTCAGCCGACGGTTCTCGCTTCTCAAGTGAGGTCAGGCGGCTTTCCAATCTTCGGGGCTGCATCAGGTTGCGTGCTGAACGTCCGGTCTGGAGTCGCAAGAAAGCCTGCGTTACCGCAGGACATGCGTATCTGACAGCCAGGGCGTAGGGCGCTGGAATTAGCGGACGTCTCAATCGCAGCCATGATCGGGCACAAATGCGTGGAATGGCTCTTTGCAGGCAGCCACCGCTTCCGTTCAAATTTCCTGCATGTTTCAAAGCGCAAATACTGCCCGGAGACGACCATCCTCCTTGTGCTTGAACATGTGGTCCAGTCGGCTTCTCGAAACTGTCAACGCCGACGAAGTTGCGCAGTTTGAACATAGGATCATCCCGCCAGCGGACGGGGCCATCCGTTCGCTGGGCGATACAAGCTTCCCCATAAGCGACGAGCATGGCGCGGCTGTCCAAATCGGCGGGATCACCGAGGATATAATGCAGGACGATACGCGCTAGGCCCATGTTGTGTGCAGCAGGGCCGCTGACGCGCCGGCTATGCGGCATCGTCAGAACATGGGGTGTAGTGCGCGGGCCTTTGCAAGTGGCTCCGCTTTTCTCAATGTAGCCCCGGTTCTCGCGCCGAGCTGCGTTCTCGTCGACCTGCGCAAAGCGCGGGAGGAGGAACTTTCCGCCGCGCGGGTTTAGATAGCAGCAAAATTCAGGCGCCAGCCAGCGGTATGTCTCAACGCCCGCGCGAACGTCCAATACTAGTCCAATTATGAGGCCTCAAGCTTGGTATCTCAATTCCGAGTACGGCTTCAAGTCAGGCGATAGCCATACCCGGTTCGTTGCGGATCAGCGTGGGTCGTGACGGGTCTTGCTCGATCTTGAGCCGCAGCGATCGCACGGCGACACGAAGATATTCGACGTCGTTGCGACGGCCTTTCCCCAGACGCGTTCGAGTAGCGCGACGTGGGTCAATATACGTCCGTCGGCCTCTACAAGAGCCTGCAACACGTCATATTCTTTCGGCGTCAACCCGATAGAGCGCCCGGTGACTTCGACGGCGTGATGGAGTGGTGGTGGTGGAAAAAGTGAAGCCTTTCGTTTTAATTACCACGAGGTAGGTCAGTGCTACACGATCACCTAGTGCAGGTCTTCCGCGGCCACCACTGTATGGATCCGATCAGGAATGCGCATGGGGGTTGGGAAGTCGAGCGGCTGGCCACTGTTTTCCACCTGCGCCAGCGCTTGCCGCGCGGACCTTCTATCTGTCATACCCGCCAGGCGAAGATCGCCTGTACTGGTCGCCAACGGCAGAAATGTGCAAAACAAGCCAGTCGGCTACCCTCCCCGCGTCCGCTGCATCAGGATCAGGGGCGTTTCGCCATCCACGAGCTGCGCCGTTTCGTGGAAGCCGCAGTTCAGCGCGACCTTGATCGACGGGATGTTGCCGGGATCAATGATGCAGCGCGTGGCGGGGGCGTCCAGATGCGCATCGGCCCAGGCGAGCGTAGCGTGGACGCCTTCGGTGGCAAGGCCCTGCCCCGCCCGGTCTGAACGGATGGCCCAACCGACTTCCGGCACGCCCTCCAACTCGGCTATGCCCCGCTTGGCTTCCAGAAGCCCGCCACTGCCGACATATTCGCCGGTCTGCCGATCGGCGAATACCCACGAGCCATAGCCCGCCAGCGCCCAGAGACCCGCGTGGCGCAGAATGCGGAACCATGCCGCCTGTGCATCCTGCGGCTTGCCTCCAGCGATGAACCGAACGGTCACGGGATCGGACCACAGCGCGTAAACATCGTCAAAGTCCGACAGGAGATGCGGGCGCAGGGTAAGGCGGTCTGTGTGGAGCGTAGGAGGCGTCGTCATCCGGGAGAACATGGGCTGATGGCGGCGCCAGCGTCAATCGAAACTAGGCAAGAGCCGTTTCCGGCAGCGCCGCGTCCGCATAATCGCTGGACGCAAGGGCGATCAGCGCGCGATCGTCATGGTTCCACGGATGGAAACCGGGCAGGAAATAACCGACCCACGCGCCGACGATCTTGCGCACCATGCCCGGATTGCCGAACGCGAACCACGCCATGCGCGCCCAGGTGCCGGGGCCGGTAAGCCCGTCCTGCCGCAACAGTTCCAGAACCCCGCGCGTGCGGTGATGGAAGAAGCGCTTGGTGACGAGCAGCATCACCACCGACTTCACTTTCCAGCGCTTGAAGCGCGTCCAGTGGCGTGTCGCATATGTCCAGGTGTCGTAGGCGACCCCCTTATGCTCAATTTCTTCTATGGCGTGCCAGCGCCACAATTCCCGCGACTCCGCGTCGGCCTGTTCCAGATGACTCGGGTTCGCCAGCAACTGATGCGCCAGAATGGCGGTAAAATGTTCGAGCGCCATGGTGGCGGCAAGGTCCGCAATCCTGGGCCGGCCTTTGATCTCCTCCAGTGAATCGATCACGTCCTGCTCAAGGAACGACACGTCATAGCCTGCATCGGTCACGCGGCGATTGAATGCCACATGCTCCCGGCTGTGAATGACTTCCTGTTTGATGAAGGCATTGATTTCCTTCTGCAAACGCGGCGGCATGTCCTCTCGGAAAGCGCGGACGCTATCGACGAAGAATGCCTCCCCACGCGGAAATGTCACAGACAACGCATTGTAGAATGCCGTCGCCACAGGATCGCCGCCCAGCCACCAGCGCTTCTGGACGCCCTCCCCCGTCTGACCACGACCAAAGCGGCGATCACGCGGCGCGATGGACAAGTCCGCCGGTGTGCGCGAAGAGATAGGCGAGGACATTCAAACTCCACTTCCCATATAACTGACATCACTGTTAATAAGGCTACTTACATTAATGTCAATAGTGCGCCGACGCCTCAACCCCATGGAGAGCCGCGCCGCCGCGCTGGAGGCGGCTCGTGCGCTGCTCCTCGAAGCGGGACCGCAGGCGGTGACGCTGAAAGCGGTTGCGGCGCGCATTGGCCGCACGCACGCCAATCTGTTGCATCATTTCGGATCGGCGTCAGGATTGCAGAAGGCACTGGCGGGCTATTTGGCGGACGTGATTACCGCGACCATTGGCGAGGCGGTGAAGAAGGCAAGGCGCGGCGAAGTCGAACCGCGCGCCATCGTCGACCTGACGTTCGACGCATTCGACAAGGAAGGCGCGGGCGCGCTGGCATCTTGGATGATGGCGTCGGGCAATGAGGATGCGCTGGACCCTGTGGTGGAGGCTATTCACCGCCTGGTGGACGAATTGTCGGCGAACGAACCCGATCGCCCGCAGATTGCGGAACATACGCTGGCCCTGGTGCTGAGCGCGCTGGGCGATTCGATGATGGGCGCGCCGATGGCCAAAGCGCTGGGCCTCCCCCGCACGATGGCGCGCGATCTGGCGACGCGGACGCTGTTCACGTCGATGGCGCTCGCCGAATCACCGGAGGTCGACGCGGCGCTGACCCACTGGATGAAAGCCAACACGCTTGGGACTGAGACAAGCTGAGTCCCGCCCCTAGCGCAAAGGTTTAATTTGCGGCGGAATGCCGCTAAGGGCCGGCCATGCATTTTCTAGACCAGGCAAAAATCTATCTCCGCTCCGGCAGCGGCGGCCCCGGCGCCGTCAGCTTTCGCCGAGAGATGTATGTGGAATATGGCGGCCCCGACGGTGGCAACGGCGGCAAGGGCGGCGACATCATCTTCGAGGCAGTCGAAGGGCTGAACACCCTGATCGATTTCCGCTACACGCAACACTTCAAGGCCCAGCGCGGTACGCCCGGCATGGGCAAGAACCGCTACGGCGCAGGTGGCGACGATCTGATTATCAAGGTGCCGATCGGCACGCAGGTGATCGCCGACGACGGCGAAGGCACCGTGCTGGCCGATTTCACCGTGGCGGGCGAGCGAGTCGTGTTCCTGCGCGGCGGCGATGGCGGGCGCGGCAACATGTCGTACAAGACCAGCACAAATCGCGCGCCGCGCCAGCACGGCACCGGATGGCCGGGCGAGGAAATGTGGGTGTGGCTGCGGCTGAAGCTGCTCGCCGACGTCGGACTGGTCGGCCTGCCCAATGCGGGCAAGTCCACCTTCATCAATCAGGTGAGCAACGCCAAGGCGAAGGTCGGCGACTATCCCTTCACTACCACTAAGCCGCAACTGGGTGTCGTGAGCCACAAGGGGCGTGAGTTCGTGCTGGCCGACATTCCCGGCCTGATCGAAGGCGCGGCGGAAGGCGCGGGGATAGGGGACCGCTTCCTTGGGCATATCGAGAGATGCCGCGTGCTGCTGCATCTGGTCGATGCGACGCAGGACGATCCGGTACAGGCGTGGAACATCGTGCAGGACGAACTGGCGGCCTATGGCGCGGGACTGGACGAGAAGCCGCAGTTGCTGGCGCTGAACAAGGGCGACTTGCTCGGACCGGAATTGATGGAGGACATTGCGAGCCAGATGCGGGAGGCCGGCGCGGAGGAAATCTTCATCATTTCGGGCGGCACTGGCGCTGGCGTATCCGAACTGCTGGACAGGGTGATCCCGGAACTGGGACCGGAGCAGCGCAACGCCAGCACGTATCGCATGGACATCGATCCCGAGGAGGAACAGGGGGAACCGGAACCGTGGTCGCCGCTGTAACGTCTTTACCTGTTCAGTGCCCACATCCGTTCGGGCTGAGCCTGTCGAAGCCTTCTGCTGAGTGTGAGCGAAGCGTGCTTCGCCTGCGGCTCAGCTTGCCCCTTCGACAAGCTCAGGGCGAACGGATTTCAGAGCCCAAATGACGCTCGCCGGGTTCCCCCCTGCCCTCTGCCGCAGGATCGTCATCAAGATCGGCTCGGCTCTCTTGGTCGATCCGCAGGGAAACCCGCGCGAGGTTTGGCTCCGCACGCTCGTCGGCGAAGTCGCGGCACGGCGGGATGCAGGGCAGCAGGTCATCATCGTGTCGTCCGGCGCCATAGCGCTTGGCGCACGGCGGCTTGGCCTTGCCAAAGGTGGACGCGGCAGCCTGGAGGATGCACAAGCCGCCGCCGCCGTGGGCCAGATCGCGCTGTCACAGGCGTGGGCGATGCTGCTCGGCGAACGCGGCATCACCGCCGCACAGATGTTGGTGACGCTGGACGACCTTGAAAACCGGCGGCGTTATCTCAATGCCTCCGCCACGCTGGAGCGGCTGCTGTCGCTGGGTGCGGTGCCGGTAGTGAACGAGAATGACAGCGTGGCGACGGCGGAAATCCGCTTCGGCGACAATGACCGGCTGGCGGCACGGATCGGGCAGGCCGCTCGGGCTGACGCGGTTGTGCTGCTGTCTGACGTGGACGGGCTTTACACGGCCAATCCGCACGTCGATGCGAGCGCGATGCTGGTGGAAAATGTGGACAGAATTGACGCGAGTGTCATGGCGATGGCCGATGGTGAATCTGGGTCCGGCATGGGATCGGGCGGTATGCGCTCCAAGATCGAGGCCGCGAAAATCGCGACCGGCGCGGGCGCGCATCTGGCCATCATATCCGGCCACGTCGATGCGCCGCTGGGCTGCTGGACTGATGGTGGACGCGGCACCATCTTCCATGCGGCGGAGAGCCGCCGGGCCCGCAAAACCTGGTTGGCCGGGCGATTGACGACGCGCGGGCACATCACGGTCGACGCCGGCGCAGAGCGCGCACTGGCCAACGGCAACAGTCTGCTCCCTATAGGCGTGCGCAAAGTGACAGGCACGTTCGCACGCGGCGATGTGGTCGATATCGTCACGGAAGATGGCCGTGTGCTGGCGCGCGGGCTGTCCGAATATGACAGCAGCGACGCTGTGCAGATCGCGGGCAAGCGCAGCGAGGATATCGCCGCGATATTGAGCGACGTTCCCCGCTCGGTCCTCATCCACCGCGATCACATGGTGCTGCTGGCCCAATGACGCCGTTTCGATTGGCCGTGACCGGCGCGACGGGCTTCGTCGGCGCCGCTACTCTCGACCTTGCGATCGGCGTAGGGATCAAGATCAACGCCCTGACGCGCAAGCCGCAATTTCCGCGCCGGGGCGTCACATGGACGCCGGGCGAACTGGGCGACCGCGCAAGCCTTGAGCGGCTGATGGAAGATGCCGACGCCGTGTTGCACATAGCCGGAGTGGTGAACGCGGCGGACCGCAAGGGCTTTGCCGCAGGCAATGTCACCGGCACGATCAATGTCGTTGACGCCGCCCGGCGCAGCGGTGTGCGACGCATCGTCCATGTCTCCTCTCTGGCGGCGCGAGAACCGCAGCTTTCGGACTATGGCTGGTCGAAGGAACTGGCCGAGCGGCATGTGATGGCGAGTGCGCTCGACTGGACCATCGTGCGGCCACCCGCCATCTATGGTCCGGGCGACCGGGAGATGCTCGACCTGTTCAGGATGGCGACCAAGGGCTTCGTGATGCTGCCACCCGGCGGGCGTCTATCGGTCATTGAAGTCGGCGATCTGGCGCGGCTGTTGCTGGCGCTGACCGAGGATCGGGGCGAGAGCATCGCGCAGATCTACGAAGTGGACGACGGCACGCGCGGCGGACTCAGCCATGCCGACTTTGGGCGCGCCATCGGCAAGGCGCTGCATCGCGAGGTGCGACCCGTCGCCACGCCACGCTGGTTGCTGAACGTCGCCGCCGTCACCGACCGCATGCTGCGCGGACGCAAGGCAAAGCTGACGCAGGACCGTGTCGCCTATTTCTGTCATCCCGACTGGGTGTCACGCGCGGAGATGGCGCCGCCCGCCGCGATCTGGAGGCCAAAGGTGACGCTCGAAGCAGGATTGAAGGCGACCGTGGCGGGGTATCGCGCGAAGAACTGGATCAAGTAGCGCCTCAGACGAGACGACCCGACACGGCCTCGATCGCGAAGGCAATGAAGCTCAGCACGAGCCCGGTCAGGAAGATGCGGTAGGCATAACCCAGATATTTATACTTCTTGTGCTGGAGCACCTGCCCGTTCTGGTAGATGTCGCGCAGCATCACGCGATACAGCGCTTCGTCATCGTCCAGACTGGCGATGATGCGGTCCGCCCATTCCTGTTCCGACAGGCTGGTGAAGATGCCGAAAAACAGGATGTTGGCCTCCGCGCCCACTGGCCCTTCGATCTGCGTGACTTTGGGCAGCACAGACAGAATCGCGAACGTCGCCGCCAGGAACGCCCCGGTCGCAAGGATGGCGATCGGCACGATCATCCAGCCAGTCCGCAACTGCCCGACCGCCAGCGTGAACACGACGAATGCCGCGCCCATCAGCATATTGGCCTTTTGATCGGCCATCTGGCTCAATTGCAGGTTCGCCGCCAGCGAGGTACGCACCAAGTGGATCGCATTGGGCACCAGCGGGCGTTTCTGTGCAGCAAACGGCGTTTCAGGCATCCACTTTCCCCTCAATTTCACGCACCCATCGCACTGCACGCACATTGCGGCAAGGCTACGCCCGATTACCGCCTTATTCCCTTGCCAAAGAGGCGCGATACGGCGCAGAAACCGCGCCTTGCCCACCTGAAGACAGTCCAGAAAGACGAACAGCATGACGGATCGCCAGACCATTTTCGCGCAGGTCGCGGAACAGATCGCCCCTTTCAACAAGAAAGAAGTCGCGCTCAGCGAAGCGACCACGTTCGCGGGGGATCTGGAATGGGACAGCCTGACCGTCATGGATTTCGTCGCGGCGGTGGAGGATGAATTCGACATACTCATCACGATGAACATGCAGGCGGAAATAGAAACGGTCGGCCAACTGGTCGATGCCGTCGCGAAGTTGAAGGGCTGAGCGCGATGACTCTTTCCGCACAAACTGCCAACGACGCGCAGACCCCCGACGAGACAGCGGGCGCGCGCGACCTTTTCTCCAAATTCGATCCGCTGATCGCCGAACGTGAGGCCCTGATGGCGACCGGCGTGCGCGATCCGTTCGCGATCGTTATGGACGAAGTGAAGTCGCCGACGCTGGCGATCATCAAGGGCAAGGAGACGATCCTGCTCGGCACCTACAACTACATGGGCATGACCTTCGACCCCGATGTCGTCGCGGCGGGCAAGCAGGCGCTGGACGAATTCGGCGCGGGCACGACGGGCAGCCGCGTCCTGAACGGCACCTATCAGGGGCATAAGGACGTCGAGACAGCGCTGCGCGAGTTCTACGGCATGGATCATGCCATGGTATTCTCGACTGGCTATCAGGCGAACCTCGGCATCATCTCGACGCTCGCCGGTAAGGGCGATTATGTCATCCTGGACGCCGACAGCCATGCCTCGATCTACGACGGATGCTTCCTCGGCAATGCGGAGATCGTGCGCTTCCGCCACAACAGTGTCGAGGATCTCGACAAGCGCCTGGGCCGCCTGCCTGCCGACGCGCAGAAGCTGGTGGTGCTGGAAGGCGTCTATTCGATGCTCGGCGACATCGCGCCCCTGCCGGAGATGGTGGCGGCGGTGCGCAAGCATCAGAACTGCATGATCCTGGTCGACGAAGCACACGGCATGGGGTTCTTTGGTGCCAACGGCCGCGGTGTTTACGAGGAACAGGGCGTCGAGCAGGACATCGATTTCGTCGTCGGCACCTTCTCCAAATCGGTCGGCACCGTCGGTGGCTTCTGCGTGTCGAACCATCCCAAGTTCGATGTGATGCGCCTCGTCTGCCGCCCGTATGTGTTCACCGCATCCCTGCCGCCCAGCGTCGTCGCCACTGCCGCGACGTCGATCCGCAAGCTGATGCACGCACAAGACAAGCGCGCGCATCTATGGGAGAACAGCCGCCGCCTGCATGGCGGGCTGAAGGCATTGGGCTTCAAGCTTGGCACCGATACGCCACAGTCGGCAATCATCGCCGTCATCCTGAACGATCAGGCACAGGCCGTCGCGATCTGGCAGGCGCTGCTGGAACTGGGGCTGTACGTCAACATGGCGCGTCCGCCCGCAACGCCGGCCGGGACCTTCCTGCTCCGTTGTTCGCTGTGCGCGGAACATAGTAGCGAGCAAGTCACGCAAATCCTTGGAATGTTCGAAGCGGCGGGAAAAGCGACCGGCGCACTTACCTAAGTGATCCCTACGGTCCACCCCGGTTCCAACTCCCCTTTCCCCGATTCGCGATCTGCCGTATGACTGGCGTTCATGGGGACGGCGGGCACAATGAACGAGGCTGACGAGGACGTGCCAAGGGGACGGCGCGTAGTGCGTCGCGTACTGGCCGTGCTCATCGGGCTACCGCTGATTATCGCGTTGTGTGCGTTGCTCTATTTCGCCAGCATGGCGAGCCGCGATCGCGATATGGCGCTGAACGAACAGCGGCATAGCTTTGAAGTCATCACTCTCGCCAATCAGCTCGATGCGTCCATCGCCAAAGCGGAAACGACACTCGCCCGCTATGTCATCAGCACCGATCCCGATATCGGTCGTCTGTTTCAGTCGCAATGGCGAGAGGCTGGTGCGGAACTCGATGCGCTGACGCGCGCGACACGGAGAAGCCCCTGGCAAAGGGCCGCAGTTGTCGACTTGCGCGAAGCTTATACCGATCGCGGCAAGACGCTGAGCGATATCGGCCTGCGCACGACCTACGATCAGAAAATGGGGGCGCTCTCGCAATTCCACAAAGCGGGCAAGGCGGAGAACCTCAAGCATATCAACGAACGCCTTACATCGATCATCAGAGCGGAGAATGCCCGGCTTGCCGAACGCAGCACTGCGGTCAATCTCGCCGGGGACCGCAGCGCGCGCGCTAACCAAACCTATCAGTTGGTCGGTCTGGTCATTCTGGTGGGATCGCTGTGCGCGGCCTGGGCGGCGATGGCGGCTTGGGCGGACCGGCGGAATGTGCGGCGGCTTGCGGACGCCGAAATGATCCGCGCCGACATGCTGGAAGCCGCCGTCACCAAGCGCACCGCGCAATTGCAGGACGCCAATATCCGGCTGAAGCAGGAAGCGGCAGACCGCGCGGCGGCGGAAGAAAGCCTGCGCCAGATGCAGAAGATGGAGGCGGTCGGCCAGCTTACCGGCGGCATCGCGCATGACTTCAACAATATGCTCGCCGTCGTGTCGGGCGGGTTGGAATTGGCGCGGCGCAAGCTGCACGAAAACCCGACAACGGCGCAGCGACACCTGGACAATGCGATGGAAGGCGCCAACCGCGCCTCCGCGCTTACGCGGCGGCTACTGGCGTTCGCGCGGGCCGAGCCGTTGCTGCCCGCCGCGGTAGACCCGGACGCGCTCATCCGCGACATGGTCGAACTGATCGACCGCACCATAGGCGACCAGATCGTCGTCTCGCTGGAGCCTTCGGCCTCCGGCTGGGCGATATTCGTTGATCGGCATCAGCTTGAGAATGCGATCCTGAACCTTTGCGTCAATGCGCGCGACGCAATGGAGGGCAAGGGCGTCCTCACCATCGCAACGGCGCAGGCGACGCTAGCCCCCGGCGAAGTCGGCGAATGCAGGGGCGGCGAGTATATCCGTCTGTCGGTCAAGGACAGCGGATGCGGCATGGAACCCGATGTATTGCAACGGGTATTCGAGCCGTTTTTTACGACGAAACCTGCCGGCCAAGGCACTGGCCTAGGCCTCAGCCAGATCTTCGGCTTCGTGCGCCAGTGCGAAGGCGAAATCCGCATCCTGTCCGAACCCGGCGCGGGCACGCAGGTTGAGCTTTATCTGCCGCGCAGGGCGATGACGGCGGCGCAGATCGCGGAGATGGGCAGCGCGCCCGCCGAACCGGATATGACTGACCTGCCGCCCACGCGCATCCTTGTGGTGGAAGACGATCCACGCGTGCTGTCGCAATCGATGGACGCCATTGCCGAGCTTGGCCATCTGCCGGTCGCGTGCCCGCAGCCGAGCGAAGCAACGACGATGCTGGAGCGCTATGACGATGTCGGCTTGATCGTGACTGACGTCCTTATGCCGGGCATGTCGGGGCCAGAAATGATCGCCAGCCTGCCCGAAAGGTTCCGCTCAATCCCGGTCCTGTTCGTCACCGGCTATGCAGGCGATATCGAGAACGCCGATATGTTCGAAGGGCATCAGGTGCTGCGCAAACCTTATACGCTGGCCGTTCTGTCGCGTTCGATTTCCGACGCGATCGGGAAAGGCGCACCGGGCGCTAACGGATCGCACCGCTCCGAAACAGCCGAGGCAGCAGAGTAACCGCACCGAGCAGCGGAAAGCGCCGATGCCAGGGCTTTATTTGAATATTTGCGCCGGCGTGCCGATTGATCTTCCACGCGAGATAATCGATTCCGCCTGCGAAAGTGAAACTCGCCTTGGCCAATCGCGCGACGGTCAGCCGCTTGCCGTGACGCTGAAGCTTGCGCCATTTACGCGCGTTGGCGGCGATCTCCGCCTCCGTATAAGGCGTCGCTCGCAGCTTATGCGCAGCCGCGAAGCGACCGTAACGCTCCGGATCGCTGTCCAAGATCGAGCCGGAACGGTTGCTGCGCTCCGCCCGCAATTCCGCCTTATAGGTCAGGGCAAAGCCGGTTCGCCACAGATCCAGCGGTTCGCTCTGCTCCGCCGCCTGCGCTGCGGGGGCGGCCATATCAAGCAACGTCGTCGTGGCGCGCGAAACGGCGATGACGGCGCGGGCCGACGCCACATCATCGGCGACCCACAACAATCGCGCGGGTTGAGCGAAGCGCGCCCATACCGAGACATTGTCCGCCTCCGGGCCACAGAGCCGGTGGAAGTCCGCCTCGCTCAGCACGGCATATTTGGCGATCAGGCCGTCATGCTCAAACGGAAAGACGTTCGGCGGGATCAGGCGGTTGGCACGGGCGAGCCAGCTTTTGCCATAGGCCGCCCGGTAGTCCGACACGATCAGGTAGAAGTCGAGCATCAGCCCGTCGAGATTGTCCTCGCGCAGGCAAGAGCCATAAAAGAGCACTGCCCGCGCCGCGCCTGGGTATACTGTGGCGAGCGCAGCCGCCATGGCCATCGCGCGCGGATCGGCGGGCTGAAGCAACTCGTCCTTGACGAGCGCGGACAGGGAAGCGGTCACGACTTGGCTTGAGACACGCGCACAGCGTGCGCTACGCGGCGAGCCGCAGGAAGGGCACTGGCGCGGTCGACCGTAAGGTGATCGCGTGACCCTCATTGGCTTCGAAGATTTCGCCGTCCAGAATGACGCTGCTGCGATCGCCCTCGATACGGATGGTATCACCCTGCTCGAGGTAGATGCCCTGCATCTTCTGCCTGCCGAACCGCCCGATCAGCGCCGCGCCCAACATGCGCAGCACGGCAGGACCGTTCTGGTCCACCGCCATCAGCTTGAGCGAGCCGATCTTGGAGTCGGACGTCTTCGCCCCAAGCAACAGCCGCTCCAGCGTCGTCACGATCAGCACGGCAAATTTGCCAGCAAGCTGCCCGTCGCGGATGAGCGAAATCGACACCGGACGCGCGGTGGGCGGCATGAACTTGCCACGCATCCCGAATATTACGGAAAACAGCACCGCAAGCGCCGTCAGCGCGTGGCTAATGCCATTGGGCAGGCCCAGCGGATAGATTTTGTTCCGGCAATAGAGGATATAGTCGGCCAAACCCGCACCGCCCAGGAACATGCCGAGCACGGGTCGATCGTCATTCTTCCCGTCGGACAGCGCGATCAACTCGCGCACCACGACATGATCGGACAGCCCCGTCTTGGCGATATGGACGATGCGCTCCAGCGCCTTGACCGGATCGCCATGGATACCAAGGTCCAGCGCGATGAGGTTGGTCTTCCCATTGGGTAGGACTGCCACGGGCGGGGCGCCATCCCGGAAATGCTCGCCCTGATACAGTTCGGTCAGCGCCGCCTGCACCGTCCCGTCACCGCCGTTGATGACGATCACTGACGGATTCACACGCGCGATGGTCTGCAATGCACGGCCGATCTGATCGACCTGCTCGACTTCATAATGGAAGATGTCGGGGTTGCCTGCGCAATAGGTGCGCACGCGCGGAAGCGTCTGCCGATTCCCCGTGGATTGGGGGTTGGACAGAAGCGCGACGCAGACCATTGCGGCCGGAACCTTTCGTCAGGCGCCCAGAGGCTTGAAGCTCAAGCCCTGGACATAGTTGAGGGTAACGCGAATTTCGCGCGTGGCATTGCCGACGGAAAATTGCGTCTGCGTAAGGGCAGGCTTCCGCTTGAACACGAGATCGCCAAGGCTGAGATGCGGATTGCCGGAGAAGCCGCCGCCGTCCGAACGATCGCTCTTGCCCGATCCATTCGCGTCGTGGCGCACATAGAGCGCGTAGTTGCCGGGCTTTGGCACGGCGACGCAGACGTTCAGCGGGCCGGAACGCGGCACGGCCAGTTCGACCCGCTCGACATATTGCCTCTTTTCGAGGAAGGTCCGTGGATTCGCTTCGTATAATTGCACCCGCAACGTGCCGGTTCGCGCTCTGATCCCTTCGACATGAACCAGCACGGAAGACGTGTTGCGATCGCAGGCAGCGGCCTGTGGCCCAATCGCCTGCGCTGTGGCCGGAGCGGCCGCGAATCCGAGCGCGATCAGCAGCGCCGTCAGCGGCGCACCCACTTTTCGATACTCTTTCCGAGGCAACACTTTCAACATGACCAACACGCTCCTGGAAGCTATAGCGCCTGTCTGGCTTGCACCTGACCTGCACAGACCCTGTTCGCCCCAGGCATGATATGGGATCGGTTTGCGGCCAAAACATGGTGATGGGACGACCACATATTGAAAATATTGAGCGCCACTGATCGCTACATCGCCAAGCTGATCGCCGTCCCTCTGCTCAGCACGCTCGTCATCGCGGCGATGCTGCTCGTGCTGGACAAGATGTTGCGCCTGTTCGACTTCGTGGCAGCGGAGGGCGGGCCGGTCAGCGTTGTGTGGCGGATGCTGGCGAACATGATCCCGGAATATCTCTCGCTCGGTATTCCGATCGGGCTGATGCTCGGCATATTGCTGGCGTTCCGCCAACTGGCGCTGTCGTCCGAACTTGACGTGTTCCGAGCGATCGGCATGAGTTACGGTCGCTTGCTGCGCGTTCCATACATGTATGCCATTGCACTGGCGCTCCTCAATCTTGGCATCGTCGGCTTTTTGCAGCCCTACGCACGCTACGCCTATGAGGGCCTCCGGTTCGAATTGCGGTCTGGCGCGCTTGGCGCATCGATCAAGGTCGGCGAATTTACCACGCTGGGCAAACGGATGACGCTGCGGATTGAGGAAAGCCGACAGAAAGGCACTGATCTACACGGCATTTTCGTGCGTATTCTCGGCAAGGACGGGCAGACGTTGGCTGTGACAGCGGCAAGCGGCACCTTCCTCGCGACCGACGATCCGGACGTCATCATCTTCCGCCTGCGCAATGGCGTGCTGGTCAATAATTCGCCGAAGTACACGGCCCCGCGCATCCTCAGCTTCTCCAGTCATGACCTTCCCATCGATTTGCCGCAGATCGAGCGGTTTCGCGGACGCGGCGATGCCGATCAGGAACTGACGTTGCCGGAACTGGTCCGTGTCGGGAAGCAGACGAAGGAAAGTGATTTGCGCAACGAAGTCCGCGCCAATTTCCATTTCCGAATCGTGGAGGTCGCGATGATGCTGCTCCTCCCACTCGCTGCTCTTGCCTTCGCGATTCCGCCCAAGCGGTCCACGTCCGCCCTCGGCGTCTTCCTCGCGATCGTGTTCATCGTCACCTATCATAAGGTCAACGAATATGGCGAAGGCGTCGGGTCTTTGGGCAGGATCGATCCGCTGATCGCGCTATGGGTGCCGTTCCTGGGCTTCGCGGCGCTGATCCTATGGATGTATCACGTGGTGGCGCATCGCCCTGGGGGGCAACCGATCAGTGCGCTGGAATATGCGTTCAGCAAGTTCGGCAAGTGGATCGTCCGCACCCTGCGCTTGGGCAGACGCCGCAAGAGCGAGGGCGCCCCCGCATGATGCTGCAATTCTTCCCGTCGAAGCGCGTCGCTCTATACATGGGCCGCCTGTTTCTGGTGCGCACCATAGCAGTGCTGGCGCTGCTGGTCGTCGTTCTTCAGACGCTGGACCTACTGGGTGAATCCAGCGACGTGCTAGCCTATCCCGGCAATGGCGACGCGCAATTGTGGCATTATGTGATGCTGCGCGCGCCGCAGATCATCGCGCGCTTCCTGCCTTTTTCCGTGTTGCTCGGCACGCTCATCACGCTGGCGACGCTGAACCAGAACAGTGAAATCATCTCGATGAAGGCGGCGGGGCTATCGGCGCATCAGATCCTTGCGCCACTGATCGTTGTGGCCTTCGGCATTTCAGTGTTCAGCTTCGTCTTCAACGAACGCATCGTGGCACGCGCTTCAGCGTCCCTCGATGCATGGCAGGCTGTCGAGTACGGTCCCGCTCCACCGAGCAGCAGCGTCAAAACCAACATCTGGGTTCGCGACGGTAACGATCTGGTCACAGCCGCGATTGTCGCCGGGCGCAGCAGCAGCACGCAACTGCGCCGGGTGGAGATATTCAATCGCGTCAATAACAGCCTCGTCCACATCATCCAGGCGCCGCGCGGTCATTATGATGCGAAGGGCGGCGGATGGGTACTGCAAGGCGCGCGTGACTTCGATGTGGTTCGAGGAACGACGCGGTCGCTGGGCACGGTCCGCTTCGGCCACAACATCCGTCCCGATCAATTCACCCTGGCCAAGGTCGACGCCAATGGCCTCGCTATCGGGGCGCTCGGCAGCGCAATTGCCGACCTGAAAGATGCGGGCCGCCCCACCGCGGCGCTGGAGGGCAGCCTTTGGCACAAGATATCCGGGCCGCTGTCCGCGCTGCTGATGCCCTTGCTAGGATCGGTCGCCGCGTTCGGGCTTGCACGCTCGGGCAGGCTCTTCATCCGCGCGGTAATTGGCATGTCGCTCGGTTTCGCCTATTTCGTCGCCGATAATTTCGCGTTGGCCATGGGCAATCTCGGCGCGTATCCGCCGATCATGGCTGCATGGGCACCATTTCTGCTGTTCCTGCTGGTTGGCGAGACGGTGCTGGTCCGCACCGAGGAATAACGCCCCCTCAGCGCATCGTGCTGCGTGCAATCTTGGCGACCAGCGGCATCATACCGCGATAGTTGGCCCGGCTGTAAACCGGTTGTATCTCCAGCGCCGCGACCATCCGCTGATGCGCCTTACCCAGCGCGTGATAGGGCACGCTCGGCAACAGATGGTGCAGTGCGTGATAGCGCAGGCCCACGGGCGCCCAGATTGGCGCCAGATAAGAAGGCGGCGGCACGTTCACCGAGTCCAGATACTGCGCCGTCACGGTCATCGCCTCGCCCTCATTCTCCCAGAGATGCGCAACCAAAGTGCGTAGCTGATTAATGACGGTCATCGCCGAATGCACGGCCATGTAGGTCAGCAATGGCCTCCATCCAAAGACAAAAACGCTACCCACTAGCGCCATCGCGAACAGGCAAGCCCCCGCTTCCTGCGCATACCACTGCCGCTTGAATTCACCTTCCGGCGGACGGCGACGGAAGGCGGGATTAATCGATAGTGCGGAATATTGCGCCTCCACCACACGGCGGAATGGCGGGATCAGCACGCTCAGCGGCGTCATTAGCCCAAAGCGCAGGATCAGACCCACTGGCGCCAACATCGCCACCACTACGAACAGCGGCAGCGACCACGGCTTCATCAGCGCCAACGGCAAATATTCGGGATCGTTGGCCGTGCCGTACCGCGTGCGCGCATGATGCAGCGTATGCACGCCCTCATACATGAACGATGGGATCATCAGTGGCACGCCGACCAACGCGTTCCACGCAACGCGAAAACCAGGGAGCGCGCCTTTGCGGATATGCGTCAATTCATGAATGAAGCTCGCCGCCCGATACAACGCCAGCATCGCGACAAGCCCGGACGCAACCGCGAGCGCGGCATTATCCAGCAGGATCGCGCCAGTCAGGCCAGCATAGCCGAGCAAGGTTGATGCAAGGAAATCGGTCCAGTACAAACTTGGACTGGCGACAGAAAACTCCCGGTTCAACTCGGCCGCAATCCGCAACAGCGTCGCGTCGTCGGCAATGCGCGGCGCAACCCGTTCCACTTTCGACGTGCCTTGTGGCATCGCGCCCGCAGGTATGGCTATGGTATCGAACTTCGTCATGCAAAACTTCCTAGCGGCCAAATGCGCACAGTTCGTGGCAGCAACATGGCACAATCGACGTTGCGCCCCACGGTGCAACTTGGCAAAGCGCGATAGGCCATATCGGCGTAACGACCTGTAAGCAAAGACGGCTCCATGGCACAGAACGACGTAGTGATCTCCCCGGTCAGCGGCAAGGCGGGCCTGAAGGCTTTTGTCGATCTTCCCTGGGCGATCTACGCCAACGATCCCAACTGGGTGCCGCCATTAAAGGCCGAAATCTACGGCCTGCTGACGCCGGGCAAGAACCCGTTCTTCGAACATGCCGAGGCGCAATATTTTCTTGCCCGGCGCGGCGGCACGGTCACGGGCCGCGTCTCTGCGCACATCGATCACCTCGCGCTCAAGATGTCGCCGGAGCAGGGCATGGGTCCAGGCACCGGCAATTTCGGCATGTTCGAGGCGATGGACGAGGCCACCGCCCACGCCCTCATCGCGACGGCTGAGGATTGGCTCCGCGCCAAGGGCATGACCCGCGTGTTGGGGCCGATCTCGCTCTCCATCTGGGAGGAACCCGGCCTGCTGATCCACGGCCACGATCATCCGCCCACCGTGATGATGGGCCACAACAGTCCCGCTTATGAAGCCTGGATCGAAAGCGCCGGCTATGCTCACGCCAAGCGCCTCAATTGCTACGAGATCAACATCCAGAAGGGCTTCTCTCCCCTTATCAAGCGCATCGTCGAATCGGGTGAGAAGAACCCCCGGATCGTCGTGCGCAAGGTCGACAAGAAGAAGTTCGATGAAGAAGCCGCGATCATCCTCCACATCCTGAACGATGCCTGGGGCCGCAACTGGGGCTTCGTGCCGATCACCGACAGCGAAATCGCGTTCACGGGCAAGAAACTGAGACCCATCGTCTATGAAGACCTGATCCGCATCGCCGAAGTGGACGGTGAACCGGTCGCCTTCATGATGACCCTGCCCGACCTCAACGAAGCGCTAAAGCCGCTCAATGGATCGCTGTTTCCCTTCGGCTGGGTGAAGCTGCTCTGGTGGCTCCGCAAGCCCAAGCTACGCTCGGTCCGCGTGCCACTGATGGGCGTCGTGCAGAAACTCCAGTCCTCTCGTATGGCAAGCCAGCTGGCCTTCATGATGATCGAGCATACCCGCCGCGATGCCATCGCTAATTATGGCGCGTCGCGCGGCGAGATGGGCTGGATATTGGAGGACAATCAGGGGATGGTGGCCATCACCAAGGCCATCGATGCCTTCACGAACAAAAGCTACATGATCTACGAAAAGCGATTGTGAAAGAGGGGTGAGAACGGCCTGATCTGTCCTTCACCGCATCAATGATTGGTTAGATGGTGGCCTAGGCCGCATCGCAGTGGCAGACAGATCACTGGCATCGTCCCCCACCGAATGTAGATCAACGTCCAAAAAGATGTTCCGCTTGCCCGATTCAGCGGCTCGAGAGAGGGCGCATCATTAGACGTCAGGACAATACGCCAAGGAATAGCCACGCACTCGTCGCCATTACTGCACGCCACCAGGCCAGCGCTCCGGATCGAGGCGCAACCATCTCTGGAAAGCGCCTCGTCCGTCAAACTTGTCAGTATTTAATGCGCGCCTCCAGACCGAAGGTGCGTGGGTTCAGCACTGTCTGCCGATAGTAGCGAACGGCGACACCATCGTTCACGCCGATGCGCGAGCGGTCCTGACCGACCGAGACCACCGCATATTTGTCGAAGATGTTGTTCGCAAACAGGCTAAGGCTGTACCGGTCAGTCTCATAGGACAGTGATGCGCGGTTCAGCACATAGCTCGGGATCTTGTCGCCATACCCACGATCCCAGCCGAGACGTGAGACAACGTTACCACGATAGGTTGCTGTCCAGTTGGCGACGAGGTTTCCGTCCATCATCGGCATAGTGTACGTCGCACCTAGGCTACCGGAATTCTTCGCCGATCCTGGCAGGCGATCGCCATCCAATGCGTCGAGCTGCGTGAACTTGGGCCGCGAGTCATAGTCATTCGGGGTGGTGCGAATGGTTATGACGCCAGGTATATTCTCGGTCAGCTTGGCGTCCGTATAGGAATAGCTGCCCTGGATCGACAATTGCGGTATCGGCCTGAACTGGAAAGACGTCTCAAACCCCTGCGATTTCGCGGCCCCGCCGTTCACGGTGATCCCGGCGATGCCGTTCAACGTAGCGGAGTCGACCTGAATGCCCTGCCACTTGATGTGGAAGACGTCGAAGTTGAACGTCAGTTTCCGATCGAAAAGCTGCGTGCGAATGCCGATTTCAGCGTTCTTGGTCTTGTCAGGGCCATATTGAACCTCGTTTGGCAGGGCACAGGCATTCTGCTGATCCGCCGGTATGGGATCGGGACAGGGTGCAACGCCGTTAGGGCCGCCAATACGATAACCCTTGCTGTAGGTCGCATACACCATGAAGTCGGGTGTGACGTTATAGGACGTATTGACCTTCCATACCCAGCCATCCTGCTTCGCTTTGCCGCCCGCAGCCAGTATGTCATAGGGGCTGAGCGGATTCTCGATTACGTCCGTGTCAGGGTCATCCCCAATCAGCGGCAGCGTGAGCGCCCCTCTGACGTTCGAACTATATTTGAAATAGCGCGCGCCCCCGGTAACCTGCCACTGTGGCGTTATCTTGAACGTGCCCTCGCCGAAGATCGCTTTCTCGGTCACTTTGGACTTGGTATAGCTCACATATTCGAGATCTTCGGGGTTGTCGGGTATTCCATAGAAGTCCGACAGGCCCGGAACATGCTCGGCATAATCATTGTGATATTTCTGCTGATTGTAGAAGCCGCCTAACACCCAGCTAAATGGGCCACCATGAGCGGAAACGAGGCGAATTTCCTGATTGAACTGTTTGCGGCGATTGTCGGACTCGTTCCAGCTCGAAAAGGCCGGGAACAGCTCGTAATCATAGTCGAGATCGAGCAGCAGGTCGGTATTATCCAATTGCGACCGATTCCGGACGTTGGTGTACGCACTCGTCGACACCAGATCGACGATGTCCGCGATATTCGCGTTAACTTCCATGCTTACAAGATGCGCCCGGCGGTTCACCGGCTCGATATAACGGCTGGCATTCTGATATCTGCCCGTTCCCAACACGCCGGTGCTATTGGCTTGGCGACCGTCGGTCTTGGTCCGCTGGAATGCATAGGTGAAGTTCACCTTCAGGTCTTCGCTGGTCTGGAACAGCAATTGGTTTCGCGTGGTGAAAGTCTTTTCGAAGTTCAGATCCTTGCGGCCCGTCAGGTTCGCCGCATAATCCGCATCGGACACGCCATCGGTCCCGCCCGGCTGCGGCAGCGACACGCCGGGTTGCCGGAGCAACAAGGGGGAGTCGATGAAGCCAGGATCGTAATAATAGCCGGTGGCCGTGCGGAAGGCGATGTGATCCTGCACGATCGGAATGTTGATGACGCCGTCCGCCTGATAACCGAGCTTGCCACTGTGGCTTTTGCCATAAAAGCGGCCATGTGCTTCGCCTTCGATAGTGTTCACGTCTGGACGGTTAGGGATGTACCGTATCGCGCCCGCCAGCGTCCCGAGGCCATAGAGCGTGCCTTGCGGCCCGAGGAGCGTTTCCACGCGTGCGATATCGAGCAGCTTGAAGTCGTAATAGAGCGGAACCTCGCCCAGATAGACGCCGAGCGAATCGTCGTAGGACGCGCCATCGGAAGCGACGTCCGAAGCATTCAGTCCGCGAAGCACGACCGATCCGGTCGAACCGGGGCCAGTGTCCGAGATCGTCATGCCGGGCGTAAAGTCGGCAAGGTCGCGAATATCGTCGATCCGCTGCCGCGCCAGCTCCTCCGAACTTACGGCCGAGATGTTGATCGGCGTGTCCATCAATGTCGTGCTGCGGCGTGTGCCGGTGACGATGATGGCGTTCCCCTCATCAGCGGCAGCTTCCTGCGCGGCCTGTGCAAGCGCTGGCATGGCGAGCGCGGTGCTCGTGAATATGGTCGCGGACAAAAGCCCCAACCTCAACTTCGCGCGATATGACATACATGTCCCCTTTTGGTTACAGTCTCCCATGCCCTGGCAACGCTCTGCCAGAACCGGATTTGGCCTTTATTTTCGAGGCCCCTCGTTATGCGCCGCCACCGCTTTTCGGGTTTATGGGCTGACGCATTTGCTGTTGTGCTTCTTGAAACTCGTCGGCGCGTTCGATCTGGTATTGCTCCGCCGGTCCCTCCCTGGATCAGTTCGTTGCGACTTCCGTCGTACTCCGCCTCTCTTGTATCCTTTCGATCAGAGGGCGCGCCGGGAACATGAATTGTTCGAGGATAGACAATCGCTTGCGTTCGTCCTGACCCACGACCGCCGACTCGCCCTCACGATACGTCCCGAATATTCGGTCGAGGAGGATCAGCGAATTGCCATAGTTGCAGCGGGTGTCTTCGTAGCTCAGCGCTGTATGGTGAAGGCTGTGGTTCCGAATGGTCGTGAAGAAGAAGGAATAGAACTTGGGGGGGTCTGATCGCACATTGGCATGGTTGAATGTGGAGACGGCGCCCAGGACGTTGAATGCACAGAATTTCGCGGCCTCGGGCAAGTCAAAGAGCGCTACGATACTCAGGCTAATCAGGAACAATTCAATGGGATTGCCCACAGATCCCTTCATCGCGTTCAACTGGGTGATGTGGTGATGCGGCGCATGCGTCGACCATAAAAAGGAATTGTTGTGCATCAGCCGATGCATCCAATATTGGCCGAACTCGACCAGGACGATCACCAGCATCACCTGCGCCAGAAACGGCAGATGCATCGCCCATTCAGTGGTGATTCCCAGCGATTGCTTGGCTGCCTTCAACGGGTCTTCGGCCAGTGTCGACGACGCCCAGCCAATCGCGGTGTAGCCCAACGTCAAATAGAAGAGGTCCGTGAAAAATTCGCGTCTGTTGATACGCCAGCCGGGGTGCCGCTCGCGGACAAATTCGAGGCCCTGCACGAACGCGGTCGTAAGGAGACCCGCTATGACGATGGACCACGGGTTCTTCGTCCATGTCTCAGGACCAAATGCCCAGAAAGACATGATGACCGCGAGGGTCGCGGGCGGCAACAGGTCGAACGCCAGTTTCTTCAGGGCGCTCTCCCCTTCTACAGTCGCGCCATCGACACCATAGGCATAATCTCGGAGATCAGGGTTTCCACCGTCATGAGCGCTGTCCGCCATCAACGGCGTAGTGCTATCGAAAGCGGCATTAAAGGCAGGCTTTTGCTCCATAGAAAATCCCCAAAAGAGAAATCTCCTGCATCACGCCGGTGAACGGCCTGATGTTACTGATCCTCCCTTAGCGATGTCGTTCTATGACGCGACTTGTCACACGGTATTGATATTACGTATTGCGTCAAGAGTATTATTTGCGTGTTTAATCCGTATGATTAGAAAAGATCATCCGTGCCGGAAAACTGCCTTTTTTGGGGAGAAAAGCGTCATGGCATGAACCATGCGCCCATCAGCTAAGTGACGAGCCTCCGTCATGATCGCGAACAAGCCTAGGGTCGAGTCGCCATTCGTAGGTCACATCGTGAAAGAGCGCTCGACTGTCACGGCGTTTCGCTCCACCAGGACAAAGTCTGCAAATCATGCGCGGTGGTCCAGATGCCTGATGGCGTGTACCGCAACGCTCCGCTGCCGGAAGGTTTACCGGCGCGCGCCAGTATCTCCATCGATTTGGGATCGATGGTCACGAACGTCTGATCGTCAGTCGTGCGAAGCCAGACCTTGCCGCCTCCCACGTCGATGTCGCCATATAGCAGTGTCTTCCCAACCTTCACGCGATTCGACACCTTCACCGAAGCCGGATCGATTTGCGCAACAGTGCCGTCACCCTGCTCCTGCACCCAAACCGCGCCTTCACCAGCGGCAAGAAATCCAGGCTGTTTGCCGAGCTTGACCTTCTTCACCACTAAATTGGTTTGCGGATCGATCCGCTGGAGCGACTGCTCCGCACTGCTCACGGCCCATAACGCGTCAAAGCCGAACGCCAGGTAGAAGGTGCCAGGATCGACGTCGACGAGTGCCGTCACCTTGTTCGCTGCCGGATCTATTCGGGCGATCTTGCCTTTCCCATCACTGGGAACCCATATAGACCCGGCGCCGGCGACGACATTCAATTCGCCTTGAGGATTAGCAACGCCGGTAGCGATGACAGTTTGGACCTGCGCGGTCCGCACATCGATCCGATAAAGGTTGCCATCCTGGCAATTGGCGACCCAGAGTGATCCGAAAGCAAGCGCCATCGCGCCGCACGGCTTTGGCACGGCAACGGAGGCCCGCTTGCCTGTGGTTGACCATTGTTCGACGCGTCCCGCATTGGTAGCCCAAACCGTATTTTCGTCCACCGCGAGGAAGTCGGCAAAACCCGGTACTTTGAATGTCTCTTCAGTCAGGGACGCTTGAGCTGGCGCTGCGGCTGCGCTGAGTATGACCAGTAACAGCGCCAAGCCGATCGGTTGTTTCATGTACTCGCTCCCACTTTTGCGCCCTGCTGCGACACAAGCATGGTATCGATATTACTAAATCTCGCAATAGTAATAATGACGCATGGACAAAGGCTTTTTTTGCGGCAATGTTGCAGTGCGAAAGGGGTCGAATCATGTTCAACGGAATTCTTGGCGCGGGGAGAATCGCAGTGATGGCGTGTGCGCTGGTGGCAGCATCCTGCTCGCCTTCATCGGACAAAGCGCTTCAGCCGCGCACGGAATTTAGCATTGGGTGGTCGATCTATGCAGGCTGGATGCCCTGGCCGTACGCGCAGCAGGCTGGCATCGTTAAAAAGTGGGCCGACAAATACGGTCTCAAGATCAACGTTGTGCAGGTCAACGACTATGTGGAGTCCGTCAATCAGTACACAGCGGGCAAACTGGACGGCGTAACCGTCGCGAACATGGACGCTCTTACTATACCCGCGGCCGGGGGCAAGGACACCAGCGCGATCATCGTGGGCGACTATTCGAACGGCAATGATGGCATCATGCTTAAGGGGGCAGACAAGCTCAGCGCGATCAAGGGCCGACAAGTCTATCTCGCTGAGTTGTCCGTCTCCCATTATCTCCTTGCACGTGGCCTCAGTTCGGTCGGCATGTCATTGACCGACATCAAGACAGTGAACACGTCGGACGCAGACATTGTTGGCGCGTTCACCACGCCGGAAGCGAGGGCCGCCGTCGCCTGGAACCCGCAACTTTCCGTCATGAAAGCGACGCCTGGCGCAAAAGAAGTCTTCAGTTCAGCCGACATCCCCGGTGAGATACTCGACCTGCTCGTCGTCGACACGGCGACACTGAAGACCAACCCCAATCTGGGCAAGGCATTGGCCGGCATCTGGTACGAGACGACCGCGCTGATGCAGCGACAGGATGCGCAGGGAAAGGCCGCGCGTGCGGCCATGGCTAAGCTGGCAGGCACCAAGCCGGAAATGTTCGACAGCCAGCTTTCCACCACTTATCTTTACAGCGATCCAAAGGCGGCGGTAGCGGCCACATCGGCCCCCGCGCTCATCACCACCATGACGCGTGTGCGGGACTTCAGCTATTCCAAGGGGCTCTTTGGCCAAGGCGCAAAGTCCGCCGATGCAGTGGGTATGGCTTTCCCAGGCAACAAGACGCTTGGCGACGCCAGCCATGTGACTCTGCGCTTCGACGCAAGCTATATGCAAATGGCGGCCGATGGTAAGCTCTGAGCGGGTGCGGCATAGCAGGGAAAGGATGTCATGCGCTGGGTGAACCGACGCGTCCGGAGGGGTAACAGCATCCTATTGGGCGCAATACCTATCCTCCTGCTGGTGCTGCTTTATCTTCTGGTTGCAGCCAGCCGTCATGCTGCCAATCCCAACGATAAGATCTTGCCCTTGCCCAGCAGCATGATGGAGGCGATGTCGGCGCTGCTGTTCCAGCCAGACCAGCTTTCCGGGCAACTTATCTTCTGGGCGGACACAATCGCGAGCCTTCAGCGACTGGGGCTGGGTCTGGGTATATCCACATTATCGGCCCTATTGGTAGGGTTACTCCTGGGCGTACTACCGCCGGTACGCGCTACTTTTGGTCCGCTGGTGACGGGAATTGCCGTGATACCGCCGATCGCGCTGCTGCCGATCTTGTTCATCGCCTTCGGTCTTGGCGAGACGGCGAAAGTGGCGTTGATCGTCATCGGTATCGCGCCATTTATGATCCGTGACGTCGCAGCCCATATTGCGGCCCTCCCAAGGGAACAGATCGTCAAGGCACAGACGTTGGGTGCAAGCAGTTGGCAATTAATGATTCGCGTCGCGCTACCACAGGCCATGCCGCGCCTGATCCAGGCAGTACGGCTATCGCTCGGCCCCGCCTGGGTATTCCTGATTTCGGCGGAGGCGATCGCTTCTGATGTCGGCCTTGGCTATCGCATCTTCCTCGTCCGCCGCTATCTTTCGATGGATATCATTCTCCCTTACGTCGCATGGATCGCGCTCCTCGCCATTGCAATGGACGTTCTCCTGACATGGTCGAGCCGCCGCCTGTACCCTTGGGTGCATGGAGCGGACCATTGAGCGCGCTGCTGAGCCTTCGCAATATCTGGGTCGAGTATGGCGACAAGGTCGTGCTGGAGCGAGTCAATCTCGACATCGAGGCAGGCTCCTTCGTCTCCATCATCGGGCCATCGGGTGCCGGCAAGAGCAGCCTGTTGCGCATCATTTTGGGTCAGGAAATCCCGACTCGAGGTTCGATCATGCTGGATGGCACGCCGCTTCCGCCAGAGTGCGGACCGGATCGCGGCGTGGTGTTCCAGCGCTATTCCGTGTTTCCGCACATGTCCGTCCTGCGCAACACGGTCTTTGGACTTGAGTGCGCGCAGGCGCCGCTGGCGGCCCGGCTCTTCGGTGCGCGCCGCCGCGCCGCCGTAGCCGAGGCAGAGGAAATGCTGCACGCCGTCGGCTTGGGCGACAGCCTGCATCTCTATCCTGCGCAGATGTCGGGCGGGATGCAGCAACGCCTTGCCATCGCGCAAGCGCTTATCAAGCGGCCACGCATCCTGCTCCTCGACGAACCTTTCGGCGCGCTTGACCCCGGCATCAGGGCGGACATGCACGCCCTGATAACGCGGCTGTGGAGCGACTATTCGCTGACTGTCATCATGGTCACGCACGATATCAGAGAAGCCTTCTCTCTTGGCACGCGCGTTCTGACACTGGACAAGCGCCGCCGCGATCCACACGCACCTCATCGCTTCGGCGCAACTGCGGTCTATGACCTTCCGCTTGCCAGAAGAGTCCGCGTCGCAGCACCGGCACGGGATGGCGTCAAAGAAAGTATTACACTTGACGAGAATAGTAATAATTGAAAAGAGCGTAGGATGAGCACCGAACCCACTAATCTTGCCCGGCTCAGCATGAGCCTTCCCGCAGAACTGTTCCGCCAACTCGACGTGATGGTCGAAGAGCGCGGTCTTCCTTCCCGGTCGCAACTGATTGCAGAACTCATACGGCATGCGCTTGCCGAACATGAGGCGCTGACACGCCCGGAAGACATGCTCGCCGGCACGATCACGCTTGTGTACCGAGGCGATCGCGGCCGCGTGCGGCAGCAGCTTTCCCAAACGCAAGCCGACTATCTGAAGGAGGTCATCTCATCCCAGCATGTCTTTCTGGAAGGTGACCAGTCGCTCGAAGTGCTGCTGGTGCAGGGACCAGCCACACGACTGAAGGAACTGTGCGACGCCTTGCGCGGCGTTCGGGGTGTGCATCAATTGCAGCTTGTCACCACCACCGCCCTGCTACCGCAATTGCATGAGCAGGAGGGCATGGAGAAAGACGACAGCGCAGCCCCAAGCAGGCACTGGGCGAACAAGGGGGCCGCTGCATGACGGCAATGCTTGCCGATCCTATGGCTGCCCGGGATCACGCCCGAGCCATGGCCGGAACGGTGGCGGAAGCGATGCCGCGCGTGCCGCCAGTCGCCGAGGACTTGCCTGAGAATGTGACCGCCGCCGACCTGTTGTGGGAAGAAACGATTGCGGCGGGCGGTTATGCGACCCGGAAACTCTCACGCGGTTCCCGCCTCCGCCTGATCGATTTGCGAGGCGACGCTTGCGCTTCAATGCTAATCTACAATGCCGAGATGCCGACCGAGCGGCTCAACGTTGCGGACACGGTGAAGATACAGTGGAATGCCTATCTGGGCGGAGGCAAGCTGCTTCTGTCCGATATGGGTCGCGTCCTGATGAGCATAATGGAGGATGGCGCAGGCACCCATGATGCCTTCTGCGGCACCTCCAATGCCGCGACCAATCTCGCTAGATATGGCGAAGGTCGCAACAGCGGCGCTTTTCCCAATGGGCGCGACCGCCTGTTGCTCGGGTCGGCCAAGCATGGGCTGCAACGGCGGGACGTCCATCCCTGCGTGAACCTGTTCAAGGGCACACGGATCGAGGCCGACGGGACCATCACTCCCGTCATCGGCCCATTTGACGCCGGACGTGCCATGATCTTGCGCGCAGAGATGGATGTGATCGTCGTCATCGCTAATTGCCCGCATGTGCTGGACCCGCGCTCTGAATGGACTGTGACGCCCCTGCGGGCGACGGCCTGGCGCGGCGCGGTTACGCCTGCCGATGATCCTGTTCGTATGGCTACGCCGGAAGGATTACGCGCTTTCCTGAATGTCGAAGACTATTTCCGTCGCTAAACACGGAAGAGAGGCCAAAATGACCATCGATCCGCATATGACAGGCCTTCCCGGCAATGTCGTTCATGACGAGATTGTAGCCGCCCGCGCACCCTGGTTGTATCATGTCGCTGCTGGGCAAACCCTTCGGATCGTCGATCTGGAGGGCAACCAGGCCGTCGATTTCCTTCTCTATTCCGCAGCCGATGATGCGGAGCGTTACAGCGCGCAGGATACGGTCTCAGCACAGCAAAACCTGTTCCTTCGTTCCGGCACCGTGCTGCGGTCAAACGAAGGGCGGGCGATGATGACGATCGTCGACACTTCGGTCGAATATCACGACACGATCGGCGGCGCCTGCTCTTGTGAGTCCAACACACTACGCTACGGCCACCATACCAAATCCCAACATGCCTGCGTCGAGAACTTCCTGGAGGCCAATCTGACTGAAGGCCGCGGCAAGCGCGATATCGTCTCCAATATCAATTTCTTCATGAACGTCCCGGTGGAGGACGACGGCGCACTGGGCATCGTCGATGGCATTTCGGCACCCGGCCTGACAGTCGATCTGCGGGCGGAGATGGACGTGGTCGTCGTCGTGTCCAACTGCCCGCAGATCAACAATCCCTGCAATGCCTTCAATCCGACACCCGTAAGGATGATCGTCACCGCATGAGCTTCGACACCGTTCTGGTCGCGAACCGGGGGGCAATCGCCACCCGGATCATTCGCACGCTGCGCCATATGGGTTTGCGGTCCGTCGCCGTCTATTCGGAAGCCGACGTCGGGTCGCTGCACGTTTCGCAGGCGGACGAGGCGATCTGTATCGGTCCAGCACCCGCGACCGAAAGCTACTTGAACATCGCTGCGATCCTGAAGGCTGCAAAGGATAGCGGTGCTGGCGCGGTCCATCCTGGCTACGGCTTTCTCGCGGAAAATGCCGAGTTTGCCGAAGCGTGCGCTGCTGCGGGAATCGTCTTCATCGGGCCGACGCCGGAGAATATCCGCACCTTCGGCCTGAAGCACAGCGCGCGCGCGTTGGCCGCCGGACATGGTGTACCGCTGGCGCCCGGAACCGGTCTGCTGACGGACGAGGAGGAAGCAGCCAAGGCCGCGCAGGAGATCGGCTATCCCGTCATACTCAAGGCGACGGCGGGCGGTGGCGGCATCGGCATGCGCATCTGCGAGGATGAGGCGGCGGTGCGAGAGGGCTTTGCGGGGGTGGCACGCCTGGGCGAAGGCAATTTCGGCGATGCGGGCGTATTCCTTGAACGCTATATCGGGCGTGCTCGCCATATCGAGGTGCAGATCTTCGGTGATGGAGCCGGGCGCATCATGCCGCTGGGCGAGCGAGATTGCTCGCTCCAGCGCCGCAATCAGAAGGTAGTCGAAGAAGCGCCAGCGCCGCTCCTTTCCGCAGCCATACGCAGCGAACTCATCGCTGCCGCTGTCCGCCTGGGGGAAGCCGCACGTTATCGCTCCGCCGGCACCGTCGAATTCCTGTTCGATGCCGAGCGGCAGCAATTCTTCTTCCTTGAGATGAACACCCGGCTTCAGGTCGAGCATGGCGTCACCGAGGAAGTGATGGGCATCGATCTGGTCGAGTGGATGATCCGGGGTGCTGCGGGAGATTTCGCTTTCCTCGATGCCGAGCCGCCTGCGCCTCGCGGCCATGCCGTGCAGGTGCGCCTCTATGCCGAGGATCCCGCTCTCGATTATCGTCCAACATCCGGCACGCTGACCGCTGTTAGCTTCCCACCGAACATTCGTACCGAGACGTGGTGCATGGCGGGCAGTACGGTCAGCGCCTGGTATGATCCAATGCTGGCCAAGCTGATCGTGCACGCCCCCGCGCGGGAAGCGGCAGTCCGGGCCATGCAGGATGCCCTGGACGAAAGTCGGATCGACGGCATCGAAACCAATCTGCGCTGGCTGCGAGAGGTCGTCCGGACCGAACCGTTCGTTAACGGAGAAGTGTCGACGCGCCTCCTCGACACGATTGCCTACACCCCGCAAAGCATCCGCGTAGTGAGCGGCGGCACCGCGACCACTGTTCAGGACTGGCCCGGCCGCCAAGGTTTGTGGGCGATCGGCGTGCCGCCATCCGGCCCGATGGATGATCGCTCCTTTCGCATCGGGAACCGGCTGCTCGGCAATCCAGAAGGCATGGCGGGCCTGGAAGTCACCGTCAGCGGACCTACGCTGTTCTTCAATGCACCCGCGCGGTTGTGTCTGATGGGCGCCGATTTCGGCGCAACTCTGGACGATATACCAGTCGAACGCGGCTCGGCCGTTGACGTACAGGCGGGTCAAACGCTCGCGCTTGGCCGAGTCTGCGGCGGCGGCATTCGGGGGTATATTCTCTTCGCGGGTGGCCTCGACATTGCGCCTTATCTCGACAGCCGCAGCACATTTGAATTGGGTCAATTCGGCGGACATGCCGCGCGGCGGCTGCTGGCGGGCGACACGCTACATTTACAGAGAACAGAGGCTGGAACGCTGCCGATACCCATTCCAGCGTCCGAATTCACGGAAACATGGACGTTGCGCGTCCTTTACGGTCCACATGGCGCGCCCGACTTCTTTACCAACGAGGATATTACCACGATCGTCGCTGCCGATTGGCAGGTGCACTACAACAGCAACCGCACTGGCGTGCGCCTGATCGGTCCAAAGCCGCAGTGGGCGCGGACCGATGGTGGAGAGGCGGGCCTGCACCCTTCGAATATCCACGACAACCCCTATGCGATCGGTGCGGTGGACTTCACTGGCGACATGCCGATCATTCTTGGACCCGATGGTCCCTCGCTCGGCGGTTTCGTCTGCCCTTTCGTGATAATCACGGCAGATCGGTGGAAGATAGGGCAACTCGCCCCCGGCGACCGTATCCAATTTGTGCCCGTCACCATTGATGAGGCTGAAGCTGCGGACAATGCTTCCCTGACGCTCGTCACGGACATAGCGGAACAACCGTCCTGCGCCATCGCCGATCTTTCCCCTGTTCTTGCAGACATCCCGGCCACGGCGGCAAGACCGCGCACGGTTTACCGACAACAGGGCGATCGCAACATATTGGTCGAATACGGCCCGATCGTGCTCGACATCGAATTGCGCATTCGCGTTCACGCGCTGATGTGCGAACTCGAAAAGCAGGCACTGCCCGGCGTCATCGATATCGTGCCAGGCATCCGGTCGCTTCAGCTTCATTTCGACGGACGACGGTTGGATCAGCAGAGCGCGCTGGCAGCCCTGATTGCGGCCGAGGAGCGGCTGGGCGATCTGGAGGATTTCTCAATCCCCTCTCGTATCGTCCATCTACCGCTAAGCTGGCGCGATCCCGCCACGATCGAGACGATCGAAAAATATATGAGCGCCGTTCGCGACGACGCACCGTGGTGTCCGGACAATATCGAATTCATCCGGCGCATCAACGCTCTGCCGGACGCGGACGCTGTCGAGAACCTCATATTCGACGCCAGCTATCTCGTGTTGGGGCTGGGCGACGTGTATCTCGGTGCGCCGGTGGCAACGCCGGTCGATCCCCGTCATCGGCTGGTCACGACCAAGTACAACCCTGCTCGCACATGGACTCCGCCCAATGTCGTGGGCATCGGCGGCGCATATATGTGCATCTACGGAATGGAGGGGCCAGGCGGTTATCAGCTCTTCGGCCGCACCATTCAGGTATGGAACACGCATCGGCAGACCGACGCCTTCGTCGATGGCAAGCCGTGGCTACTGCGTTTCTTCGACCAGATTCGCTTCTTCAAGGTAAGCGCGGAAGAGTTGACGGACTGGCGTCGCGACTTCCCGAGCGGCCGCCGCTCCATTCATGTCGAGCAATCCGAATTCCGGCTGGCCGACTATCGCGCCTTTCTTGCGGACAACGCAGACTCCATCGCGAACTTTGAAGCGCAACGTCTGGCCGCCTTCAATGAAGAGCGCGCCGAATGGCAGCGGAGCGGGGAATTCGATCGCCTCACCGATCTGGCCGGAAATTCCGAAACGGATGGGACGGCCGCCGCATCCATAGATGTGCCGGAAGGCGCGGACCTTATCGAAGCGCCGTTTGGCGGCAGCGTCTGGAAGCTGCTGGTGGCTCCTGGCGACCAAGTGAAGGCGGGGGACGTAATCGCCGTTATCGAGGCGATGAAAATGGAGTGTCCGCTGGAAAGTCCAGGTAGCGGCACGATCGCCGCTCTTTACATGCAGGAACGGCAATCGTTGCAACCCGGTACGCCTTTACTGGCGCTGAGGCGGCATCCATGACCGTTCTGGACCGGCGTAACGTCGCCGCTATCGCCGCAGCGGTCAACAATGGCACGTCAAGCGCCGTTACCGTTGCGGAAGAGACGCTTGCCCGTCTCTCCGCCTATGACGCCGTTCAGCCGCAAATATGGATAAGCCGTATCGCGCCCAACGACCTGCTCGCCGCGGCCCGCGCCATCGATGCTCGGATCGCAGCCGGAGAACGGCTGCCTCTGGCAGGCGTCCCGTTCGCCGTGAAGGACAATATCGATGTCGCAGGTTTCGAGACCACGGCCGCCTGTCCCGATTTCGCTTATCGGCCCGAGGTGTCAGCAAGCGTCGTCGAGCGGCTGACCGCGGCGGGGGCGATCTGCATCGGCAAGACCAACCTAGATCAGTTTGCGACCGGGCTTGTAGGCACACGCAGTCCTTACGGCATTCCCCACAACGCCTATAATCTGGCCTATGTCAGTGGCGGTTCGAGCTCCGGCTCGTCCATTGCGGTTGCGGCTGGAATTGTGGGCTTCGCACTGGGTACGGACACCGCAGGTTCAGGGCGCGTGCCTGCCGCCTTCAACCATCTCATAGGATTGAAGCCCAGCAAAGGCCGCTGGAGCACACGCGGTCTTATTCCTGCCTGCCGCACGCTCGACTGTATTACGGTGTTTACAGACACCATAGCGGATGCGCGCCTTGTGGATGAAGTCGTAGCGGGCTTCGATCCTGCCCACTCTTACTCGAAACCGTTGGCCAACCGCTCACTATCGGCGCAACGCTTAGGTGTTCCGCGCAGGGACCAACGCGTCTGGTTTGGCGACAGCGAATCGGAATATCTTTACGATCGCGCGCTCGAAAGGCTGGCCGCGACGGCGCAAATCATCGAGATCGACCTGGCTCCGCTCCAGGAGGCGGCGCGTCTTTTATATGGCGGCCCCTGGGTTGCGGAGCGCGCCGCTGCGCTCGCCGACCTCCTGGCCACCAATCCCAATGCAATAGACGAGACGGTCCGCGCAGTCGTGGAACCCGGAAGCGCCATCAGCGCCGTAGAGTTGTTCAACGGCATCTACCGCCTTGCGGAATTGAAGCGCCATACGGACGAACTGTGGGACGCAGTCGACTTGCTTGCTTTTCCTACCACCGGAACGACGTATCGCGTCGCGGAACTGGCGGCGGCGCCCATCGCGCTGAACAGCAATCTTGGCTTCTACACCAACTTCGTGAACCTGCTCGACATGGCGGCAGTGGCGGTGCCCGCTGGCGCTCGATCGAACGGTACGGGTTTCGGCATCACGTTGATCGGTCCTGCCGACAGCGATCATGGCCTGCTTGACACGGCCGACAGCTATCTCGCAATGGCAGACCTGCCAGCGTCACCACCACTTGATCTGGAGGGAAGAATGCAAACCGTGAAATTGGCCGTCGTGGGCGCTCATCTTAAGGACATGCCTCTGCATTGGCAGCTTACGTCACGAAACGCGACTTTCGTGGGCGCATTCGAGACCGCGCCGACGTATCGTCTTTACGCCATGGCCGACAGCGTCCCACCAAAGCCAGCGCTGGTGCACAGTGAGGATGGCGCAGCCATCGCCCTGGAGGTTTACGAACTGGACGTCGCCGCCTTCGGCAGCTTCGTCGTGGAAGTCCCGGCGCCGCTCGCCATAGGCACGGTGACTTTGGCGGACGGCACCAGCGTTAAAGGCTTCGTTGCCGAGCCACGCGCGTTGGATGGTGCGGAGGATATCACTCACCTCGGCGGCTGGCGCGCCTTTATCGCAAGGGGCTGATGACCGGGCCGGCGAGCATCCTCTTGCACATCCGCGCTCTGGACCAAGGTTCGGCGTTCACATGATGGCAGAAAAGCGTGGAGCGGGTAGCGGGGATCGAACCCGCATCACAAGCTTGGAAGGCTAGTGCTCTACCATTGAGCTATACCCGCTTACGGTTCGCCGAACCGATGATGGTTGCCATTGCCATCAGCGTGGGGTTGTCGTCAACCGGGTTCCTGCAGGAAATGTAAGGCGGATCGCGCATTGCCCACTGACGGAGAAGGTTGCCCCGTCATCCTCCAATTAATCCTTTATGAGGCTGGACGTGCCGCGCATTTCTCCGTTACGGGCGGTGCTCCGCGCTCACGAACAATAGGCTGAAGATGACACGTAAATTGATATCCTCTGGCTCTCCCTTTGAGACGCAGGTCGGCTATTCACGCGCCGTAGTTCAAGGCGATTGGTGCTTCGTCGCGGGCACGACTGGCTATGATCCGGAGACGCGAGTGATGCCTGATGCCGTGGCGGAGCAGGCCGGCAATGCGCTTGGTGTCATCGGTAAGGCGCTGGAAGAGGGCGGCTTCAGCTTCGCCGATGTCGTCCGCGCCACATATTATATCAGTGATGCGGCCTATTGGGATGAGATCGGTTCTGCGCTGGGGGCAGTGTTTGGTGATATCCGTCCTGCGGCGACCTGCATCGTGTGCGGCCTCGTAAAACCCGAAATGAAGATTGAAATCGAAGTCACGGCGCTGCGGCAGGTCGCCTGATGATGGAGAATCGGCGGATCGTCTCCCTGCTGCCGAGCGCAACTGAGATCGCTGTGGCGCTGGGATTTGGCGAGCAACTGGTGGGGCGCAGTCATGAATGCGATTGGCCTAGCGCTGTCGAGTCGCTGCCGCCCATCACGAAGTCGAAGCTGGCGAAGGGGTTAAAATCCGGCGAAATCGAACTGCGCGTGCAGGAGATCGTCGCTTCGGGTCTTTCAGTCTACGAAGTCGACGGCGAGAAGCTGCGCGCATTGCAGCCGGACGTGATCCTCACCCAAACCCAATGCGCGGTGTGCGCGGTGACGCCGGCCGATCTGGAGGATGCCATAGCGCAGTGGACTGGACAGGAGCCGACGCTCGTCAGCCTGGCACCCGACGATATGGCCGATGTGTGGGGGGATTTCCTGCGCGTCGGAGCGGCGCTCGATGCGGAGGATCGCGCACGGGAAGTGGTTGCGCAACTGCAAGCACGGATGGCGGCAATTAATATAGCGGTTGCCGGCAAGCCAAAGCCGCGCGTTGCCGCGATCGAGTGGCTCGATCCGCTGATGGTCGCGGGCAATTGGGTGCCCGAACTTATCGAGGTAGCGGGCGGCACCAGCGTGCTCGCGACACCGGGGCAGCATTCACCGTGGATCGAGTGGGAACAACTTGCCGCCGCCGATCCTGATGTGCTGGTCCTGATGCCCTGCGGCTTCCGGATTGCGCAGGCACTGGACGAATATCCGTCTCTCAGTGCCGATCCGCGCTGGCGGGCTTTGCGCGCGGTGCAGGAGGGGCGCGTGTATGCGACGGATGGTCAGTATTTCTTCAACCGGCCCGGACCCCGGCTGGTGGAGTCGGCAGAGATTTTGGCGGAAATCTGCCATCCCGATATTGCTCCGTTCGGGCATGAAGGCGCGGCTTGGGTGCGCATAGCGGAATAGATCGACGCAGCGAAAGGGACAGCGCGTGACCATCACGATGTACGGCATCAAGAACTGCGACACGATCAAGAAGGCGCGAACGTGGCTGGAAGGGCGTGAGGTGGCCTATGCATTTCACGACTACAAGCAGTCCGGGATCGACTCGGACACCCTGCGTCGATGGATCGATGAGCATGGTTGGGAAGTGATTCTCAATCGAGCGGGAACGACATTCCGGGGCCTTCCCGAAGCGGACAAACAGAATATCGATACTGAGAAGGCCGTCGCGCTGATGGTTGCCAACCCCTCGATGGTTAAGCGGCCGGTGCTCGACCTTGGCGACCGGAGGCTGGTCGGGTTCAAGCCGGACGCTTATGCGCAGGCATTTGCATGAGCGTCACATACATGTCTTACGAGCGCATTACCGCAGGATTATGCTGAAAACCCTGTTTGCAGCGGCGCTGCTCGCCGTTATCCCTTCGCTCGCCATGGCCGAACCTATCATCATTGCGCATCGCGGCGCGAGCGGAGAGCGGCCCGAGCATACGCTGGCCGGATATGAACGCGCGATCGACCAGGGTGCGGACTATATCGAACCGGACCTTGTGCTCACGAAGGATGGCGTGCTGGTCGTACGGCATGAGAACGAGATTGGTGGCACGACGGACGTAGCGGCGCATCCTGAATTTGCGGACCGCAAGACGACGAAGACCATCGACGGCACGCAAATCACGGGATGGTTCACTGAGGACTTCACGCTTGCTGAGCTACGCACTTTGCGCGCGCGGGAGCGACTGCCTGAGGTTCGTACCGCCAATCGCCGCTTCGATGGCCTGTATCAGGTGCCGACATTCGAGGAAGTGCTGAAGCTGATCGAGGCGAAGAACGCCGAAACCCGGCGGCGTATCGGCGTATATCCCGAAACCAAGCATCCCAGTTATTTCGCCTCAATCGGCCTTCCGCATGAAGCGCCGTTGCTCGCGATGCTGGAGCGTTTTGGTTATGTCAGTGCGGACGATCCGGTATTCATCCAGTCGTTCGAAGTCGACAATCTGAAAGCGCTGCGCACCAAGACCCGGCTGCGGCTGGTGCAGCTTGTCGCTTCGGCGGAAGGCCCCGCCGATCAGAAGAGCTTGCAATATGCCGATATGCTGACGCTTGAGGGCATGAAGCAGATCGCTGCCTATGCCGACGCGATCGGCGCGGAAGGCACGTTAATCGTCAATTCGGATGGCAGTGACACCGGCTTTGTCGCGCGTGCGCATGAAGCAGGCTTGCAGGTCCATATGTGGACCTTGCGCGCGGAGAACATGTTCCTGCCTCCAAGCATGAAACGAGGTGACGATCCGGCGGCGCATGGTGACTTTGCAGGAGCGGTGCGGGCAATTGTGGCAACGGGTGTCGATGGGATCTTCAGTGACTTTCCGGGGCTGGCGCGTGCCGCTCTGAAACCCTGATGCACTTCGGCGACTATCTCTTCCACAAAGCTTGAATTTGCGGAGCGATGGGTCGATTGAAGGGTCATGCTGTCCCAGAAAACTCGTTATGCCATTCGCGCGCTTCAGCATCTGGCGGATAACTACGGCCAGGGTCCGGTGCCGCTGACCGACATTGCCGAGACGCAGAACATTCCTTCCAAGTTCCTGACTGTGATCTTGTCGGAACTTTCCCGGGAGGGTTTGGTCGATACGCAACGCGGCAGGGACGGCGGATACTGGCTGGCGCTGTCCCCGATTGACATAAGCTACGGCGATATTGTGCGTCTGACGCGGGGCTCATTGGCGCTCACGCCGTGCGCCAGTCGATTTGCTCATGAGACTTGCACGAACTGCCTGCCAGAGTCGGAATGCAGGCTGCATCGCCTGATGCTGCTGGTGAGGGACGAGACCGCGCGGGTGCTAGATGGGATCAGTTTGGGGCAGCCGATACCGGTCGCAATGGACACGCCGTAGCAGCAGATTATTTCCCGGCAAAATAGTGCATTTCGGATCGCCTAAGTTTCGCCACATTCGGGCGCTCACCTATTGTCTACTTTTGCAATAGAATTATGTTGATCCTGCCTCAATGTGGAGCAGGACGATGGACCGATTCGGACAAACAGGGTGCGCGCAACAGCCAGTCGTGTTGACTGTGCCGGGGTTGAACAACAGCGGTCCGGACCATTGGCAGACCATCTGGGAAAGGACACGTGGCGACTGTCATAGAGTGGATCTGGGAAGCTGGGCGAGTCCCAGCCGCAATATCTGGGTCAATAGACTGGACGCGGCGATCCGTGAGACGGCTCATGCCCATGGCGCGCCGATTATCCTGGCGGCGCATAGCCTTGGTTGTCTCGCCGTGGCGTGGTGGGGGGCTTTGCAGAACCAGCCTTACGGGTGGCCCGTCGCGGGAGCGTTGCTGGTAGCGCCGCCCGATTGCGATCGGATGGAGACGCCCGAGACGATCGGCGGTTTCGGTCCCGTGCCGCGCGGCACATTGCCTTTTCCTTCCATTCTCGTTGCCAGTCGAGATGATCCTTACATCTTCTTTGAACGCGCCCACAGCATTGGCAAGGACTGGGGAAGCACCATCATCGATGCTGGACATAGCGGCCATATCAACGCCGCCAGCGGATTGGGTGACTGGCGGTTTGGTCAATCGCTGCTGGATCGGCTCATCGCCGCATCGGAGGATCAAATCCCGGGGCGGTCACACCCATCGCCTTTATCGGCTCTGGCGCCTCGGGGTGAGCGGACATCGATCATAGCGCAATAGCCGCATAGTTTATCTTGTCGTCACCCGAGCATTGCTTTTTTGTCTATCTCATGAGTTGAGATATTAGGAGGCAAGAGGAAGAGATGAGCAACAACGAACCTGAACGCTTTGCTACGGCACCAGCCAGCCCCCAGCCCGCGCGGATCGATATCGAACGAAGCGTGGCGCAGGTTCGGACTGCGCTGGAAGCGTTGCGCTTCGGCTCGATCACCTTGACCGTCCACGATGCGCGGGTCGTGCAAGTGGATGTGACGGAGAAAACTCGATTCAACGCTTAATCGAATTCAAGACGAAGATTACCGCGCACTGCCGGAGCCATGGAGTGTGCTGACTACTGAATCCGACAACGGAATATAGACATAGGGGGTTTTATGACGGTGCGTTTCCTGTTGCTCGCCACTGTGGCGAGCACATCTCTCGCGGTGCCTGTCGCCTATGCGCAGGAGCAGACCGCGCCTGTGGCTGACGAGGCGGTGGAGGCCGCACCGACTACCACCAACGCGATCATCGTAACGGCTCGCCGCCGCGCCGAGCGTGCGCAGGATGTGCCTCTCGCCATCGCCGTGCTGGATTCGAAGACGCTGGAATCTTCCGGCACATTCAACGTCGGACGCCTGACGCAACTCCAGCCCTCGGTGCAGTTCTATTCCAGCAATCCGCGCAACTCCGCCGCCAATATCCGTGGCCTGGGCGCACCGTTCGGTCTGACGAACGACGGCATTGAGCAGGGCGTGGGCATCTATGTCGATCAGGTCTATTATGCGCGTAGCGCCTCTTCGACCTTTGACTTCCTGGATGTCGACCAGATTGAAATCCTGCGCGGTCCGCAGGGTACTTTGTACGGCAAGAACACGACGGCCGGGGCCATCAACATCACCAGCCGCAAACCGAGTTTTACGCCGGAGGGTCGCGCCGAACTGACGGTGGGCAATCTGGGGCTGGTGCAAGGAAAGGCATCTATTTCCGGGCCGCTGATTGAGGACAAGCTGGCGGTTCGCCTCGGCACGTCGGTGACGAAGCGTAAGGGATCGATCTACAACGTCACTTCGCGGCAGGATATCAACGATCAAGACAATGTCGGCTTCAAGGCGCAGTTCCTTCTGCGCGCCACCGATAGTCTCAACCTGACGCTTTCCGGCGACTACAGCCGTCAGCGGCCCAATGGTTATGGCCAATATTATGCGCGTGTGGGAACAACGCAGCGCGCGCTGAACCGTCAGTATGAGCAACTCGCGGCGGCGTCGGGCAACTATAGTCCGCCCAGCTTCGATCCGTTCGATCGCGTGACCGACCTGGATGCCGGCATCGAAGCAAAGCAGGACTTTGGCGGCGTGTCGCTACTGGCGGAATGGGATCTTGGTCCTGGCACGCTGACGTCCGTTTCCGCATGGCGTAAGTGGAAGTGGGGGCCGCAGAACGACCGCGACTATATCGGCCTGCCAATCACCACCGTTTCGCAGAACCCTTCGCAGCAGGAGCAGTGGAGCCAGGAACTGCGCTACGCGTCGTCTGGCAAGAACAAGATCGATTATGTCGTAGGCCTCTATGCTTTCCACCAGACCGTCGACACGGAGGGCTTGCAGGTGCAGGGGCCGCTGGCGAGCCGCTGGTTGCTGAGCGGTGCGAACGCGAACCGGCCGGAGATACTGAACGGCCTGCGGTCGGAGAACGACATCGGCCTCAAGAACACCAGCCTTGCCGCTTTCGGTCAGCTTACGTGGCGCATTACCGACGCCCTGCGTGTTCAGCCGGGTATCCGGCTGAACTATGACAAGAAGAACGGCAAATATATCTCCACTGTATTCGACGGCGCGGGGCGACCGGTTCCTGCAACGGGTGGCACGACGGAAAACGGCCTTCAGCGCGGCGTATTGTCCCCTTTGAACTACAGCCCGAAATTCAGCGACTGGAACCTGTCCTACGACTTCACGGCGTCCTATGACGTGGCGCGCGATGTTCTGGCCTATGCGACCTATGCGCGCAGCTTCAAATCGGGAGGTATTAACCTGTCCGGCATCCCGCTTGATACGGCTGGCAATCCCATCACGGCGGTGGAAACGGTCAAGCCGGAAAAGGTCAATCACTTCGAACTCGGCCTGAAGACCCAGTTCCTGGATCGCCGCGCGACGTTCAACCTCGCGGCCTTCTGGACCGAAGTTAAGGATTATCAGGCGACCGTAACCAACAGCCAGGTGGGCGTGATCCGCGGCTATCTTGCCAATGCCGACAAGATCCGGGTGCGCGGCGTAGAAGCGGATTTCAATTTCCGGCCCAGTGATCGCCTGACCCTCTATGTCAACGGCGCCTTCACCGATCATGAATATGTGAAGTTCCCAGATGCCCCCTGCCCGCCCGAACGTTCCGGCGGAGCGACAACCCTGCCGGTAGACGCGAATGGCAACATCATCGGTACGCCGACCGCGCCCGGAGTCCCCAGCACCGCCGCCAATCCATCGGTCAGCGCGCCGTTCTGCGATGTTTCCGGTCAATGGCTGCCGGGCATCTCGAAATGGGCATTCGCTTACGGCGCGGAGTATAACATCCCGACCAAGCTGCTGGGTGAGCAGGGCGAAGCATATCTGGCATTCGACGGCAGCTATCGCTCGAAATTCTCGTCCAATCCTTCGCGATCGATCTACAATGACATTAGCGGTTACTCGTTGGCTAATTTCCGGCTCGGCTTCCGGACCGACGGCAAATGGGATGTCTCGGCCTGGGTCCGCAACGCGTTCGATGAGAAGTATTTCGAACTGCTGCAAAATCAGTCGGGCAGCACCGGCCTTGTCGTGGGTCAGCCCGCCGATCCGCGCACCTATGGCGTGACGCTCCGCGCCAGCTTCTAGGTTGCTGAGTTAAGGGGCGACGACGACGTCGCCCCCTGCCCTCACTCGATTTGCGCGTGCACCGTGGGTGGAGTACAGCGCTGCCATGTCTACGACCTTCACCATTGATACGTCGGCCAGCCGCGCCACCCCCACCCCCGCGCCAATGAAGCGGCTTACCGTGCCCGGCATCCGTGCGCGCAAGGCGCAAGGCTTCACAGCTGAGCCGATTGTAATGCTAACGGCCTATACGGCGCGCATGGCGCAATTGCTCGATCCGCATTGCGACGTTCTGCTGGTGGGCGATTCGTTGGGGCAGGTCATCTACGGACTGCCCTCCACGGTTCCGGTCAGCCTCGACATGATCTGCGCGCATGGGGCCGCGGTGGTGCGGGGAAGCTATCATTCGGTCGTGATCGTCGACATGCCTTTCGGCAGCTACGAAGTCTCGCCCGCGCAGGCGTTCGAAAGTGCGGCACGCATCCTGAAGGAAACGGGCGCGGCGGGCGTGAAGCTGGAGGGCGGAGAGGCCATGGCGGAGACCGTGGCGTTCCTTTCCGCACGGGGTATTCCGGTTTGCGGGCACGTCGGCCTTACGCCGCAAGCTGTCAATGCGCTTGGCGGCTATGGCGCACGCGGCCGCAGTGAAGCCGAAGCCGCCAAAATATTACGCGATGCCAAGGCTGTAGCTGACGCAGGCGCATTCGCGATCGTCGTCGAGGGCGTGCTGGAGGAAATTGCGGATACGATCACCGCCGCAGTCCCTTGCCCAACAATCGGCATCGGCGCATCGGCCCGTTGCGACGGGCAGGTGCTTGTGACCGAAGACTTGCTGGGCATGTTCGAGCGTGTGCCGCGCTTCGTGAAGCGCTATGAAGCGGTGGGCGAGATTATTTCCGGCGCGGCGGCCCGCTACGCCAGCGAAGTGCGCGACCGCAGCTTCCCTACGGATGAGCAGGTGTACCGCCCGAAAAAGTAAGTTGCGCAAGGGCAGCGGATCGCTAAGGTCCGCGGCCAAATCCACCTGTATTGCTGTAGTTCCGGAGACGCCTGTTGGCCCTTACGCCACAATCCAATGAAGCCTTTTTACGCGAAGTCGATGATGCTGTCCGCCAAGACCGCCTGCTGAATTTCTGGCAGCGTTATGGTCGTTGGCTGATCGGCGTGATCGTCGTGGGGCTGCTTGCCTTTGCGGGATGGCTATATTGGGAACATCACAGCACGCGTAAGTCCGGCGAAACCGCCGAGGAAATGGCGAAGGTGCTGGACGTTGTCGCTGGCGGCGGAACGCCCGACGCCGCAAAGCTGGAAGCTCTGACCAAGGCTGGTCAGCCCGGATACCGCGCGGCGGCACAACTTGCCAAGGCCGCGGTGGCCGTGGGCAAAGGCGATCAGGCCGGGGCGCTCGCGATCTACAAGAATATGGTCGCCGACAGCAGCCTCGATAAACCCTACCGCGATCTGGCGCTCGTGCGTCAGACGACGATCGAATTCGACAAGATGAAGCCCGCCGATATCGTTGCGCGGCTGAAACCGCTGGCGGTAGCGGGCGATCCATGGTTCGGTAGTGCAGGCGAGATGACGGCGATTGCGTATATGAAGATGGGCAAGCCCGATCTTGCCGGACCGATTTTTGCCGCCATGGCGAAAGACAAGGCAGTGCCGCAGACCATCCGTTCACGCGCGCGACAGATGGCAGGCTTATTGGGGATCGACGCGGTTGACGCGACGGAAAATGAGGAAAGCGGCAATAATGCGCAATAAGTTGATGCGGAGCGGCGCTCTGCTGGCGGGGATCGCGCTTCTGGGCGGCTGCGGCATCATCGGCGGCAAGAAGGGCGGCCCCAAGACACCGGTCGTAGGCAAGCGGACCTCGATCCTGACCACTGAGCAGGGAGTGGAAGTCGATCCCACACTGGCTGAAGTGGCGGTGACGCTGCCCGAGCCTGCCCCCAATGACGAGTGGAGCCAACCGGGCGGCAATCAGTCCAAGGCGATGGGCAATGTCGCATTGGGCGCATCGCCTTCACAGGCGTGGAGCGCGAACATCGCCGGCAGCACGCCGCGCGCGCGGCTGGCGTCCTCGCCCGTCATCTCGGGGGGCAAGCTGTTCGTTATCGACGCCGACGCCCGCATTATTGCCATGGATGCGCAGACCGGTGCGCGCCTGTGGCAGACCGCCATGCCAGCGGAAGGCAATGGGCGATCGCTGTTCGGCGGCGGCGTCAGTGTTGTCGGCGATCGTGTGTTCGCCTCGACCGGTGTCGGCGATGTTGCCGCCTTGAACGTGGCTGATGGCGCGATTGTTTGGAAAAAGCGTCCGGGCGGCCCGCTCCGTGGTGCACCGACGCTGGCGAACGGCCATGTCTATGTCATGAGCCAGGACAACCAGATTTTTGCGCTGAACCAGACCGATGGCGAGACGCAGTGGACCGAGTCCGCGACGTTGCAGGTAACGGCAGTGTTCGGCGTGGCGGCTCCGGCGGCGGCGCAGGGCACCGTGATCGCGGGATATAGCTCGGGCGAACTCAACGCTTATCGCTACGAAAACGGTCGGACCCTTTGGGGCGATGCGCTTTCCCGCACCAGCATTTCGACGGCAGTGGCGACATTGACGGACATCGATGCCGATCCTGTGATCGATCGCGGCCGTGTGTTTGCCATCGGTCAGGGTGGCCGCATGGCGTCCTATGAGTTGGTCAGCGGCCAGCGCTTGTGGGAAATCAACATCGCGGGAATCTCTACCCCCTCCGTCGCGGGCGAGTGGGTTTTCGTCGTGACGGACGATGCAAAGCTGCTGTGCGTTGCGCGCGCGACAGGTAAGATTCGCTGGATCAGCCAACTCAACCGCTGGCGTAAGGCCAAGAAGAAGACTGGAGCGATCCGCTGGACCGGTCCAGTGCTGGCAGGCAATCGCCTGATCCTCGTGTCGACTCAGGGTGACCTTCTTTACGTCGATCCGGCAACGGGTACGGTGCAGACCGCGACAGATCTTGATCGCGCAATGTCACTGTCCCCGGTTGTCGCAAACAACACGCTCTACATCCTTGCGGATGATGGCAAGCTGACAGCATTGCGGTAAGCCCCGCACACACTCTATATTGATCGCCGTCCGGTCCGCGCTTTCGAGGAAATTCTTCCAGCGCAGACCGGGCGGCATTTGCTTTTAAGGAACCATAGCGGCCATGTTGCCCACAGTAGCCATCGTCGGGCGGCCCAATGTGGGCAAGTCCACCTTGTTCAATCGTCTGGTCGGGAAGCGATTGGCGCTGGTCGACGATCGCCCAGGCGTCACGCGTGATCGCCGTGAGGGCGACGCGACGCTGGTGGGCATGGATTTCCGGATCGTCGATACTGCGGGCTATGAGGATGAAGATCCCAACACCCTGCCCGGCCGCATGCGCCAGCAGACGGAGGCCGCTGTTGCGGGCGCCGATGTTGCGCTCTTCATGTTCGACGCGCGAGAAGGCGTGAACCCGCTGGACGAAGAGATTGGACGCTGGCTCCGCAATGGCAGTACGCCCGTCGTGCTGGTGGCCAATAAGGCAGAGGGCAAAGCGGGCGATGTGGGTGTGCTCGAATCCTATGCGCTAGGATTTGGCGCGCCGGTCGAGCTTTCGGCGGAGCATGGCCAAGGCCTTGTGGAACTGTTCGAGGCGTTGCAGCCGCTTCTGGAAAAAGACGACAAGGATACGCCCGACGATCCGCCTGCCTTTTATGAAGACGACGAGAGCGCCCCACTGAAGCTTGCCATCGTGGGGCGACCCAATGCGGGGAAATCGACACTCATCAACCAAATCCTTGGCGAAGACCGGCTTATCACCGGGCCTGAGGCAGGTATTACGCGCGATAGTATTGCGGTGGATTGGACCTGGACTTCGCCCGAGGGGGAGGAGCGGATTGTCCGGCTGATCGATACGGCGGGCATGCGTAAACGTGCGAAGGTGCAGGACAAGCTGGAGAAGCTGGCGGTTGCTGACGGGCTGAATGCCGTCAACTTCGCCGAAGTCGTGGTGCTGCTGCTCGACGCCACGCTTGGGCTGGAAGCGCAGGACTTGCGCATCGCCGACCGAGTGCTGGAAGAAGGCCGCGCGCTCGTCATCGCGATCAACAAATGGGACGTCGCGGAGCATGGCTCCTCGCTTTACCAAGGCATTAAGAAGGCGCTGGACGATGGCCTGGCGCAGGTGCGGGGCGTGCCGATCATGACGGTCTCGGCTGTGACAGGAAAGGGCATCGACGATCTTATCAAGGTCGCTTTCGAGACGCGCACCGCCTGGTCTCAGCGCGTATCCACCGGGCAGCTCAACCGCTGGTTTGAGACTGCTCTGGAGGCCAATCCGCCGCCCGCACCCGGCGGCAAGCGGATCAAGTTGCGTTATATTACGCAGGCCAAGACGCGACCGCCCGGATTCGTGCTGTTCGGTACGCGTCTGGAACTGCTGCCTGAGAGTTATCGCCGCTATCTCGTAAACGGGATCAGGAGGGAACTGGGCTTCGGTGCAGTCCCGGTCCGTCTGACGCTACGTAGTGCGAAAAATCCGTTCGATAGTTGAACGAGTCGCGATGAATACCGTTCATGTGGTCGACGCGCGGGGTATGCGGTGCCCTTGGCCTGCATTGCGTGCGGCTAAGGCTATGCGTGCGCATAATGAGGTCTTGATCCTTGCGGATGATCCTATCGCGCCGGGTGAATTGGAGGCGCTGGCAAGCCGACGGGGGTGGCAGTATATGACCGTGGATGACAGCCGCGGGCCGGCCTTTATGCTCGTCTCAGGGCAAATACCTCAATAGGCACGATTTTCCTTCGATTTAACCGTCCATTTACTGGTTATGCCTTACAGTTTGTCCAAGTGGTGCCAATGTGAGCACCGCAGGGAGCATGAATGTGTCGCACCTTGACGCCCAGCTAATCGATCAGACGGACTATGCGCATGCCCGCAGTGAGCTTGGTGCAGGGTTCATGCGAATATTGGGCTATTTCCGTGAAGACGGCACCAAATCGGTGTTCGCGATTGAGGAAGCAATGCGCGCCAAGAACGCTGCGGCGATGGTCATTCCTGCTCATACACTGAAAGGCGAATCGCGGCAGTTCGGGGCAGAGCGCCTAGGCGACATGGCCGAGGAAATTGAAATGGTCGCGCGCCGCTGCGTCGAGCATCATGAAAGCCCCGAGGAACTGATCGAGATCGTCGTCGCCCTACGCGCTTGCTTTGCGGAGACGATTGCAGCTTTGGACAAGGACAGCAATCCGCTGGTCGCCCGCCGCCCTGGAGGCTTTGGCCGCAAGATCGAGCCTGCACACGGTCTTACGCGGCTGTAAGCTGCGCAAAAAACAGCAGCAGCTTACAGCGCCGTGCGGCTTATTCCTCCGCTGGCCGCGATTGTAGCTGAATATAGTTCTGAATTCCCATCCGCTCGATCATCTCGAACTGCGTTTCCAGCGTATCGATATGTTCTTCTTCGCTCTTGAGGATGTAATCAAACAAGTCGCGCGTCACATAGTCCCGGATCGACTCACAATATGCAATGCCATCCTTCAGCGGAGGCAGCGCTTCATATTCCAGTTCCAGATCGGATTTTAACACTTCTTCGACCGTTTCGCCGATCTTCAGGCGACCGAGGAGTTGAAAGTTGGGTAGGCCGTCGAGGAACAAGATACGCTCGGCCAGCCGATCGGCGTGCTTCATCTCGTCGATCGATTCCTCATATTCGAACTTGGCGAGCCGCTTCACGCCCCAGTGGTCGAGCATACGGTAGTGCAGGAAATACTGGTTGATCGCTGTCAACTCGTTCTTGAGCACTTCGTTGAGGTAGTCGATGACCTTGGGGTCGCCCTTCATGGGACATGCTCCGAACGTGAAAACTACGCCGGATTATACGCGTAATCTGCCGATAGACCAGTAGAAAAACGGCAGAAATCAGCCATTTCTGGCTATGCAACTCTTACGCAGTAGCACGCTCGGCAGCGATAATGGTTCGCGCAAACGGCACGCATTGACCACATTTGGGTCGACGTCCGAAGCGCGCATAAGCACTACATGGGGTCTCGCAGCCGTCACGCGCCGCCTCCCGCAGGTCTTTCTCTCGAATCGCATTGCAGATACAGACGACCATGACGCTCTCCTGAAAACAGAGATAGCGTTGATGCTAATAGGTCGCAATAGTGAATATCAACCTAATTGCGAATTCGTCGCACCGGCTGCGACTGACCGCGTGCCAGGGAGCGCCACACCCACTCCAAAGGCCCATAATGAAAATGGTCGAGCCATGGCTTCGAGCACAGGAGCATGATTGCCCAAGCACCGATAACGAATGTGTAGAGCGGAAATCGGTCTATTTGCCCGAATAGCCCCCCGCCCCAGCCATAGAAGATAGCCGTCATTAGAAGACTGGTCCCGAGATAATTGCTCAGGGCCATTCGTCCCGCTGCGGCCACGCGCCGGATCAGGAAATGATCGGGGCTGTGGAGCACCCACGTCAGAAATAGCGCAGCGTAACCTACCGTGAGCGGAACCCGGAAGGGAAAGGACCATGCGAAGAAGCTGCCGAAAGCGACGACGGGGTCATAGCCGGACGCAATCACCCATATTGCCAATGCGAGACTAGGGGGAAGGCCGATCATGAAGCAATGCCGTGCCGTGCGACGATATTGCTCGATGGGCCACTGCCCGTTGAGGAAACCGCCCTTCAGCATCGCCATGCCCAGCAGCATGAAGCCCAGCGTGTCGAATGCGAAGTAGAAGAAAGACACCGCATGACCAGGCAGACTGGTAAGAGCGTCAACGAAGATCGTGCCGAAACCGGATCGATGGAGGGCGACATCCGCCTTTATAGACGGTGCGCCAGGGCTGCCGAAGCTTTCGATCATCGCCGCGTAGCCTCGTACGAGTGAGGTGGGGGCGTCGGGAGCCGCCGCAGCGTGGCCGTAGGCATAGGCGCTGATGATGAAGGTGGCGACGATCACGAAGTGGATGAGGAATGCGCCGAATGCCCACTTCACGAGGCTGATCGGTGGGCGCCCGATGAAGAGGACCGCAACCAGGCTCACAATCGCGTAGACCATCAGGATATCACCCCACCACAGCAGCAGGAAGTGAGCGAGGCCAAAGGCGAAGAGCCATGCCGACCGGACGAAATGCACCCGCCTGCCGTCGCGCCCGTCCATCTCCGCCTTTTCGATGATGAGCAACATGGACGCACCGAAAAGCAGTGAGAATAGTCCGCGCATCTTCCCGTCGAACAGGACGAAGGTGATTGCCCAAGTCGCTATGTCGGGTGCGCTTGTGCCGCCCCAGGCCGCCGGATTCATATAAGCCGCTTCCGGCATCGCGAAGCCGACGATGTTGAGGAGCAATATCCCCATCACGGCAAAACCACGCAGGGCATCAAGCGGCAAGAGCCGGGTATCGGTAGCGATCATCAGGTCTTCATATCGGTTTTATGCAGCCGGTCTACTGTCGGGCATCCCGGATCGGCGGCTGCGGTTACTACCGGTGGAAATCCGCGGCGGCTTCTGCGACAGGTGCGCCAATGACAAGCGAGCGCAAAGAGCGGATTGCATCGGCCTTCGGGGCGGCCGCGGCGGGATACGAGGACCATGCCGACGTTCAGCGCATCGCGGCCCTGACGGTGGCCGATCTCGCAGCCTTGCTGCCCTTGGAGAACAATGCCCGGATATTGGAGATTGGCTGCGGCACCGGACTGCTCACGCGGGAAATCGGCAAGCATTGGCCAGCGGCAACTTTGGTCGCGACGGATCTGTCGGAGGGAATGGTCAGGCGCGCGGCGGATGGGGCTATGCTGGCGGGCATGTTCATGCCGATGGACGGTGAGAGACCCTGGTTCGAAGGACCGCATTTCGATCTGATCCTGTCCAGCCTCGCTTTCCAATGGTTCGATGATCTGGAAACCGCGCTGGCACGGCTTCATGGGCTGCTGAGGCCTGGAGGAAGTCTTATTTTCTCCACCATGGGGGCGGACAGTTTCTCAAGCTGGCGTGCGGCGCATTTGGCATGCGACGCGGTGGCGGGTGTGCCGAAGTATCCCGCCCTGGCTGGCTTGTCCGAAATTTTAGCCGCCTATGGCGATGCGTTTGCTTTTGACGAAACATATCCTGTGAATTGGGGAACGGCGCGGAACCTGATTGGCCACCTGAAGGGAATCGGCGCAGTTGTACCCGTTTCTAATCACATACCGCTGTCTGCCGGCAAGCTGAAGCACGTTATGGCGGCCTTTGAAGCGGCAGGCGCATGGGACAGCTATCATGTGCTGTTCGGCCGCATCACGAAGTTGAAATAACGCGCGGCGTCAGGCGTCCATCAGCGCCGGGAAGAAGCCTTCATGTGCTGTGCGGAGGTCCGCCAACGCAATGGCCTTGCCATGTAACACCAGCGCGTCGCCGCCTGTCGTGCCTATCCGCGTCATCGGAATGCCTGCCGCCTGAATTGTGTCGGCCACCGCGGACGTGACGATGTAGCGAGCCTGATCCTCGCCGAATGCGGTGAAATGGTCACCGATCTCTTCGAGAGTCGCTCCGATACCGCCCGCCAGCGCCATCTCCGCGATTGCGACGAGCAGGCCGCCATCGGACACGTCATGCACCGCCGTCACCTTGCCCTGCGTAACGAGGTCACGGACGAACGCCGCGTGCGCCTTCTCCTGCGCCAAATCGACGGGCGGCGGCGGACCTTCTTCGCGCCCATGCAATTCGCGCAACCAGAGCGACTGGCCCAAATGGCCATTGTTCTTGCCGATGACGAAGATCGCTTCGCCGCTCGCCTTGAACGCGACCGTCGCCATATTGTCGATATCGTCTAGCACACCGACGCCGCCGATTGCGGGGGTGGGCAGGATCGCGCTGCCGCCGCCGGTTGCCTTGCTCTCATTATAGAGCGAGACATTGCCACTGACGATCGGGAAGTCCAGCGCACGACAGGCGTCGCCCATACCATCGAGGCAGCCGACGATCTGTCCCATGATTTCGGGGCGCTGTGGATTCGCGAAGTTGAGGCAGTTGGTGATGGCGAGCGGTCTCGCCCCAACCGCACTGATGTTGCGATAGCATTCGGCGACCGCCTGCTTGCCGCCCTCATAGGGGTCTGCATAGCAATATCGCGGGGCGCAATCGGTGCTGATCGCCAGCGCGCGATTGGTGCCGTGGATCCGCACCACCGCCGCATCGCCCCCGGGACGCTGCAATGTGTCCGCGCCGACCATGTGATCATATTGCTCCCAGATCCAGCGTCGCGAAGCGATGTCGGGCGACCCCATCAGCTTGAGCAGGTCCGCACCCAAGTCCGTGCTTGTGGGGATATCCGTAACTGGCTCCCGCTTGGGCGTAGGCACATGCGGACGGTCATAGAGCGGCGCGTCGTCGGCCAACGGAGCAAGCGGAATATCGCACACCGTTTCGCCATGATGCGTCAGCACCATGCGGCCAGTGTCGGTGACTTCGCCGATGACCGCGAAATCCAGTTCCCACTTATGGAAGATCGCCTCCGCCTCGGCTTCGCGGCCGGGCTTCAGGACCATCAGCATGCGCTCCTGCGATTCGGACAGCATCATTTCATAGGCAGTCATGCCCGTTTCCCGCTGCGGCACTTTGTCCATGTCGAGCAGCAGCCCGACGCCGCCCTTCGAAGCCATCTCAACCGAAGACGAGGTAAGTCCTGCCGCGCCCATGTCCTGGATGGCGACAATCGCGTCCGAAGCCATCAGTTCGAGGCATGCCTCGATCAGCAGCTTTTCGGTGAAGGGATCGCCGACTTGCACCGTGGGGCGCTTTGCATCGGAGTCTTCGCCGAAGTCCGCCGATGCCATCGTTGCGCCATGGATGCCGTCACGCCCGGTCTTGGAACCGACATAGACGATGGGATTGCCCGCGCCCGATGCCGCCGAATAGAAGATCTTGTCCTGTTCGGCGATACCCACCGTCATCGCATTGACGAGGATGTTGCCATCATAGGCGGGGTGGAAATTCACTTCGCCACCGACAGTCGGCACGCCCACGCAGTTGCCATAACCGCCGATGCCGCGCACGACGCCGCTGATCAGGTGGCGCATCCGGGGATGATCAGGCCGGCCAAAGCGCAGCGCATTCATGTTCGCTACCGGCCGTGCACCCATGGTAAACACATCGCGCAGAATTCCGCCAACGCCTGTCGCTGCGCCCTGATAAGGCTCGATGTAGGAAGGGTGGTTATGGCTCTCCATCTTGAAGATCGCGGCGAGCTTGGTGCCGTTCGGACCTTCGCCGATATCGATGACGCCTGCATTCTCACCGGGGCCGCAAATGACCCAAGGCGCTTCGGTAGGCAGTTTCTTGAGGTGAATGCGGCTTGACTTATAGCTGCAATGTTCCGACCACATCACGGAGAAGATGCCGAGTTCGGTAATGTTCGGCTCCCGCCCCAGCGCTTTCAGGACGCGAGCATATTCCTCCTCGTTCAGGCCATGTTCGGCGACGATCTGAGGGGTGATGGCAGTGCTGGATTTCGACATGAGCCGGCGTTTAGCCGGGTGGGGGCTGAAGGGCAACGGGGAACCCCTTTTCAACCGCCTTTAAGCCCACCTGCGCTTTGCCCAAAAGAAAACGGGCCGGACATTTTCATGCCCAGCCCGCGAATCGCTCGTGGATATTGTGGTTCTTTAGCCCTTGCAGCTCTGCGCGCTTTTGCCGGGAACAGTGATGGTGACTGGGCTGCCGCTGCCGCTGACTTCATAGCCGCCTTCGGCCTTGAGAGCGCCACCGGCTTCGGCAGCGACCAGCTTGGTCGGCGCGCCGTTCTTTTCGAGGCGCAGGTTGGCCGTCTTGTCGTCGGACAGGAAGTCGACGAAAATCAAGCTGTTGTCCTTGCAGCGATACTGCTTGCTGGCCTTGACGGAAGGAGGAAGTTCGACCGGGCCGGCATTGGCGACTTGCTCGGCCATCGGGTCGGCAGGGCCGCCCACGACTTCGGGTTCAGACTTGCTGCAAGCGGAAAGAGAAACCAGTGCAGCGGCGGCGAGGAGGGGGATATGATGTTTCATGACGGAACCTCCTTGTGCAGATGCAACATGGAGCGTCAACGGAAAAATAAGAATAATTCGCATGTGCCTGTTGCGGAATGGAACGCTCGATTCGTTACAGTCTGCAGGCCTATTTTGCGGTGAAGGATGGCGAGGTCTTGGCGACATCCCCAAGGGAGTAGCTGTCGGACTTGACCATGCCCCCTCCCCTCGTCATTGCTGCCATGATGGAGCCTGATACTACAGATACCGATCGCTTGGCCGCGCTGTCGTTCGAAGACGCCTTGCGAGAGCTTGAGGCCATCGTCCGGAAACTGGAAAGCGGCGACGCGCCGCTCGAGGAGTCGATTACTCTATATACGCGGGGCGAGGCTCTCCGCGCGCAATGCACGCGCAGGCTCGCCGATGCCGAAGCAAAGATCCAGAAGCTCACCTTGAATCAGGCGGGCGACGTGAGCGGGGCGCAGCCCTTCGACGCCGGTTGAACCACGACGTGCAGGGGGCGGTGGTGGACACGAACGGCGATAGCGGAGACATTCTGGCCGCGGCGGTACGTGAGACCAGTCATGCGATCGATGCAGCGTTCGATCAACTATTGCCCGTCCCCGACGATGCGCGCGCGCGACTGTATGACGCAATGCGACATGCGGCGATCGGTGGGGGCAAGCGGATGCGTCCGCTGCTCGTCAGAGCGACTGGGGCGTTGTTCAACGTTTCGATGGAATCGCTGGTTCGCGTCGGCCTCGCAGTAGAATGCATTCACGTCTACTCTTTAGTGCATGACGACCTGCCTGCGATGGACGATGACGATCTCCGCCGGGGCAAGCCGACTGTGCACAAAGCGTTTGACGATGCGACGGCCATTCTTGCAGGCGATTGCCTGCACGACTTGGCATTCGAGGTTCTGGTCGACCCGCGCACGTACGCCGATCCCTTCGTGCGCTGTGAATTGGTCCAAGCACTGGCGGCATCGAGTGGGCCGTCCGGTATGGCGGGCGGGCAGATGATGGATCTCGAAGCGGAAAAGTCGGGATTCGATCTGCCCACGGTGACGCGGCTCCAGCAATTGAAGACCGGCGCGCTTATCGGCTTCTGTGTCGAAGCGGGTGCGATCCTCGGTCGCATTCCGCCCGAAGGTCGCACGAGCCTGCATGGATACGCCCGTGATATCGGCCTTGCCTTCCAGATTGCCGACGATCTGCTCGATGTAGAGGGAGACGCAGCTCTGGCAGGCAAGGCGCTGGGCAAAGACGCAGCCGCGGGCAAAGAAACCTTTGTCTCATTATTGGGCATCGACCGTGCACGCGAGCAGGCACGACTGCTAGTCGATCAGGCGAAAGCGCATCTGCATGGCTATGGTGCTGAAGCGAATCTGCTGCGCGCAATTGCGGACTATGTTGTGGAGAGGGACCGATGAGTGAAGCGCGGCCAGCACGGGTAGGTGTGTATCCTGGCACGTTCGACCCCGTGACTTTGGGACATATGGACATCATCCGCCGTGGTGCGAAGCTGGTGGACCGGCTCGTCATCGGCGTCACCACCAACCCCAGCAAGTCGCCTATGTTCACGCTCGACGAGCGGATGCAGATGGTGAAGCGCGAATGTGCCGATATCGACTCCGAGATACACGTGGTGGCGTTCGACGCGCTGTTGATGACATTTGCCGAACGCGAAGGGGCGAGCGTCATTATCCGGGGCCTCCGCGCGGTGGCGGACTTCGAATATGAGTATCAGATGGCCGGCATGAACCAGCAGATCAATGCGTCGATAGAGACGGTGTTCCTGATGGCGGATGTCTCGCTGCAACCGATCGCCAGCCGCCTGGTGAAGGAGATCGCCCTGTTCGGCGGTCCCATTCATAAATTCGTGAGCGCAAAGGTTTGCGAGGAAGTCGCCGAGCGCGTAGAGCGCCTCGGTCGAAAGGGTTCCTGAGCGGTCGCTCATGGTCCGTTCATATCATCATTCCTAACCGCGGGGCATTGCGGGCAGATGCAATCCTCTGCTGGAGACGAGGCGATCATGGCGTTGTATAAGAGTTTCAGGACGATGTGCGCGGCGGGTACGATGATGCTCGCATTGGCGGTCGCTTCGCCTGCAATGGCACAAGGCGGTGGCGGGGGCCGTGCCGACGAGCTTAAGAAGGCTGAGTCGGCCGCAATCGCCGCCGAAAATGCCAAGAAGCTGGGTCAGCACGGCGTTCAGAAGATCCCGCCTGCCGTGGTCCCGGTCGAGGCCGAAAATGTATGGGATCTCGATCTGTCGACTGGCGGTCGCGTGCGTATCCAGTTGCGTCCCGACATTGCGCCCAATCATGTCGAGCGGATCAAGACGCTGACGCGCCAGGGCTTTTACAACGGCCTCAAATTTCATCGCGTGATCCCCGGTTTCATGGCGCAGGGCGGCGATCCCAAGGGTGACGGCACCGGTGGGTCGAGCCTTCCGGACCTGAAGGCCGAATTCAACGTGATGCCGCATCTGCGCGGCACCGTATCGATGGCGCGCGCGGCGAGCGAGGACAGTGCAAACAGCCAGTTCTTCGTCGTCCTGCTGCCCCGCATGCAACTTGACAAGAAGTACACCGTGTTTGGCCGCGTGATCGAAGGCATGCAATATGTCGACAGCATTGCGCAGGGCGAACCCCCGGCGAACCCGTCCGTGATTGTGCAGGCATCGATCGAGAGTGATGGCAAGCCGCGCCCGGCCGTGTTGCCCCAACCTGCACCCACAGTTCCCAGCGCTGCCGAATTGAACGCGCCGATCAAGAAGTAAATGCTGGATCTGCGCGCCTGATGACGGCGCAGGATATGTACCGATGCGCGTAGACCTTTTCGATTTCGATTTGCCGCCCGAACGGATCGCCCTTCGCCCGGCCGTACCGCGCGATGCTGCGCGTATGCTGGTTGTCGAAGGCGCGGAAGGTCTGCACGATCACCGCGTATCTGATCTTCCTTCTCTATTGCGCGCAGGCGATTGTCTTGTGTTCAACGATACGCGCGTCATTCCTGCACAGCTTGAAGGGACGCGTGGCGAGGCGCGCATCGGCGCTACCCTGCACAAGCGGTTAGGACTTCGGAGTTGGCAGGCCTTCGTTCGCAATGCCAAGCGCGTGCGGACCGGTGATCGCATTGATTTTGGTGCGGGCGTCGCCGCTATAGCAGGATCGCGCGATGCGGACGGCACGATTACGCTGGATTTCGAAGGCGATGAAGCCGTCGAAGTCTTGCTGGAGCGGGCCGGGCGGATGCCGCTGCCCCCTTATATCGCAGCCAAGCGTCCGACGGATGAAAAGGACCGCAGCGATTACCAAACCATGTTCGCGCGAGAGGACGGCGCCGTTGCCGCCCCCACTGCTGCCCTGCATTTCACGCATGGCCTGATCGAAGCACTTTCTCAGCGAGGTGTCCTAAGCGAGACGCTGACCCTCCACGTCGGGGCGGGTACGTTCCTCCCGGTCAAGGTCGACGACACCGCCGAGCATCGTATGCACGCTGAATGGGGAAGGATCGAACCAGCAGCAGCGGACCGCTTGAACGCGGTGCGCGCCAATGGCGGACGCATCATCGCCGTGGGGACGACCAGCCTGCGCCTTCTGGAAAGCGCGGTGGATGCCGATGGCATGATCCGCTCGTTCGCGGACGACACACGTATCTTCATCACGCCGGGATACCGTTTCCGTGCTGTGGACGGACTGATGACCAACTTCCATCTGCCCCGATCGACGCTGTTCATGCTCGTTAGCGCCCTTATGGGACGCGAACGGATGCAGGGCGCCTACGCCCACGCTATCGCGCAAGGGTATCGGTTCTACAGCTACGGGGATTCCAGTCTGCTGCTGCCAGGCTAACGCGCAACGATCTTGAGGTGCATGGATCGGCGGAACACGAAACCGAGAGACTCGTACAGTCGTATCGCCGACAGGTTGCTGGCATAGCAATGCAGGAAGGGCGTTTCGCCTAGGGCCAACATGTTTTGCGCCACGGCTCGCATCAATGCCGCCGCATAGCCTTTCCCGCGATGATCGGGATGCGTGCACACGCCGCTGACTTCCGCATATCCAGGAAGCCGCATCCGCTCGCCGGCCATCGCCACCAGCCTTCCACCTTCCTTAACGCCTAGGAAGCGGCCAAGCTGATAGGTGCGCGCGGCGAAAGGGCCGGGCACGGTCAAATGAGCCAGCGCGATCATGTCCGGCGCGTCATCGGCGGTAAGTAGTACGATTTCGGAAGAAGCTGGCGACACAGTGATAGTCGAAGCCGTCATCTGATGAAGCGTCGCTTCCCGGCGTATCTTCAGACCTGCCGGGAGGGCTGGCGGATCGGCTTCCACCAGCCACAACTCCTCCTCACCGGACAACAAGGATGAAAGCCTGGCGGCATTATGCGGCGAACCATCGACCGCAGCAGCAAAGGGACCAAAATCGCCATGCAGCCGCATCGCGTAATGATCTCCCACGGCCATTGACGCCCAGCCCGATTGCAGCGCGGACCACACCGGTCGGTCAAGGGAGTGATGTTCTGTCATAGTCAGCCGGCATCATAATTGCGTCGGCGTAACAAAGGCAATGCCGGTTGCATCGTTGCGCTGCATATAATCGGTCCGGAACATGAGCTGCGGCCAACAGAAATTTACGAAAAGACAATAGGTTCGCGTGCATGGAGGGTAAGAACGGAGCATCTGCTTGAGGCAACTGGCAAAGCATTGGCTAACACAGCTACTGGGTGTATCGGCGATCGACGCCGGTGCGCGAAGAAGCCTTGCTGCCTCGCTCACAGCGTCAACAGGCACAATAGCCCTAGGCGCCATCGTCAGCGTCACGCTCAGCTTTGTCATTGCCCGGCAGTCGCACGACTCCCTCCTCCTGACGCTCGTTGGCGGTTTCGCCTTTCTGTCGGCACTGCGAATCGGCCTCAGGTCATGTCTCAAGCCAGATCCCGATCCCCGCTCACGCTACAAAGAGAAATTGTTCGAGGCAGCTTCCTGGTCTTTTGCCGCGCTGACTGGCTTATTCACCTTTCTCACGCTGACGCGCGTGGATGACGCAACACTGCACGTACCCGCCGTCGCGCTTGCAGCGGGTTACGCGAGTGCAACTGCTTGCCGCAACGCCGGTCGGATCAGGGTGCCGATCGGCCAGCCGTTGCTCTGCATCGTGCCAGCCGCTCTGGGATTGTGGATGGTAGGTGCACTTGCCTATCAACTGCTGGCGCTCGCGTTAGTAATAATGCTCGTAGGACTTGTCGAAATCAGTGCAGGCACGCATCGCATCGTGGGGAACGCGTTACGAGAGGAGCATGAAAAGTCTCTGCTCGCGACGAAGTACGAGCGGCTTGCCCGGTTCGACAGCCTGACGGGCGTCGAGAATCGGATGGCCATGCAGATTCGTCTGCGTGAGATATTCGAAAATAACCGTCGGAGCAGCGATGCTGTCGCGATTCTGTGGATGGATCTGGATAGATTCAAGGAAATCAATGACTCGATAGGACATCTCATTGGCGACTATTTGCTGTGCGCGGTGGCGGAGAAGCTGTCCGAAGCGCTCGATGGCCGCGGCCATGTCGCCCGGTTCGGGGGTGACGAGTTCATCCTGATCTGCCCTGGCGTCAATCGCGCTGGCGCGCAGGCCATCGCGGCCGACGTCCTCGACTACTTCAGGGACAGCTTTGAAATCGCCGAACATACGCTGTCCGTCACCGCTTCCATCGGCATAGCCGTTGCGCCACAGGATGGACGCGACGTTGATGAGTTGATGCAGCACGCCGACATGGCGCTATACGAAGCCAAGGGAAGCGGCCGAAATCGCGCCACAAGTTTCACTTGGTCGATGAAGGACCGATTCAGCCGCATTCATGACCTGGAAACCGGCCTTCGCAAAGCGATCGCCAATCGGGAGTTCTCGCTCCAGTTTCAGCCGATCTTCGACTACACTTCCGGCAAGGTGGTCGCCTGCGAAGCGCTGATCCGCTGGGTTCATCCCAAGCTCGGCTCCATTCAACCAAAGGAATTCATCCCGATCGCCGAGAACATCGGCATCATTACGGAGCTGACTGACTGGGTATTGGCCCACGCCTGCGCCGCAGCTCTCGATTGGCCCGAGGACATACGCCTCACCGTCAATATGTCGCCTGCACTGTTTCAGTCCACCGATTTGCCGCGCATGATTATCAGTCATCTGATGGCCACAGGGCTCCCCGCCCGGCGCCTTGAACTGGAGGTGACGGAAAACGTCTTTCTTGTCGACCAGCCCCGTACCAGCGCGATGTTGCTCGACTTGCGCAAGATCGGCTTGCGGCTGGCGCTCGACGATTTCGGGACAGGGTATTCATCGCTCAGCTATTTGAGCGCCTATGCCTTCGACACTATCAAGGTCGACCAGAGTTTCATGCGCGACGTCCGAACCAGCGCAGAAAATCAGGCCGTCGTTCAATCGATCATCTTCCTCGCAGAGAAGCTCGGCATGGATACCGTGGCGGAGGGGATCGAGACGGAGGATCAGCAAGCTTATACCCGCGAAACGGGCTTCAACTTCGCACAGGGATTCCTGCTCTGCCAGCCGGTGCGTCGTGAGGAAATCGCCCGGCTGTTGCGCGAGGAGATGGAGATCGACACTCAGCGCAGCCGCCGCCCATCCAAGATAATGCGCCGGATCGCCTGACGCCTTTGGCAGGGGCTGACAAGCGGCTGGTAAAGCGCCTATTGGCCCCGCATGACAACTCGACCGCGCTTCTCCTTCCATATTGCTGCCACTGACGGGAAAGCCAGGACAGGCACTCTCTCGATGCGCCGCGGCGATATCCGCACGCCCGCCTTCATGCCGGTCGGAACGGCGGCAACCGTAAAGGCGATGCGTCCGGCCGAAGTACGCGCTGCGGGTGCCGACATCATCCTGGGCAACACCTATCATCTGATGCTGCGTCCGGGCGCGGAACGCATGGCGCGGCTGGGCGGTTTGCATCGGTTCATGGGCTGGGACCGGCCGATCCTGACCGACAGCGGCGGCTATCAAGTGATGAGCCTTTCGGCATTGACGAAGATGAGCGAGCAGGGCGTCGCCTTTTCCAGCCACATTGACGGCTCAAAGCATATGCTGACGCCGGAGCGGTCGATGGAGATACAAAGGTTGCTGGGCAGCGACATCGTCATGGCGTTCGACGAATGCACCAAAAACAATGCGACGCGGGACGAAGCGGCATCATCGATGGAGCGGTCGATGCGATGGGCGCGCCGCTCCCGCGAAGGTTTCGATGCGGGTGAAGATCATGCGGAACGGTCCGCATTGTTTGGCATCCAGCAGGGTTCTCTCGACCAGGATCTGCGCCTGCGGTCCGCACAGCAGCTCATGGATATCGGCTTTGACGGCTATGCGGTAGGCGGGCTGGCCGTTGGCGAGGGGCAGGAGGCGATGTTCGCGACGCTCGACTTCGCGCCGGGTCAACTGCCTGCGGACCGGCCACGTTATCTGATGGGTGTCGGTAAGCCCGATGACATCGTGGGTGCGGTAGAACGCGGGATTGATATGTTCGATTGCGTGCTGCCCACTCGCTCAGGTCGCAATGGCCAGGCGTTTACCTGGACAGGTCCACTCAACATCCGCAATGCCCGTTTCGCTGAGGACCAGACACCGTTGGACGGACGCTGTGAGTGTCCTGTGTGCATGACATGGAACCGCGCCTATCTGCATCATCTGGTGAAGGCAGGCGAAATGCTGGGTGCCATGCTGATGACGCAGCATAACATCCACTTCTACCAGGCGCTGATGCAAGCCATGCGCGATGCCATAGCCGAAGGCGTGTTCACGCCATTCGCGCGGCAGTTCCGTGCGGACTATCTCGTCGGCAACCGCGCTTAATCGAGCACGGCGATTTCAATACAGAAGACGCCCTCTTCTTCATCTCGATCCAGCGGTGCGCGCAATTGACGGGACAGGCCGGTCAGTACTCGGTCGAATCGTCCGTTGAGGCGCTCCTGCAACTCGGACGTGGTGCGCAGGGCGGAGGAGGAAACGCAAAGTTGCGCCCGGTGTGGCGGCTCGGCAACGCGTTGGACAGAGATGCGCACGATGGCATTGGGATCGCTCAGCATCGCCAGCTCCACCAATTCCGTAGTCAGAAAAGCGACCGGGACCGCGACATCCTGGCTGACGTGTAGATCCGCGCTATCGATCTGGATATTCAGCCTTGCTCCGTTCGCTGGAGCGCTGGCCCGCAGGCTGGCAGAGAGTTCGCTGACGAGCGCCCTGATACCTACACCACGGTTTTCTTCCAATTCGGCGTAGTGGTTGCGATGAACGACGGAAAGCGCATCGACGCGCCGCTGAATCGAGCCATAGGCTTCCGTCGCATCCGGCGTCGCTGCGGATCGGCTGTGGAGATTGATGAGGCTGGATATGATCTGGAGGTTGTTCTTGACGCGATGATGGACCTCGCGAGTCAACTTGCGCTGGCGGACCAGGCTTTCCGCCATTTCCGCCTCATGCGTCGCGACATCCTCGCTGATCGCATGAAAGGTCTCGCCAAGGTCGGTGATCTCCTGCGCCGGGGTACGCACCTTTTCCAATGGATGTAAGACAATGCCCGGCTGGTAGGTAGCGACCACTCGGCGCAGCATCACGAGCGGCTGGATCAGGAGGCGATTGACCACAAACCACCCAATTGCCGCTGCGGAGAACCACATCAGGATCGGCAGGAGTAACAGCAGGACGCGCGCAAAAGTCCGGGGCGGCTGCTGCGCGGTCAATTTAAGTATGAGGTTGGTTCGATCGAGTGAGGTGGAAACGCTCTCGACCGTCCCTCCTCCGCGGTTGGCCCGCTCCGGATCGAGCGCAAGTTCCTTGCTGCCCTGCGTCAGGGCGATCCGATGATTGGGCTTGGTTGCCGTGGAATGGACGATCTGCCGCAGGTGGTCGCGACCATAATAGACGACAGCGACAAGCGCTCCATTCTGCGCTGGTCTGCGGACCATGAGCATGTTGCGCTCTGGAAGGAGGTCAACCGAGGACGAGGCGCTGTCGCTATCCCGGGGAAGGTTGGGAATGGACTTCCCGAAGCTGGTGCAGACATGATCGCCGTCGTTCGAATATACGGCAAAACGTGTGTCGAGTGGCGTGTGGGGACGCATTATCGCTTCGAGACGCGGGCAACTCGCAGCAATGCTCCCTGAAAACGCATTGACCCCGACCTGAAGCGCCATCTGGTCGGATGCGATCAGCGATGCCAGCGTACGCGCGCTCTGTACCGAGTCGATCTGGAGAACCGCCCGGCGTTCCGCGTCGGCGGTACGAATGGCCTGAACCGACGCCATCAGCGCCACCAAACCAAGCGGCAATAACGCAAGCGCCAAGATGAGGAACATCTTGACGTCCGTCGAGCGTATCGGAAAAGATCCTATCGACTGCTTACGCGCCGATACTTCGGCGGTGTCATCCACATCTGTGCCGATCAGTCCAGTTTGCTTAGCAGATCGAGCATTTCTGTCGGAATGTCTTCTTGCACTGCGGTCTGGTATACGGAACGCAGGACATTGCCGACATTATGATCGCCCGTCCGTCCGCCGCCCTGGCCCCGGCGTGCGCCCTTAGTATTCGTGCGCCGTTTAGCTGTCGTCGGTGCTCCAGATACTGCCTCCACCGACACTTCTCCCGCTGTCGCCGGCGCGTCCAGTGGTGCAATGGCATCCGGCCGCATGTCAGAAGAACCCAAAACTCGCCCCTTTTACCTAATCAACAATCAACCACACGGAAGACGTTTGCGTCATTCAGTTGCCGCGTCAACGAAAAAGCCCGCGAAATATTGTCCAACAAAAAACTTACCGGCTGTGAAACAAATCGCTTTCTGGTTGGTTCCGGCAATCAGATATTTTTTCACCGGCTCGCCATCGGGAGGCGATGCCGTGGTGTGGCGCGGGAACGTTTTGGGGGGCGGGGTTGCAATAATGCAGCCGGGTATCCATCCTTTGAAACGCGTCTTGCCTACATTGCGGGCCGGTCGCACTTAAGGGAGACACCATAGATTATGTCGCTAGGCCAGCAATTGCATCCGCACCTACCCTTTCTCCGCCGTTATGCGCGCGCGCTGACGGGAAGCCAGGCGCATGGCGACGCCTATGTCCGCGCTACCTTAGAAGCGATCGTCGCCGCGCCGGATGAGTTCCCCCGCGATGTCGATGCGCGGCTGGGCCTTTACAAGACATTTCATGCCATCTGGTCATCCTCTCATATCGAGGATTCACCCGTGTCCGTCTCTGGCGACGATCATGAAGCCATTGCACGCGCGCGTCTTGCACGCATTACCCCATTGCCGCGTCAGGCTCTATTGCTGACTGCCATGGAGGGCTTCACCACGGAGGACACTGGCTATCTGATCGAGATGGACGCCACGGACGTGGAAACTCTGGTGAATGAAGCATTGGCCGAGATCGAAGCGCAAACGCGGGCCAAGGTCCTGATAATCGAAGATGAGCCGATCATCGCAATGGATATCGAGACGATCGTTCGCGATCTGGGGCATGATGTAACGGCCATCGCGGTGACCCGCGACGAAGCCGTGCGGGAAGCCATGGCTGAACGGCCGGGGCTGGTACTTGCGGATATTCAGCTTGCCGATGATTCCAGCGGCATCGACGCCGTCAAGGACATCCTAGCCGAATTCTCGGTCCCGGTGATCTTCATCACGGCCTTCCCCGAGCGCCTTCTTACGGGCGAGCGGCCTGAGCCGACATTCCTCATCACAAAGCCGTTCCAGCGTTCAACAGTCAAAGCCGCGATTGCGCAGGCGCTGTTCTTCGATGAGGCGACTGCACCAGCTTAGGATAATGTGAGCGGTCCATCTTGCCGCTATCGGTCCAATCGTGTTCCTCTGGGAACATCGTCCGGCGGCAGGTGTTATTGATGCGTAACGAACGGGAGAATCCATATGCCGGACAACCAGCAGCATGTTGATACGGACAATGCAAGATCCGGGTCCACGCCGCATATCGTCCGCTACGTCCTCGCAATATCCCTTATTCTTGTTATTCTCGGCATGGGTTTGATATTGCTGCTGTGAATTTATCGCTGTTCTGCCGCTGTCTGGCGTTTTCAGGAAGTCTGTTTTGAACCAGTTGAGTATGTGTTCCGCGGCACCGATCATTTATCCTACGGAAGTCCGCGCATGATGGCTGCTGCGAATAGTCCCGTTGGAGAAGTCGTGGAGATTGACGAGATCGCTATTCCCGAAGAGCGGGAGGCGCTTTCCGACGCCGACTTCAAGAAGGAGTTGGCGGCGGTTATCCCGCATCTCCGTGCCTTCGGCAGATCGTTGTCGGGCAATCGTGATCTTGCCGATGACCTCGTTCAGGAGACCTTGTTGAAAGCTTGGGCGGCGCGTTCGCGCTTTCAGGCCGGGACCAACATGCGCGCGTGGACCTTCATCATCCTGCGCAATCACTATCTGTCGCAGATGCGCCGTTCGCGGTTTCGCGGAGAGTGGGACGATCTCACCGCGGATCGCCTGCTTGCAGCACCCGCAGGTCAGGATAAGCATATTGAGCTGGCCGACATGCAACGGGCATTGCTCCAACTACCGCAACCCCAACGCGAGGCTCTCATTCTAGTGGGCGCTGGCGGCTTCGCCTATGAAGAAGCAGCCGAAATCTGTGGCGTAGCCGTCGGTACGATCAAGAGCCGTGTGGCGCGTGGCCGCGCAGCCCTTGAGCAGATGATGGACAGCGGCGACCTCCCTACTCGTCGCGGACAGATCACTTCGCCCAGCGGAGTGCTGGATGAAATAATGGGTGACGTGGATAAGCTCAGCCGGGGCCGATAAGAGTCGGACGAGGACTTTAGTTGCGGTCCAGCTTGCTCAACAGACCGAGCATGTCGTCAGGCAAGGATTGGCTACGCGCGTCGAAGACCGACCGTAAAGCGCGTGCGACGCCGTCCTTTGCGGACGGCATCTGAACAGTCACAAAGCGCGACACAGGAGCATATTCCTTCTGTTGCAACAATTTGCCGTTGTATCTCATATCAATGTAAACGGTTCGAGTTCACAAAGGTTGCGCATTGTTTTGACAGGCTGTGTCCAGCCATGTTGACAGGCCAAAGATACAACGGTGGCGGAACAACATAGCGTGACAAAATGCATCGACACATCAGCAGCATTGGTGCGTGCGCACGCGCACTCGCCATTTCTAGCTCGAATGCTCACGCGATATCCTCATATTGCGGCCTCGCTTTCAGAGGGTGACGTCGATGCAGCGATGGGAATGGCCCATGCCGAAGGCGTCCAGACCGAAGTGGTGGCGCAGTCACTACGGCGACAACGCGGCGCTCTTGCTCTTGTAACGGCAATTGCCGATCTGTCCGGCGCCTGGAATCTCGACACGGTAACGCAGACGCTGTCCGATTTTGCAGACATAGCCCTCGAACGGGCGATAGACGCGGCGTTCGCCGAACGGTTTCCAGGCGAAGCGCCGCGCGGATTCGCCGTGATTGCACTTGGCAAGCATGGGAGCCGGGAGCTGAATTACAGCTCCGACATCGATCCGATCCTGATCTTTGACCCCGAAACCTTGCCGCATCGGTCTCGGGAAGAACCTGTCGACTCTGCCGTTCGTCTGGCGAAGCGCGTGACAGAATTACTCAGTGCGAGAGATGGCGACGGCTATGTCTTCCGCGTCGACTTGCGCCTTCGCCCATCGCCCGAGGTGACGCCGATCGCGTTGCCCGTGGAGGCGGCGATCGGATATTATGAGTCCATGGCGGTTGGTTGGGAGCAGGCCGCGTTCATTCGCGCACGCGTCGCAGCCGGAGATGGCCCTCTGGGCGATTATTTCCTTCGCTCCATCCGGCCATTCGTCTGGCGACGCTCACTCGATTTCGGCGCGATCGATGCGATCACCGATATCTCCCGGCGTATTCGCGACCATTATGCGCAGGGACAGGCATTCGCACCGGGCTATGACCTGAAGCGCGGACGTGGCGGTATCCGTGAAGTTGAGTTTTTTGCCCAGGTGCATCAGCTTATCCATGGCGGACGCAACGCAGCCTTGCGATCCGGCTCGACGCGTGAAGCAGTGAAGGCTCTGGCAGACCATGGCATCATCGAAGCGGAAACGGCGCAGCGGCTCGACGAGGCTTATGTGCTGCTGCGCACGATCGAACACCGGTTGCAAATGGTGGACGACCGGCAGACGCACGAATTGCCAGCGAGCATTCCGCAGCTGGATAACGTGGCGCACCTGCACGGCCTTGCCGATGGCGGCGCGTTGCTGGCACTGCTTGCGCCGCACGTCACCTGGGTTGGCGGCAACTACGACAGGCTCGTTCGCGAAGACGCTGCCGAACAATTGTCGCAGAACGGCACCGTGTTGGAAGGGCAGTTACGCGACATGGGTTTTGCGGACCCAGCCGTTCCTCTCGCGCGTATCGCCCATTGGCGCGAAGGAACGATCCGCGCGCTCCGTAGCGCACCGGCACGCAAGGCGCTGGAGGAGCTGCTGCCGGTATTGATGAAAGCGCTGGCCGACGCGCCAGATCCGGCCACGGCACTCAATAGGCTCGACAGCATGGTCGCGCGTTTGCCGAGCGCCATCAATTTCTTCAAGCTGCTCACGACGCGGCCCGCCGTGGTGCAATTGCTAACCGAGATATTAAGCCATGCGCCCACGCTTGCCGAAGCTTTGGCTCGTCGGAGCGAATTGCTCGATGGACTGATCGATGCCAGCGCTTTCGATCCGCCGCCATCGGTGCCTGAACTGGCAAAGCAACTGGGCGCGCTGGAGCCGGGCGACGATTATCAGATGTTGCTCGACCGCGTACGGCAACGCGTTGGGGATAAACGCTTTGCTTTGGGCGCCCAGATTGTGCGGGGCCATAGCGATCCGCTGAAGGTGGCGGCAGGCTATTCGCGCCTTGCGGAATCCGCGATCGACGTGCTTGTGCAGGGCACCGTCGCGGAGTTCGAGGCGGCGCATGGCCAGGTTCCGGGCGGCGAGCTCGCCATATTGGCGCTGGGGCGGCTCGGCGGCGGGGCGCTGACACATGCGTCGGACCTTGATCTTATCTATCTGTTCTCCGGAGACTTCGCGGCGGAATCCGCTGGCCCCAAACCGCTAGGGGCAACGCAGTATTTCAATCGCCTCGCGCAACGCATCACCAATGCACTCTCCGTGCAGACAGGGTCCGGGCCATTGTACGAGGTCGATACCCGCCTGCGTCCGTCCGGTGCGCAAGGCCTACTCTGTGTCAGCTTCGAGAGCTTCGCCCGTTATCAGCGCGAGGCGGCATGGGCGTGGGAGCATTTGGCGCTGACGCGTGCACGCCCGATCTATGGATCCGATGTTGCCCGCACTTCCCTACGGAAGATCATCGCCGAGACGCTGGAAATGCCCCGCGATGGAGAGGCGCTTGCCCGCTCCGCCGTGAAGATGCGGAGCGAAATCGCAAAACATAAGCCGCCGGCGGGTCCTCTGGACGTCAAGCTGGTGGAAGGCGGCCTGATCGATCTTGAGTTTCTGATCCACGTCACGCAGTTCCTGACGCAGAGCGCCTTCACGCCGGATTTGCGCGAGGCGCTGCGGCAATTGATCGCATCGAGCCATCTCCCAGCTTCGCTGCTTCCCGCGCATGATCTCCTTGCGCGCTTTCTCGTCGTCTCCCGCCTCGTCTCACCCACATCGGCGGAACCGGCTCCAGCCACCCGTCCGCTGGTGGCGCGCGCCTGCCAGGTCGCAGATTGGGATGCACTGCTTGCAAGCTACATGGCGGCAAGGCAGGAGGTATCTGAACGGTGGAGCGCCATCGTGGATCGCTACGCAGGGGAAGTCTGATGTTGAACGCAGGTGATAAAGCGCCGGACGCCGCATTGCAGACCAGTTCAGGCGAGAGCTTTACGCTCAAGAATTATGCTGGAAAGCCCCTCGTCCTCTATTTCTATCCCAAAGCGGACACGCCCGGTTGCACCAGCGAGGCGCAGGCGTTCACAGAACTTGCCGACGACTTTGCAGCGGCAGGTCTGGCCGTTATCGGCGTGTCCAAAGACAAGCCCGCCAAGCTCAAGAAGTTTGCGGACAAATACGGTTTGAAGGTCGTTCTCGCTTCCGACGAGACTGGCGACTTTTGCGAGGCGTTCGGCACCTGGGTCGAAAAGTCGATGTATGGTCGCAGATATATGGGGATCGAACGGTCGACTTTCCTGATCGACGCAAATGGCACCGTCGTCCGGGTCTGGCCGAAGGTGAAAGTGAAGGGGCATGCAGAAGAGGTTCTGGATGCCGCTAAAGCGCTTTCGTCATAGCCGCGACCATTGCTGTCCCGAATCGTTACAAGGGCGTTCTTTGATCTGAACATGACAAATGGCGTCATCATAGCGACGAAACGAGTGCCATTCCGTGACGCAAATCACTAAGAAAGGCTTAAAAACCGCCATTTTCGGGCTTAGGTTAACCCTCAGTTCAACGCTTCAACCCGTCATGGGGCCGGTTGGACGCGCTAAAATGTGACAACGCTTGCTTAATGCGCCGCGATTTGCAGACATGATGAACGGGGGCAGTTCAATCTGCTTTTAAAAATAGGATTTACGTCTCGCTGCCACCGGCCGTGCGACGGCAAAGTCGGGGTTCGCATGTCGCATCGTCAAGTAAGCAACGATACCAACAATCTTTTGTTCCAACGTTTTCCTTCGTCGTTTGCAAAAACGGCTTTCATCGCAGCAGCAGCCCTGATGGCTTGTGCCGCTGCCCCCGCGTCTGCCGCTGAAGAAGATGGCCCCTATGCCGATGTAACGGCTGCGGACCTCGCACCTGCTGCCAAGGCAACAAACGATGCGGGCTTCTCTTCCCTGTTTTCCAGCTGGAAGAAGATGGACAATGTCGCACAGTCGTCGGTGTTCATCCCTTCAGGCCGTCCTGTCGCGAAGCTCAGCCTGACGAGTAACTTCGGCGTCCGCTCCGATCCGTTCAACGGCTCGGCCCGGATGCATAAGGGCATCGACATCCCCGGCCCTTCAGGGACTCCGATCTATGCGACCGCCGACGGCATCGTCAGCCGCGCCGGATGGGCCAGCGGCTATGGCAATCTCGTTGAAATCTCGCACGGGAACGGCATGGAAACGCGCTATGGCCATATGTCGAAGCTGATCGTTGCGCCTAACACGCATGTGCGTCGTGGCCAGCTCATCGGCCTGATGGGTTCGACGGGTCGCTCGACCGGCAGCCATCTTCATTATGAAGTGCGGGTCGCGGGTAACGCCGTCAATCCGCTGCCTTTCGTGGCGGGTGCCGATTATCTGATGGCGTTGAATACCAAGCCGCCGGTCGCCATGGGTGGTCCGACGCTGCGCGAAGAAAAAGACGCCGATTAATGGGCGATGATCGCGGCGTGAGCCGTGATTAGAACGCTACCTTTGCAAAGGCCCGGAGCGAAAGCTTGCCGGGCCTTTTGCTTGTCCCTATCTATAGCGGCATGACAGAGATTGACCTTACACCATCCGCAGCGTCCCGCGTTGCCGCTATCGCCCAGCGTCAGGGCAAGGCGGCGATATTGCGGCTCGCCGTCGAAGGTGGAGGCTGCTCGGGTTTCCAGTATCGCTTTGGCCTGGCCGATGGCGTGGATGCGGAGGATGTGTCGGTGGAGCGTGATGGCGTGACGCTGGTGGTCGATCCGATGAGCCTTGATCTGGTGCGCGGCGCTGCCGTCGATTATGTCGAGGACCTGGTCGGCGCGGCATTTAAGGTGACGAACCCCAATGCCACGGCTGGTTGCGGCTGCGGGTCCAGCTTCTCGGTCTGACGAATTTCAAAGCAAGTGCGGCTTTAGCTGGCCCGGTGCGCCCAGCTTGGCTAACAGTGTCGTCATGCGTATCGCGACTTTCAACATCAATGGCATCAAGGCCCGCCTGCCGCGGCTGATCGAATGGCTGAACGAGACACAGCCGGACGTCGCCTGCCTTCAGGAAATCAAGACCTCCGATGAGACCTTCCCGGCGAAGGATATCGAAGCGGCGGGCTATGGCGTGATCTGGCATGGGCAGAAGGGGTTCAACGGCGTTGCGATCCTGGCGCGGGGGCAGGTGCCGCAGGAAGTCCGGCGCGGGCTGGAGGGCGAACCAGAGGACGAACATAGCCGCTATCTGGAAGCCGAGGTGGGCGGCGTGCGCATCGCCAGCATCTACCTTCCCAACGGCAATCCGCAGCCGGGGCCGAAGTTCGATTACAAGCTGCGCTGGATGAAGCGCCTCCGTACGCGAGCGGCGGAAATCTGGGCGGAGGAAGTCCCTGCGGTGCTCGCAGGCGACTACAACGTGATCCCGCGCGACAAGGACACCTATTCCGTGAAGGCCATGGCCGACGACGCGCTGATGCAGCCCGAAAGCCGCGCCGCCTATCGCCGCCTATTGGCGGATGGGTGGACCGATGCGCTGTTGAGCCGCCACCCGCAGGGCGGCGTCTGGACCTATTGGGACTATCAGATGAACGCATGGCCGCGCGACGCGGGCTTTCGCATCGACCATCTGCTGCTGAGCCCCGCCGCCGCCGACCGCCTGTACGATGCGCAAGTGGACAAGGACTTCCGCGGCCGCGAGAAGGCGAGCGATCATGCGCCGGTGTGGGTGGAATTGCAGTAGCTTTGGAGCGGTAAATCTGGTCCACGCGTTGCGTCTTCCATTCAGTACGCTTTAAAGGAAGCGGAAAGCGCCGTCCGATACAAGACGGCTGCGGACTAATCGGATTTGGCCGAAAACCTTGGTGTAAGACTCTCCGTTGCAGAACGGCGCTTTACGCTCTTTGATCTTCTAATTGACCATAGCGGTTTAGGACAGCGCAGTCCTATACGCAGCGCATCCCTCCTTGCAGACGGATGCTTGACAGCAATCGGGAACTGCTACACTTCCAACATGACACCGGTTTCCAAAGCCGTCTGTATAATGAGGATGCCAGCTTCATGGACATCGACCGCAGAACCCTGTTCGTTGGGGGGCTTTCTTTCGCCGCAACTCTGCCAGTTCCGGCGCATGCAGCGATGGCATCAATCATCAATCCCCGAAGTCCCAATGAGATCATCGATCTGTGGCCCAATATCCCCCCAGGCGCGCCGAGAACCATGCCGGTGGAGACGATCGAGGAGCGGTCGGCAGTGGCGGACCGACCGGATCGCATAATTACCGGCGTCGCTCGCCCGCGTATGTACCTCTTTAAACCCGACCGCCCAAATGGCGCGGCGGTGCTCATCATGCCGGGGGGCGGCTATAGGCAGGAGGCCTTCGACAATAGCGGCTTTCAGATCGCCCATTGGCTCGTCACCCATGGCTACCACGCCTTTGTGCTGATCTATCGCCTCCCCGGCGAAGGGTGGGCAGACCGCACAAACGCGCCTCTGGCCGACGCGCAGAGAGCGATGCGCCTGATCCGGCAGAAAGCAGGCGCACTCGCCATTTCACCAGAGCGAGTAGCGGCAATGGGCTTCTCGGCTGGCGGCCATGTCTGCTCCGACCTTTCCACGCGCTTTGCTACGTCCAGCTACACCCCGGTTGACGCGGCAGACAGCCTGTCGGCCCGCCCTCACTGCGCGGCACCCATCTATCCTGTGGTCAGTATGGACCCGGCGATCGCCCATGCCGGATCACGTGACAAGCTGCTCGGCCCTAACCCCACCAAAGCAATGGAAGTGGCTCATTCCTCGGACCGCAACGTCTCCTTACAATGCCCGCCGCATTTCCTGGTCCACGCTGCGGATGACGAAACCGTGCCTGTGGAAAACACGCTGCGGCTGAGTGCCGCGTTGCGGGCTGCGGGCGTGAAGGTCGATACTCACATCTTCGCTGAGGGAGGGCACGGCTTTGGCGTGTCCAGAATCGCAGGCATGCCGGTTGCTGCCTGGCCTGAGCTTTGGCTCGGCTGGGCGCGGCGAACCGGCCTTGCGTGACAGCATCCTTACGATACGTTCCGTCTCTCAGGTCCGGCCTCGCTTCTGCCCTGTCGCCTGTCTGTCAGAATGCCTGCCAGCCCGCCGACGCACGCGAGAATTCCACTCTAAATGCGGGATTGGCGATCGCCAGCCGCACCGACATCTCGACCCGCCTGAAGTATGGTCAGACATCGAACCGGATCAAGAAAAGCGTGAGCGGCAGGGGTCGGCCAAGTCCTCGCCGCAATTTTCAGGCTGCTGCCTTCAGCCCCGCGTTAGCGCCTTCAATGAGCGCTGTCAGTTCCTGCAGTTCGGCATCGTCCAGATCGGTGAGTGGCGGACGCACCGCGCCGGCCGGTCGGCCAATCGCAGTCATGCCCGCCTTTACGATGGACACGGCATAGCCCGCACCGCGATTGCGAATGCGCAGATAGGGGAATACGAAGCCGTTAAGCATGTCGAGAATGGTCGCCTTGTCCCGCGCCCGCACCGCCGCATAAAAGGCCAGCGCCCATTCCGGCATGAAGTTGAAGATTGCGGAGGAATAGGTGGTGACGCCCATTTCCAGATAGGCTGGCGCGAACGTTTCCGCTGTCGGCAGGCCGCCGACATAGGTCAGTCGGTCACCCATCTTGGCATAGATGCGCATCATCAGTTCTACATCGCCCACACCGTCCTTGTAGCCGACCAGATTGGGGTTGCGATCGCACAGCCCGGCCAGCGTATCTTCATGCAGGATGGCATTGTCGCGATTATAGACGATGATACCGAGCGATGTCGCCTTGCATACGGTTTCGATATGCGCGGCGAGACCCTCTTGCGTCGAATGGGTCAAGTAGGGTGGCAGCAGCAATATACCTTTGGCGCCCGCCTGCTCGATGGCCCTGGCGAGGTCTGTGGCTATCGCCGTGCCATATCCACACCCTGCCAGCACCGGCACCGCATCCCCTGCTTCTTCCACCGCAGCCCTGACGATTGTCGGCACTTCCTGCGGGCGCAGCGAGAAGAACTCGCCCGTACCGCCTGCTGCGAACAGGCCAGCGACGTCATAGCCGCCCAGCCATGCCAGATGCTCACGATAGGCCGCCTCGTCGAAATCATGATTCTGGTCGAAATGCGTCACCGGAAACGACAACAGACCTCCACCGATACGCTTGGCCATTTCCTCAGGCGACATCGAACCCTCCCAACTAGATCGTGTATCCTGGGTAGCCGTCCGGGCGCACCATACCCACCGCTCAGAGTGGATCGATTCATGTCCACGCGGCATCGATTTTGCCGGGCAAGGCCATGCTATAGCTGGCAGAACCAACGGAAAAACGAGCCATAATGTAGCAAGGAGAGACAAGATCATGCACGAACATCCGCCATTCTCCCGCCGCGACCTGATGCGTTCTTCGGCCGGCGCGGCGATCGCCACCGTGGCGGCCGACCGCGCCATGGCAGCGACTGCGCCCGATCCCTGGACGCGGGGGACGTCGATCGCCCAATCGATCAAGCCCACGCATTTTCCAGATGCGGATTTCCCGATAACGCGCTTTGGAGCGCGGGCGCGGGCGGGCCATGACAACAGCGCGGCGATCGCCGCTGCCATCGCTGCCGCCCATGCCGCCGGCGGCGGCCGCGTCATCGTGCCGCCGGGCATATGGGAAAGCGGTGCGATCCACCTCAAGTCAGACGTCAACCTTCACGTCGAGGCAGACGCAACGATCCGCTTTTCCACCAACCCCGGCGACTATCCGATCGTCTTCACTCGCTGGGAAGGCATCGAACTCATGAACTACTCTCCGCTCGTCTACGCCCATGGGCAGAGCAATGTCGCCCTGACCGGCGGCGGCACGCTGGATGGCCAAGCCGATGCCGCCCATTGGTGGAGCTGGAAAGGCCCATGGGGCGGCACTGTCGATCATGGCTGGAAAGAAGGAATGCCCGACCAGCGCCCCGCCCGCGCCAAGCTGTTCGCGATGGCAGAAGCGAACGTGCCCCCGTCACAGCGCATCTTCGGTGACGGCCACTATCTGCGGCCTGCCTTCGTACAATTTTACGCCTGCGACCGCGTGCTGATCGAAGGGGTTAAGCTGCGCCGCTCTCCCTTCTGGCAGGTACACCCGGTGCTGTGCCGCAACGTGGTCGTACGTGGGCTGGATATTCACGGACTTGGCCCCAACAATGATGGCTGCGATCCGGAATCGGTCGACATGATGCTGATCGAGGATTGCACATTCGAAACCGGTGACGACTGTATTGCCGTCAATTCGGGGCGCAACGCCGACGGACGCCGGCTTGCTGCGCCGTCGCAGAACATCCTCATCCGCAATTGCCATATGAAGGAAGGGCATGGCGGCGTGGTTGTGGGCAGCCAGATCTCGGGGGGCGCCCACCACATCTTTGCGGAAAACTGCACCATGGACTCGCCGGACCTCTGGTACGCCCTGCGCTTCAAGAATAATGCCCTGCGCGGTGGCTTGCTGGAACATTTCTACTTCCGCGACATCACCGTGGGGCAGGTTGCGCGCGCCGCCATTGCCTGCGACTTCAATTATGAGGAAGGCGCAAACGGGCCGTTTAAGCCGGTCCTGCGAGATGTCGTGGTTCAGCGGCTCAAGGTCACGAAGGCACGCCGCGTACTGGATAGTCAGGGCTTGCCCAATGCGCCGATCGGCACACTGAGACTGGAGGATTGCAGCTTCGACGGTGTGACCGATCCGTCGATTCTCGTTCATAGCCCCGACCTCAACCTGTCGCGTGTTCGTGTGAACGGCGCTGCTGTCGATCGGCTGACATAGCTTGCCGCTTTTCCCGCCGCTCGATAGCCTGTAGATATCGACAATGTTCGAATTGACCCATCTGCGCTGCTTCGTGGTCTTGGCCGAGGAACTTCACTTCGGTCGGGCCGCAGAGCGCCTGCATATGACGCAGTCACCGCTCAGCCGCCAGATTCAGGTGCTGGAACGGATATTGGGAGTCGAGCTGTTCAATCGCACGAGCCGCAGGGTTACGCTGACACTGGCAGGCGAAACCTTCCTGCGCGAGGCCCGGAGGATCGTGCGCCTATCCGAGAGCGCAGCGCTCGCCGCGCGCCGGGTGTGGAAGGGCGAGACGGGGCGCATCTCCATCGGCTTCACCGCTGTATCGGGCTATGTTCTGCTACCCCGCATCGTAAAGCGCGCTGCAATCGAATTGCCGGGGCTTGAACTCCAATTGCACGAGCTGGTTTCGGGCGACCAGTCCGAAGCGCTGCACACCGGCCTGATCGATCTGGCGCTCGTGCGGCCGCCGCTCGACCGGGTACAGTTCGATTCCGCCCCTCTGCTTCTCGAAAAACTACTTGTCGCCTTGCCGGAAAATGACCCTCGGTTGGAACAGGACGGCTTTGTGCCTCAGGATTTCGACGGTCAGGATCTGGTCATGTACACACAGCGGGGCGCGGGCTATTTCCACCAGCTGCTTACCCATCTGTTCGAGCGGGCGGGCGCGGCGCCCAACTATGTTCAGCATGTCACGCAGATCCATTCGCTGCTGGGACTGGTCGGCGCGGGCCTGGCAGCAGGGATCGTGCCGGAAGCGGCGGCTGGTCTTCATCCACGGGGCGTCATCTTCCGTCCCTTCGCCAGCGAGCCAGAGACGCCCGTCGAGTTGCATCTTGCGTGGCGCCGCGAAAGTGAGAACCCCGCTCTGCCCGCCTTTCGCGAACTGTGCCTTAATGCAGTCGAAGAAGCTGGCTGAGCCAATGACTACGGTAAAGCGATCAGCTCATTCCGTCCGGCCATGCCAAGCTTGGCTGTAAGCTAAAGCACTGCATCTCAAGCGTGATGCGCGCCCCTGACCCCGGCTCCAGCCGGATCGCGACATCGCGGTTGCCCACCAAGATGCGCCGGTCACCTAATCGAACCGCCTCGATCCGATGTTCCCCATAGCCCCCGCCTCGCACGATAAGGCGTCGGGTCTGCGCAGGATTGATGTTGACCAGCGATAGAGTCGTGCTGTTCCTGCTGAGCTTTTCGACCAGCAGGGCTACGTCGTCCGGCAGCCCCGGCCGTCTGGCGTCGGCATCGAAATGGCGCAGCCGCGCGAAAAGCAATGTGCCGCCCTGATTGGGTGAATTCTTCGACCATGGCGGGCGGGCGACATGGATCGCACCCATCGTCTGGTGGAGCAGCGCCGTCACGGATACCGGGTTGCGCTCAATGGGATTGTCGGCCAGCCGCGTCTGCGCGGTCGTCTTGTCCTCACGCACGCGCACCATCTGTGTCCGCACGCGGTCCATGTCGTCCATCAGCGCCTGCTCGGCCCAGTCCGGCGACTTGCCATCGAGGAAGTCTGTCCAGGGCGTCGCGGCCATGGCAGCCCTGTCGCTCTCCCGCATCGAGAGATACCAAATCTCGCCCGTGTTGTACCGATAGGGTCCAGGCTTGAAGCTGTACCAGCCTTGCTTGCCGAACATGGTTGGCGCGCTGTCCACGCCATCGATTTTTTTCGATGCGGCATTGATCCGGGCATTCTGGTCGCGCCAGACCTGAAGATACCGGTCGTCACCTGTTGCCAGATAGGCGTTCATGAAGCCCATGATGGCGCGCGGAATGCGGTTACGGTCCTCGCGCTTTCCAGTCACCGGCGAGACGGGGCTGAAGCCCCAGCCATAGGCGCCGCCGTACCAACGCCCGCCCGCGCCTCCGCCAATCCTGCCATCGGGACCGATGTTACTGGGCAATATGCCGCCATTAGCCTTGGCGCGGCTCATCCATGCCTCGACATATTCGAGCATCCAGTCGCGGAATCGCGCCTCGCCGGTAAGCATCCAGGCATTGAACCCCAACGCCGTCGAGTGAAGGTTCAGCGGATTGTCACCAACCGTCTCGGTATATTCGCGATAATGTTCCAGCGTGTCAGCATAACTCGATTCGCCGTGCACCATCTCGAACGGCTTGGTATCGAACGGGTCGCCGGCCCAGTCCAGCATCGTCGCGGGCCGCATCAGCGGGCCGATACTGCCATTGAACATGGACCGGATCAGCTTCAGCTTCGTATCATAGTTCCTGGCGATCGGGTCGCGCCCGGTATAGAAATCCGCAAAGCGCCGTGTCCGTTCGATCAGCTTGGCGTCCTTGGGCGTGCACAGGCCCAGTTGGTTGAAGGTCGTCAGCCCCTCGCTGATATGTTGCCAGTCCATCTGCGGTGGGAACTCGCGCACATACATGCCGTTGCGGCCCATCGGCACATCGCGCGTCCGGGCAGCCGAATATTGCAGGAAATGCGCCTCCTGCACTGCCCTCGCCAGGTCGAGCAGCCCGGCATCGGCGCCGATCAGGTAGAGATAAGGCCAGTCGTTAATCGCCTCTATTGCATCGTCCGGTCCGTCGTTCGCTCCCCAACGAAGGAACGCCTCGATTTCATGCCGCGCGTTGAAATAGCGGTCATGGAAGGCACGGGCCGCGTCGCCCTGCATCGCGATCAGGTGCCGTTGGAGCACAGCCCAGCGGGGCGCTGCCATCGGCGTATCGACCACGATCTCGGACTGCGCGGCCCGCGCAACTCCCGGCAGGCCAGTGGTCAAGGCCAGCGCGCCACTACCCACCAAAAGGGTGCGCCGATCCACCTTCATGCCGTAAGCTCCAGACGTTCGAGTTTCTGTACCACTACGAAATAAGCCACGATCGTCAGCAGGCAGTGGATGCCAACGAACAGGAGCGCCGTGTCGAAAGATCCCGCCTGCGCGACTAGCAGGCCCACAACGATGGGCGTTACGATGCCGGCCGCGTTGCCGAAGGTGTTGAACACCCCTCCGGCCAACCCGGCAAGCTGACGTGGCGCGACGTCGGACATCACTGCCCAGCCCAGCGACGCCACGCCCTTGCCGAAAAAGGCAAGGGACATCAGCAGGATCACGCCCCATTGGCTTTCGACATAGGCCGCCGCCATTATCAAGCTGGCGAGCAACATGCCGCCCAGCAACGGCGCCTTCCGCGCCAGGGTGATCGATCCGGTTCGCGCCAGGAGCCGGTCGGACACGATACCGCCGACCAGCCCGCCCAGGAACCCGCAGATCGCCGGGACAGCCGCGACAAAGCCCGCATGCAATATGTCAAATCCCCGATCGCGCACCAGATAGATCGGGAACCAGGTCACGAAGAAATAGGTGAGCACGTTGATGCAATATTGGCCCAGATATATGCCGATCATCATGCGGTTGGCGAGCAACTGGCGCACATTATTCCAAGTGAATGTCTTGTCCCGCGCCTTATCAGACGGTGTGTCCAGCTCGACCAGCCCGCCTCCCTCACGGATCAAGTCAATTTCCGCTCGGTTGACCCAAGGGTGGTTGACCGGGTTGCGGATGAACGCGGCGAAGGCGATCGCAGCCAATATTCCCAGCGCTCCCATGACGAAGAACACACTGCGCCAGCCGAAGACATGAACGATCCAGCCCATTAAAGGCGCGAAGGCAACGAGCGAGAAATACTGCGCAGAATTAAATATCGCCGAAGCAGTCCCTCGCTCGCGCGCCGGGAACCATGCCGCAACGATCCGTGCATTGCCGGGAAAGGAGGGCGCCTCGCAAAATCCAACGAGGAAGCGCAGCACGAAAAGCTGCACGATTACCGACGCGCCAGTCAGGAAGCCCACAAAGCCTTGTACCGCTGTGAAGGCCGACCATGCGGCGATGGCGGCGATATACACCGGGCGTGTGCCGAAGCGGTCCAGCAACGCGCCGCCCGGAATCTGCGCAGCCGCGTAGGCCCATGCGAAGGCGGAGAGGATGAAGCCGGTCTCAATGGTGGTCAGCCCCAACTCGTCGGAGGCTGACGCGCCTGCGATCGAAAAAGTCGAGCGATCCGCATAGTTCAGCGACGTGATGACGAACACCAGCGCGATGATGAGATACCGCACCCTGGTCGGTATTGCGGCTGCTTGCGGTCCACCGGACATCAACTGGCTCTCCCCACCGCCATTATGGCTTCTTGATTGCTTGATACGCTGGCCAAGCTGTCCGCTTCCATGCCGCAAAGCCAATCGATCGATGCCAGTACAACATCATAGCGAGAAAGACGGACGATCTTGCCGATTTTCCTTCGAATTGATGCCTGATCGCCCGACCGATGCAGCAACGGCATCGATCAAGCCCTTTTTCTTGGAGGAAGCCGCCGACGGCTTCTGCGTAGGTACAAGACAATGGTTGTCATCTATTGATACCGGTGTCACGCAAGTGTGGGTTGTTCACGGAACGTCGTGAATGCCTTTATAAACAAAGATGGGGAGGTCTAGAAATGCAGCCTTATACAGTCTCGATCCGTCATCGCTTGGCCTGGAGCGTTTCAACCGCGGTGCTCGCCATCGCGGGGGTGACACCTGCCATAGCACAGGATGCCGCCGCGCAGGACAGCGACCCGGGCGTCGCCGACATCATCGTTACGGGTTTCCGCAATTCGGTGGAAAGCGCGCAGCTTGAAAAGCGCGAAGCTTCCGGTGCGGTGGATGTCATCAAGGCCGAGGATATCGCCAAATTTCCCGACAACAACCTCGCCGAGTCGCTTCAGCGCATCCCGGGCGTCGCCATTTCGCGTGAGGGCGGCGAAGGTCGCGCCATTTCCGTGCGTGGCCTGGGGCCGGAATATACCCGTGTGCGCATCAACGGCATGGAAGCGGTAGCGACGACTGGCGGATCGGACGCAGGGGGCGGCGTCAATCGCGGCCGCGGCTTCGACTTCAACGTCTTCGCCTCGGAACTGTTCAACTCCCTGACGGTGCGCAAGACGGCCTCGGCGTCAGTTGAGGAGGGTTCGCTTGGTGCAACCGTCGATCTGCAGGCCGCCCGCCCTCTCGACTACAAGGATCGCTTCGTGGTCGCCGGATCGGCCCGCGGCGGTTATAATGACCTGTCGAAGAAGTGGGACCCGCGCGTGGCCGGCCTTGTCAGTTGGCAGAATGATGCCGGCACGCTGGGCGCGCTCTTCTCCGGCGCCTATTCTACCCGCACGATCAACGAAAAAGGCCACTCGACTGTGCGCTGGAGCCCGGCAGGGGCGAATGGCGGCTTCAACGCCGCCTCCACCCTGCCCGGCTACACTGCCGCGCAGCTCAATACAGTGCCCGCCGCCAACGGCTCGAACTGGGGCGACCTCGTTTATCACCCGCGTATTCCGCGTTTCGATAGCTGGTCGAACGACATCAAGCGCCTTGGTCTGACCGGCGCCATCCAGTGGCAACCATCGGACCGCACCGAGATCATCGTCGAGGGTCTCTATTCCAAGTCCAAGACCAAGCGCGATGAAAACTATATCGAGGCGATATCGTTCAGCCGCACCGGCGCCTCCGGAAAGGCGCAGAGCATCATCCGCACGGGCGAAGTGAACGACGAGAACGAGCTTGTCTATGGCGTGTTCGATGACGTGGACATGCGCATAGAATCGCGCCACGACGAATTCAGCACCACGTTCTATCAGTATAACACCGTGCTCAAACAGGAGTTGAGCGACCGCTTCCGCGTGAACGGCTATGCGGGTTACTCCAAGTCCAAGTTCGATAGTCCCGTCCAGACTACGATTGTCCTCGATCGACTTAATTCGGACGGCTACAGCTGGGATTATCGCGACAACGAACGCTCGCCAGTCGTCAACTGGGGCTTCGATCCCAGCAATGCAGCCAACTGGTCCTTCATCAACGGTCAGTCGGATGTCCGCCTGCGTCAGAATGCTGTGACCAACGACTATCTGTCGACCAAGCTGGGCGGTGAATGGGACGTCACGGAAGGCTTCAAATTGTCCTTCGGCGGTGAATATCGCCGCTTCCGCTATGAAACCTTCGAATCACGGCGCTTCGTGGCGGAAACAGCGTCCGGCACCTTAACACCGGCACAGATCGTTTCGCTCACCTCCCCGTTCAGTGGCGTGACGGGCGATCCGGCGTATAGCGGCTATGTCGTACCCAGTCTTCAGGGCTTCATCGACACCCTCGACATCTACTGCAACTGCGTGACCAACATAAACGGCCAAGCAGTCGATTTCCGCGTGAACGGTCGCGACGTTGCGGGGACCAACCCCAATGTCACTGCGGCGGGCAATACCGGCAACATCAAGGAAGTCGACAAGGCGCTGTGGTTCCAGATCGATTTTGAACGCGAACTGGGCGGCATCACCTTCCGTGGCGACGCAGGTGTGCGCTATGTCAAGACCAGGCAGACCTCGTTCGGCTATGGCCTCGCGAGCGGCACCGCCGTACCGATCACAGTCAAGCGCTCGTATGAGAACTGGTTGCCGTCGATGAACCTGGTCGCGGAAGTGACGCCGGACTTCCTGCTCCGCTTCGGCGCGGCGCAGGTCATCACCCGGCCCGGCCTGGGCGCCCTATCGCCTGGCGGCAACCTGACGCTTCAGGCGGCGAACCAGGTCTTCAATCAGGGCAATCCGTTCCTGAACCCCACGGAAGCCTTCAACCTCGATGTTTCGGCAGAGTGGTATTTCGCAAAGGGTTCGCTGCTGGGCGTCAGCCTGTTCCAAAAGGACATCGGATCACTTAGCGGCACGCAGATCTCCACACTGGTTCCCTTCAACCAGCTTGGCTTCCCGCTCAACCTGGCGACCGATCAGGGGCTGGCGCCCGACGTGCCCGTCACCGTGCGCCGCACGATTAACGGCGAAGGTGGCAAGCTCAAGGGCTTCGAAGTGAATTACCAGCACCAGTTGTCGTTCCTGCCGGGCTTCCTCAAGAATGTCGGCATCCTGGCGAACTACACCTATGTGAAGGCGGACCTCAAATATCCCGGCCCCGGTGGCTTTGGAACCGTTGTCGGCCCGCTCACCAACCTGTCAAAGCACACGGCCAACGGCACGCTCTTCTACGAAGACAGGCTACTCAGCCTGCGCAGTTCGGTCTCCTACCGTTCCGGCTACGTAGAGGCGTTTGGCGGCGGTGCGCGCGATCAGAACAGCGAAGAAGGCGTGAACAGCGCGATCAACGTCGACGCCTCGATCGGCATTAACGTCAACGATAATCTGACGCTGACAATCGAAGGCAACAACCTGACGAACGAGCGCAAGGATCAGTATATCGATGCGAACGATCGCGTCGTGCTGAACCACACATTCGGACGCCAGTTCTACTTCGGCGTCCGCTTCAAATACTAACAGCAACGTTCAGGGCCGTTCCGCACACAGACTGAAATGTGCAGGACGGCCCTGCCGCCTGAATGCTCTGCGTCCGGATGGTGAAGGCAGAGTCAAACGAGGAGAGACAGGCTTGACCTCAAGTCCTTATTTCAGCCGCAGGACAGTTATTGCGGGGAGCGCGGCCTTGCTTGGCACAGGCAGCAATCTGTTCGCGCAGTCGGCATCTCCTACGCGCAGACCTCCCTTCCCGCTTGAGGACGACAACGGCCGGCCCATCGATCCGCCGCCGCCCGGCTATTACACGATCAATGGCCGCAGTGGCCCTGGCCTGCCGGTCACGAAGGAAACCGAACGAGGCGGCTGGGTTACCAGCGAAGCCGCCGTGGATCGCAAGGGCGTGCGCTTCAAAGGTCCAGGCCGACCGCCCGCCAATGCGCTTCCCTGGGGCGATTCCGACTCTGGCCGCGTGGTGACGCAGGGCCTTATCCCACCGGTTAAGCCTCTACTTCACCTCCATCTTCGCGACACGATCATCTGTCTCGGCGGCGACGGTAATTACTATATGACCGGGTCGACCGGGGATGACATCTGGAAGACGACCGACGGCATCGAACTGTGGCGCTCGCCCGACCTGAAGCGCTGGGACTATCTCGGTCTCATATGGAGCATGGAGAAGGACGGCGGCTGGGAAAAACAGTGGACCGTGCGCAAGGGCGACTATTTTCGCGCCATCTGGGCGCCGGAAATCCACTTCATCAACGGCAACTACTATATCTGCCATTCGGTCAGCCGATCGGGCATTGCAGTGCTGCGCAGCACGAGCGGTAAGGCGGAAGGCCCCTACGTCCATGCGTTCTCACCCGACAAGCCGCTGCGCAATGGTATCGACGCGACGCTGTTCGGGGACGATGACGGCGCGGTCTACCTCACTTATGGCGGTGCATTCGAAATGGTGCGGCTGAAACCCGACCTGTCCGGCTATGGTGGCGAGTGGACGCCTGTCACCCTGGACACGCCGGACCTGAACCCCGTGCATCACAACAAGAAATGTGTACGCCACGGCTACAGGGACATCGGCTTCGAAGGCGCGACGATGTTCAAACATGCCGGTAAATATTATCTTGGCGCAGTCGATCGGTTCGAGAACAACCGCTATTCCTTTGCCCTCGCTACCTCGGACAAGCCCTTCGGGCCTTACCGCGACCGGTATGAAAGCGTGCCCTGCGGCGGCGGCGGAAATATCTTCAAGGACAAGGAAGGCCGCTGGTGGTGCACCATCTTCGGCAATGACGACGAAGCCCCTTTTCGCGAAAAGCCCGGCATCGTGCCCGCGCGCATGGATGAAAAGGGACACCTGGTCGCCGATTTCCGCCCGCGTAAATTATAGCTTCACTGCAATGTGGACGCAGGTTCTGGGTAGTCGCTGCGGACATCTCATTTCGCGCATCGGCTGGCTTCAGGATGAACAAACAGCGATCTTGACCTTCGTCCTTGGCGTCTAGAGGCAGGGCAGCTTTTCGAGAACTGGCATTGCCTGACTGAGTAACCGTTTCCGGCGTCAGCTTGGCAATGCCCAGGCGAGCCCAATAGCGGTCCGATCATGGTATTCAGTCGGGGTGCTAGGTCTTGGCTGCGACTCTTTGGCATCGCCAGATAGCTGGCATCCGATCCAATGCGCTTCAGCGACTAACATCCTGTCTGCCGCGGTGTTGGATTGCCTTTTTCAGGCGCGCGGGTGCGGGCTTCGGAAAGAAGAAGAAGGATTACGGTCGGCGCGTCCTTGCCTCGGTCACCCAGGCTCGACGACTTGGTAGCCTATAGTATGTATAAAGCGTCGAGGCTTTATGTTTTGGCGATCCGGCGGGTCTGCTGCTCCCTTTCGGGCATTTGGAGGCAATTACTGGTTGGCCGCTGACGCGACGCCCCTACAGTCCACGGTACCAGAACGCCGGCAGTATGCGGATATCCGTCTTCTTATGCTGGATGGTTCCGCGCCGACCGCTCCTGCACGACAGCCAAGCCGCCAAGCAGGAACCTTCACTTGCCTTCGCCTCGATCAGGTGCGTTGGAAGTGCTGTGGCGTCTAACCTAATTGGTTCGTTTTGTCAAGAATATTCAGCGCGACCAGCGTGCCCAGATCGCCGTGGGAAGCGCGAGTCCCCGCGCCTCTTCGCGCACGGCGAGTTCGCCCGCCTCCACCTTGCCGGGGAGGTCGGCGAAGGCTTGCGAGAGGAGTTCGCCAATGGCGAGCGCGGACATGCGGACGGCGTAGACGGTAAGGAACAGGAAGCGGCTGTCGGCGTCGAGAAGCTGGCGGCAATCGGCGATCAGCTTGGGTAAGTCTTCCTCCAGTCGCCAGACTTCGCCGTCCGGGCCGCGTCCATATTTGGGCGGATCGAGCAGGATGCCATCATAGCGGCGGGCGCGACGGACTTCGCGGGCGGTGAACTTGGCGGCGTCGTCGACGATCCAGCGGATAGGCTTATCGGCCATGTTGGACAGTTCGGCATTGGCGCGGCCTGCGGACACCGATTTCTTAGACGCGTCGACGTGGACCATCTGCGCCCCTGCCGACGCCATGGCGAGCGTGCCGACGCCGGTGTAACCGAACAGGTTCATGACCTGCGCGTCAGGCTTGTCGGCGATCCGTTCGCGCATCCAAGTCCAGACGGGGGCCATGTCCGGGAAAAAGCCGAGGTGGCGGAAGGGCGTGCAGCTTGACTGGAACGTCACGTCGTCCCAGCGGAGCGGCCAGCCGTCCTTTGGCACAGGCTTCTCATAATACCAGCGGCCGCCGCCTTCGTCGTCCGATCCGGGGATGAATTCGCCGTCCGCGCTCCAGTCGGTGGTGGCGGGTGCCCACATCGCCTGCGGTTCGGGGCGGATGAAGCGATAGCTGCCGTAGCGTTCCAGCTTTCGGCCATGGCCGGAGTCGATCAGACCATAGTCGGCCCACGGTTCTCCAGTCAGGGTGAGCAGGCTCATTGCGGCCGTTAACGCCGGGGCGTCGCGTGATCCGCGACATAGGCGGTGACGGCCTCGAACGTGGCGGGCAGCTTGGTGAAGGCTTCCTCACGATCGAACAGGCTGCCGACGCGGGCGGGCAAGCCGGGGCGCGTGCCAGTAGCGCGCTCTACGGCGTCGCGGAACTTGGCGGGGTGCGCGGTCGCGAGGGTTACGACCGGGATGCTGGGATCGAGATCGTCGGTGCGCGCGGCGGCGAGGCCGATGGCGGTGTGCGGATCGATGATCTGCCCTGCGCCTTCCTGTGCCCAGCGCATCGCCATCGCCATGCCGTCTGCGTCTACGCTGGCGGAGCGGAACAGAGCGGCGGCGCCTTCGCGCTGGGAATTGGTGAGGCGCATGGCCTTGGTGGATTCGAAGCCCGCCATCTGTTCGGCGAGGGCTGCACCGCCGCGACCGCCTGCGTCGAACAGCAGCCGCTCGAAATTGGAGCTGACCTGAATGTCCATGCTGGGGGTGGCGGTGGGCATCACTGTACCCTGGCTGTAGTCGCCCTGCGAAAGCGCGCGGTGCAGGATGTCGTTGACGTTGGTGGCGACGATCAGGCGGGCGACGGGGAGGCCCATCTTGGCCGCCGCATAGCCCGCGAACACGTCGCCGAAATTGCCGGTGGGCACCGCGAAGGCGACCGGGCGGTCGGGCGCGCCGAGGCGGACGGCGGCGTAGAAATAATAGACGATCTGCGCCATCAGCCGCGCCCAGTTGATGCTGTTGACGGCGGAAAGGTTGAAGCGCGACGAAAAGTCCGCGTCGTTGAACATGCGCTTCACCAGCGCCTGTGCATCGTCGAAACTGCCCGAGATCGCGATGTTGTGGACATTGGGCGCGCGGACGGTCGTCATCTGGCGGCGCTGGACATCGGACACACGGCCATCGGGGTGGAGCATGAAGATGTCGATCTTGTCGCGACCCGCGACGGCATCGATGGCTGCAGACCCCGTGTCGCCCGACGTCGCGCCAACGATGGTCAGGTGATCGTCGCGGCGGGACAGGAAACGCTCGAACAGTTGCCCGAGCAGTTGCAGAGCCACATCCTTGAACGCGAGCGTCGGGCCGTGGAAGAGTTCGAGCAGCCAGTGGCGATGATCGAGCTGCACCAAGGGCGTGATCGCCTGATGGCTGAAGCGGCCATAGGCGGCGGTGCAGAGGTCGCGCAGTTCGTCTTCGCTGAGCGATCCGGCGACGAAGGGGGCCATCACGCGGACGGCGGTCTCGACGTAGGAGAGACCCGCCAGCGCGGCGATGTCGGTGGGTGAGAATTGCGGCCAGGACTCGGGCAGGTACAGCCCACCGTCGGATGCGAGGCCCGCGAGCGTCACATCTTCAAAACCCAGCGCCTGCGCGCGTCCCCTGGTGCTGACATATTGCATAATGGTTGGCGCGGTAGCGGGCGCGAGGCCCAAGAGCAAGGTTTTAGGATGCCGAAGGGGGTGGCGGCATAAGCCTTTTGCGCACGGCGATGATGTAGATGATGAGCGCGACCCCGGCGAACAGAAACCATTGCACGGCGTAGGCGAGATGGTTGTTAGGAATGTCCTCCGTGTGCGGTGGCGCAGCGGCCTTGAGGCCCGGCGCAGGCGTGCGGGCGATCAGCATTGGGCGGAGCGGCACGGTCTCGCCGGTTGCGCGGGCGAGGAGCGAGCGGTGGTCGGGCTCCTCTGAAATCCAGCCTTCGATCTGACCTCCGGTCCAATTGGTTTTCGCGTTGGCGCGTGCGGCGACGCCGACGTTGACGAGGACGCCGGGGCCTTCCGCGCCGGTGGAGCATTGCGCGATCTGGCGGAACCCCACCGAGCCATCGGCGGCGCGCCCGGCTTCCTCGCGCCAGCCTACGACGCGCAGGCAATGGACGGATGATCGACGGAACATCAATTCGGGATCGACCGGGGGCAGTTTGGGAAAGGCGACGGAAGGTTTGGCGGGATTGGCGCGCAGGATCACGATCGCCGCTTCTTTTTCATGGCGGCGCTGAAGCTGCCAGACGCCGAGCCAGATCATCGTTGCGACGGCGAGGAGGACGACAACGGTCGGGATGACGGGCAAGCGGCGGATCATGATGCGGACCTGCATGATTCAGCAAAAAGGGCCTGTGCACCGCATGACGGACACAGACCCTTTGCCAAAGAGATAATGGGAGGCGGCATTACGATCTCCGCTCTCCGTGCGCCTCCCCGAAAAGAGGCGCGATCAATCAACCCGCGTGAACCGGCGCGCCCCAGCCGCCCCATACATAGACGGCGATGAAGAGGAACAGCCACACCACGTCGACGAAGTGCCAATACCAGGCAGCGGCTTCGAAACCGAAATGCTGGCGCGGCGTGAAGTCGCCCTTGTACGCACGAATCTGGCAGACGATCAGGAAGATCGTGCCGACCAGAACGTGGAAGCCATGGAAGCCGGTCGCCATGTAGAAGCCCGAGCTGTAGGGCGTGCCACCGAATTCGAACGGCGCGTGGGCATATTCATACGCCTGGATGCTGGAGAACAGCAGGCCGAGAATGATCGTTGCCCACAGGCCTTTTTTCAGGCCGTCGCGATCGCCGTGGATCAGCGAATGATGCGCCCAGGTGACGGTGGTGCCCGAGCAGAGCAGGATCAGCGTATTGAGCAACGGAAGCTCGAACGCGTTCATGACCTCGATCCCCTTCGAGGGGAACAGCCCTTCGATCGGCGCGAGCGCCGAGGGGAAGAGCGAGAAGTCGAAGAAGGCCCAGAACCAGCCGACGAAGAACATGACTTCCGAGGCGATGAACAGGATCATGCCGTAGCGCAGGTGAAGCTGAACAACCGGCGTGTGATCGCCTGCATGGGCTTCGGCAATCACCTTCGACCACCAGCTGTACATCGTATAGAGAACGCCGGCGAGGCCCATCAGGAAGATCCAGCCGCCATGCGCGGGCATCGCGTCAGGATGCATCCACGACACCGCGCCGAAGGCCATGACGAGCGCCGACATGGAGCCGAGGAACGGGACGATGTCCGGCGGAAGAATGTGGTAATCGTGGTTCTTGGCGCCTGCCATCTTGCGGGTTCCCTGTACTTACGGCCTGTTGCTTGCGCCTGCCGGCGGTTTGCTGCGTTAAACGTCCCTTAGCTTGGCTTTTTCCCGTTCTCAACCGGGTAGAAGGTGTAGCTCAAGGTTATTTCCTCAACATCCTTGTTATCGGGATCGTCGAGGATCTTCGGGTCGACATAGTAAAGGACGGGCATACGAAACTGCTCACCGGGTTTCAGGGTCTGCTGCGTGAAGCAGAAGCACTGAATCTTGGTGAAATATTTACCCGCCTGCGTCGGCGTGACGTTGAAGGTGGCGGTGCCGGTGACGGTCTTGTCCGACAGGTTCTTCGCGATGAAGATCTGCATATCGCGCGCGCCGACCGTCACGGTGTCGGTCTTCTGCTCGGGATAGAACTGCCAGGGCATACCGGGCGTGACGTTCGAATCGAAGCGGATCGAGAGATTATGACCGACCTGCGGTTTCACTAGTACCGTGCCATCCGCGCGCTGCGTGGTGCCGTCGAAGCCTGTAACCTGACAGAAGATGCGGTAGAGCGGGACCGACGCAAAACCGAGCGCCAGCATCCCGGCGGCGACCAGCGCCATCCACAGCATCACGCGGCGATTGCGGGCGGCGAGTGCCGGACCGGGCGCGGTCGCCATCAATACATGCCCATCTTCGCGATCGTGATCGCGTAGAAGAGGATCACGAGGCCACCCAATATGATGCCGGTGACGATCGCACGGGACTTCTGCCGCGCCCGAACCAGTTTCTCTTCATCGGGTGTCATGCGAATACCCAGCGGTCGACGACCAGCGCGCCGAACAGGAGGAAAAGATAGAGGATCGAGAATTTGAACAGTCGCCGTTCGGGCAGCATCTTGGCTGGATCGCTCTCGCGGCGATGGCCGACCTGGAACGCCATGACGGCGAAGATCGCGGTGCAGAGGAATGCGACGGTCCCGTAGATCGGGCCAGTGAGGCGCAGTAGTACCGGCGTCATCGCGGCCGCGGCCATGATCGCGGTGTAGAACCAGATCTGGCGGCGCGTCGCAACTTCGCCGGAAACGACTGGAAGCATCGGGATGCCTGCATTGGCGTAATCGAGCTTCACGAACAGCGCGAGCGCCCAGAAGTGCGGTGGGGTCCAGAAGAAGATCAGCGCGAACAGGGCAATGGGAAGCGCCGTGACATCGCCGGTGACGGCCGCCCAGCCGATAACCGGCGGGAACGCGCCCGCCGCGCCGCCGATGACGATGTTCTGCGTGGTGCGGGGCTTCAGCCACATGGTGTAGACGATCACGTAGAACAGGATCGACGCGGCAAGGATGCCCGCCGCCAGCCAGTTGGTCGCAAGGCCCATCAGGACGACCGAGAAGACCGACAGCCCAACTCCGAAGTGGAGGGCGGATTGGCGATCCATGCGTCCAGCGGGAAGCGGCCGGTTTTCGGTCCGCTTCATCTTGGCGTCGATGTCTGCTTCGTACCACTGGTTGAGCGCGCCAGCCGCGCCAGCGCCGAGTGCGATGCAGAGGATCGCGGTGAAGGCAAGTACGGGGTGGATGCTGCCGGGCGCGGCAAGCAGGCCGCAGAGGGCCGTGAAGACGACCAGTGTCATCACGCGTGGCTTCGTCAGCGCCAGAAAGTCACGCCACTCCGCCGGCAGCTTCGTGCCCGACGCGGCTTGTTGAGACTTCATTTCGATCGGCGAACTTGCCATTTTTTCCTCATGCGTCACCCCGGCTCATGCACAGCATTGGGCCGGGGTTCGGACCGGGAACAATTACCCGGATTAGCGAGGCTCCGGATTATACCGGAACCTCGCCTTTATATTTGCGCCTCAGTCGATCTTCGGCAGCGTCTCGAACTGGTGGAACGGCGGCGGGCTGGACAAGGTCCATTCCAGCGTCGTCGCGCCTTCGCCCCAGGGATTGTCCCCTGCCTTCTTGCCTGCGGCCAGCGACCAGAACAGGTTGATGAAGAAGATAACCATGCCGCCTGCCATGATCTCATAGCCGTGGCTGGCAACGCTGTTCCAGTAAGCGAATGCCGAGTTATAGTCGGGAATACGGCGCGGCATACCCGAAAGACCCAGGAAGTGCATCGGGAAGAACAGCACGTTCACACCGACGAAGAACACCCAGAAGTGCAACTGGCCGAGGAACTCGTTGTACATCTTCCCCGACATCTTCGGGAACCAGTAGTAGAAGCCCGCGAAGAGGCCGAACACAGCGCCAAGCGACAGCACGTAGTGGAAGTGCGCGACGACATAATAGGTGTCGTGCATCACGTCGTCGACGCCGCCATTCGCCAGCACCACACCCGTGACGCCGCCGACGGTGAACAGGAAGATGAAGCCCAGCGCCCAGACCATCGGAGTCTTGAAGCTCATCGAGCCGCCCCACATCGTCGCGATCCAGGAGAAGATCTTGATGCCGGTCGGCACCGCGATCACCATGGTTGCGGCAGTGAAGTACATCTTGACGTTCACCGACATGCCGGTCGTGAACATGTGGTGCGCCCACACGACGAAGCCGACTGCACCGATCGCGACCATGGCATAGGCCATGCCGAGATAGCCGAAGACGGGCTTGCGGCTGAACGTCGAGACGATCTGGCTGATGATGCCGAAACCCGGCAGGATCATGATGTAGACTTCGGGGTGGCCGAAGAACCAGAACAGATGCTGGTAGAGCACCGGATCGCCGCCGCCGGCTGCGTCGTAGAAAGTCGTGCCGAAGTTGCGGTCGGTCAGCAGCATCGTGATTGCAGCAGCCAGAACCGGCAGTGCGAGCAGGAGCAGGAACGCGGTGACCAGCACCGACCATACGAACAGCGGCATCTTGTGCAGGGTCATGCCTGGCGCGCGCATGTTAAAGATGGTGGTGATGAAGTTGATCGCGCCCAGGATCGAGCTGGCGCCCGCGATGTGCAGCGAGAGGATCGCGAGATCGACCGCCGGGCCTGCCGAACCGCTGGTCGAAAGCGGCGCATAGACCGTCCAGCCGGTGCCGGCGCCGTTGCCGGTGCCGCCGGGGACGAAGGTCGAACCCAGGAGCAGCGTGAAGGCGGGGATCAGCAGCCAGAAGGAGATATTGTTCATGCGCGGGAACGCCATGTCCGGCGCGCCGATCATGATGGGCACGAACCAGTTGCCGAAGCCGCCGATCATCGCGGGCATCACCATGAAGAACACCATGATGAGGCCGTGCGCGGTGATGAGCACGTTCCAGAGATGATAGGCCTGATCCAGCGTCGCGCCGGGGCCGTCCATCATGGTGGCCCAGGTCTGAAGATACTGGATACCCGGATGCGCAAGCTCGGCGCGCATAAGGCCCGAGATCGCACCGCCGATGATGCCCGCGACGATCGCGAAGATCAGGTAGAGCGTCCCGATGTCCTTATGGTTGGTGGACATGAACCAACGCGCGAAGAACGCCGGCTTATGCTCGGCATGATCGTCGTGGTGGGCGTGTGCGCCGGAGAAGTCGTCCGGATTGGCAGTTACGGTTGTCATGACTGGCGGACCTTATGCATCAAATCTTGGCAGCTTCGCCCTTGGGGGCGTCAGCGGGAGGACCGGGCAACGTGCTGCCCTGCTGCGGACCAGCTTCGCCCGCCGGAGCGGCGGTGCCGGCAGCGGCGCCACTGGTGAGCTTGCCACCCTGCGAGAGAACCCACTGGTCGAACTGAGCGGGCGGCAGGGCTTCGATGGCGATCGGCATGAAGCCATGACGCGCGCCGCAAAGCTCAGAGCACTGACCGTAATAGACGCCCGGCTGCTCAATGGTGAACGTCTTCTCGTTGAGGCGACCAGGCACCGCGTCCATTTTGAGCCAGAGCGAAGGCACGCCGAAGCTGTGGATGACGTCCGCGCCGGTGATAATCATCTTGATCGGGCGGCCCACGGGCAGCACGAGGCGATTGTCCGCACCCAAAAGATAAGGCTCGCCATTGGCCAGCGCCTTTTCCGGGGTCAGCATGTTGGAGACATATTCGCGGATGCCCGCGTCAGGATATTCATAGCCCCAATACCATTGATAGCCCGTGACCTTGATAGTCAGCGCATTCTTGGGCGCGGGTTTGTACTGATCGGCCAGCAAGCCAATCGAGGGCACCGCGATCGCCAGCAGGATCACCACAGGCAGCACTGTCCAGAGCACTTCGATCGTGGTATTGTGCGACGTCTTCGAGGGCACCGGATTGGCCGAGCGGCGATAGCGGAACATCACCCAGAGCATCAGGATCAGCACGAAGATCGAGATCACGGTGATGATCGGCAGCAGCATCACGTCGTGCAGCCAGCGGGCCTGACGGCCAAGCGGCGTGAACTGTTTTTGCAGCGTATATTCGCCGGGCATCGGCATTCCGATGCCTTCAGTCGGCTTCATGCGAGGCGGCGCAGCGACTTTGGCAGCGTCCGGCGCAGCGGCAGTCGCCGCCGGAGCCGCTGCATTCGCGGCAGCTGCGGCCGAATCAGCAGCGGCGGCAGCAGGAGCAGCCGCAGCTGCGTTGTCCTGCGCCAGGGCCCCCTGCCCCAGCACCGGCGCAAACGCCAGCAATCCTGCAAGTACGACCGATTTCACCATCTTCATAAGCGTCTCGACACCTTGTATCCCCGAACAGCCGACGAACGTCACGGAAACGGGTCCGGCAGCGTCTGACTTGGGGCGGCTTATAGGCACGGTTATGCCGCGCCTCAAGCACCTATAAACTGATTTTCTTCGCTGTTGCAACGGGCGGTCCCGCCGCCTATCTGCGGGCGGCTGTGCGAGGATCGGATGCCGGGCTTGCGGGCCGTTGCGCATCTGCCGCGACAAGGGGAACGGGCTGGAAATGACTGACGAAGAAGTGCTGGCGGAATTCAGGGCGGCAGGTGCGCTGCTGGAGGGGCATTTCGTGCTGTCTTCGGGGCGGCACAGCGCTAATTACCTGCAATGCGCGCGCGTTCTGATGAATGCGGAGCGCGCGGGGACGCTGGCGCGGGCGCTGGTGCAGACGCTGCCGCGCGAGATACGCAATGAAATCGAAGTGGTGGTGTCGCCTGCGATGGGGGGCGTTATCATCGGGCACGAAGTCGGCCGCGCGCTGAATGTCGACGCGCTGTTCCTGGAGCGGCCCACCGGCACGTTCGAGTTCCGGCGCGGCTTTGCGTTGAAACCGGGGCAGAAGGTGCTGATGGTGGAGGACGTGGTGACGACCGGCCTGTCGTCGCGGCAGGCGATGGAGGCCGTCGCGGCGGAAGGCGGCATCGTCATTGCCGAAGCGGCGCTGGTGGACCGCTCCGCAGGCGAGGCGGATTTGGGCGTACCCTTCTATCCGCTCGTGAGCATCAATTTTCCGGTCTATGATGCCGATAATCTGCCGCCTGAACTGGCAGCGGTGCCGACCACCAAGCCGGGAAGCCGGAAATAGCGGCCTCGCGCCCCATCGCGGACGCCGCAGCAGCCCGGATCTGAGGGAGAAGATATGAGCGGACATCTGAGGCTGGGCGTCAACATCGATCATGTGGCGACGATCCGCAACGCGCGCGGCGGGGTCTATCCCGATCCGATCCGGGCGGCGCTGGTCGCACAGGAAGCGGGCGCGGACGGCATCACCGCACATCTGCGCGAGGACCGCAGGCACATCATCGACGAAGATATAGGCCATTTGATCGGCGCGATCTCATTGCCGCTCAACATGGAAATGGCCGCGACCGAGGAGATGGTGGAGATCGCGCTGCGGCATCGCCCGCATGCGGCGTGCATCGTGCCAGAGCGGCGCGAGGAAGTGACGACCGAGGGCGGGCTGAATGCGGCAGGGCTGCATAACAACCTGAAGCCGCTCATCACGCGATTGAAGGATGTCGGTATACGCGTCAGCCTGTTCATCGAACCCGATCCGCGGCAGATCGAGGCGGCGCTGTCGCTAGGCGCGCCTGTGGTCGAGCTGCACACTGGCAAATATGCGCATAGCGAGGGCGAGGATCGGGCGGTGGAACTGCGCCGGATTGCCGATGCAGCGGCGCTGGCGGCGAAGAACGGGATAGAGGCGCATGCGGGGCATGGGCTGACGTTCGACAATGTCGCACCGATTGCCGCGATCCCGCAGATCGCGGAACTCAATATCGGCCACTTCCTGATTGCCGAGGCGATTTTTGATGGGCTTGGTCCGGTCGTGCAGCGAATGCGTGCGTTGATGGATGCATCGCGTCCTTCGACAGGCTCAGGATCAGTTGGATGATAATCGGGCTCGGCTCCGACCTGTGCAACATAGAGCGCATCCAGAACTCGCTCGATCGGTTCGGGTCGCGGTTCGAGCAGCGAGTGTTCACGCAAGTCGAGCAGGCCAAGGCGGCGCGGCGGCCCCTCACCAAGGCGGGCGCGCTGGCGAAGCGCTTCGCCGCCAAGGAGGCGTTTTCCAAGGCAGTCGGAACCGGCTTCAAAGCTGGCGTGTTCATGAAGGACATCGGCGTCGTCAATGCACCCTCCGGCGCGCCGACCTTGCATCTGACAGGAGGAGCGGAGGCGCGGTTGCTCTCGCTCATTCCTGCCGGCCATCGGCCCGTCATTCACCTGACGCTCACGGACGATCATCCATGGGCACAGGCATTTGTAATTATCGAAGCCTTGCCGCAATAAGAACGGGCGGGGCGACCTGCAGGCATTAAGACTCCAAGGACGCAGATGACGGCTACTCCGATAGATGCAGGACAGGATACTAGCGTCCGGCTGGACTTCGATTCCACCGCCGATCATAGCGGCCACGAGACGGGGCCGGAGGGCGGCGCGCCGTCGCGGCACGGCGTCGATTGGTGGCAGGAGATCAAGAGCATCGTCGTGCTGGTGCTGGCCGTGCTGTTCTTCCACAGCTTCGTTGCCAAGCCGTTCTACATCCCATCGGAATCGATGATGCCGGTGCTGCTGACCGGCGACCGGCTGGTGGTGAGCAAATATCCCTATGGCTGGTCGTTCGTCTCGCCTAGCTTTCATCCGCTGCCGTTCATCAAGGGGCGGATCTTCGGACGGCTGCCGGAGCGGGGCGACATCGTGATCGTGACGCCGCAGGCGCGGAACGAGGATTATATCAAGCGGGTGATCGGCCTGCCCGGCGACATCCTGGAAGTGCGCGACGGCATCGTCATCCTGAACGGCATTCCCGTGCCGCAGAAGTGGATACCGCCGCTGCGCATCCCGGTAGACGCCAACGCCCCCTGCCCGCCCGACCAGTTCCCCGGCGCGCTGGTCGAGGATCGCAGCGGCAAGCGCTGGTGCGAATTGCCGGTGAAGCAGGAGACGCTGCCCAATGGCAAGACCTACAAGATCATCGATGTCGGCGCGCGGACGCTCGACTGGTACGGGCCGGTGCGCATCCCCGATCACCACGTGTTCCTGATGGGCGACAATCGCGACAACAGCGCGGACAGTCGCGCGACGCTGGCCGATCGCGGCCTCGGCGGGCCGGTGCCGTGGGAAGCGATCGGCGGACGCGCGGAGTTCATCACCTTCTCGCTGGATGGCACCGCCAGCATCAATCCCTTTAGCTGGTTCGGAGCGCTGCGCAGCGGCCGGGCGGGAAGCAGCCTGCGCCCTGCGACGGAGAGCGGCCAATGAGCGACGGCGAGCGACATATCGAACAGCCGGGTCCGGCGGAGCATCAAAGTGCGCTGGTACGCAGTGAAATGCAGCGCGCAGGTGTGTGGATCGGCCTGGTGGTCGCAATCGCATTGGCGTGGTTGCTGGCGCAGCCGATCCTCCTCATCCTTGCAGCGCTGGTGCTGGCGACGATGATGGATGGCGGCGCACGGCTGCTGGGGCGCGTGTTTTCGGGCGGCCGCGGCTGGCGGCTGGCGATCATCATCTTCGGCGTGTTCGGTTTTCTGGCATGGACGGTCTACCTGACCGGATCGCAGATGGCGGGGCAGGCCGTGGCAATGCGCACCATTGTCGAAACACAGATCAACCGCATTGGCGACTGGGCATCGCAGCTCGGCATCACCGCAACCCCGGCCGATCTCAAATCGCTCGGCAATCAGGTGATGAGTTCGCTCGGCCGCGTCACGGCGGCGCTGATGACGACCGTGGGTGTCGTCACCAGCCTGGTCATGATGCTGGTGCTGGCGATCTTCATTGCAATCGAACCCAAGCTCTATGAGCGCGGCGTCGCGTGGATGCTGCCGATCAACAAGCGGCAGAATTTCTACCGGATCGCCGACAAGATGGGCTGGACTTTGCGGCGGCTGATGGCCGGGCGTCTTATCGGGATGCTGGTCGAAGGCATCGGCACCTGGGTGCTGCTGGCGGTCGGCGGGGTGCCGATGGCCGCGCTGCTGGGCGTATTGACGGGGATATTGGCGTTCCTGCCGAACATCGGCGCGATCATATCGGGCGCACTCATCATCCTTGTGGGCTTTTCGGGCGGCGTCGATTCGGGGCTGTACGCCGTGGGCGTGTATCTGGCGGTGCAGATGATCGACGGCTATCTGATCGTGCCGATGGTGGCGAAGCGGGCCGTCGATCTGGCTCCGGCGCTGGTGCTGGGCGCGCAGATCCTGTTCGGCGCGCTGTTCGGAATATTAGGGCTGGCGCTGGCCGACCCGATCGTCGCGATGATTAAGGTATATCTGGAAGAACGGGCCAAGGCGCAGGACGCGGCGCAGGGCGAGCGCTTGCTTGGGGTGCCAAAGGGTTAGCGGCTGGGAACGGGTAAAAGCAATCGCCGCCTTCTGACTCTGGAAAGTCGTATCTGGTGGTGGAAACGTCTTGGAGCCTAGCCGCCCGCGTAGCGATCCCAGGCAAGTGGTTCCAGTCTTCGACTGACCAACGCGCGGCGAAAGTCATTTCCACCGCGCCAGTCAGTTCATTCTGTCGAACCAGCGAGATTTTCCGGCGACGATATCCGTGCCCCTAGGGGACAAGGCCGTTAAACAAGCAGGATTATCGCTTGTCGTGGTTCGCGGCGATGGCCCGCGCGACCGACTGCATCAATTGCCATCGCTCGGGGATCGAAACCGTCGTGCTGCCGATGAACACGGCGACCGCATAGCTCGTCCCATCCGGCGCGGTCATGATGCCGATGTCGTTGAAGCCAGTGGCGCGGGGGCCAAGCTCCTGCCCCGTGCCCGTCTTGTGCAGATAGCTCCAGCCGGGTGGCACGCCGCCCTTGATGCGCTGTGGGCCGGTTTTCGCACGATGCATCACGTCGAGCAGCAGGCTCGTCGACGATGGCGACAGCATTTCGCCACGCTTCAGCTTGGCGAGCGCCATCACCACGGAACTAGGCGCGGCACCGTCCGGTGGGTTCGCAAGATAGGCGTCTAGCGCCCTTTGCCGCACTCCCATCGGTAGTGCCGCGCGCGCAGTGTAGAAATTGCGCCCCTGTGCGTAGCTCGGGTTCCAGCTAAGCCCTGCCGTCGTGCTTTGCAGAATGCGCTCGCCGGGACCAAAGCGGATGTTGCTGACGAAGCGCCGCGCCAGGAAACTGCGCACCGCCTCCGGCCCGCCAACCTTGCGGAGCAGCATGTCGTTCGCGGTATTGTCGCTCTGCGCCATCGCGCGGGTCATCAGGTCTTCGATCGTGGTTGTGAAGCCATCGCTATCCACCATCGCCGCCAGCGGCTGATTGAACAGCGTCAGATCCTCGCGCCGGATCGTCACGGAGTCGGACAGGCGCAGCTTGCCGCGATCCACTGCGTCCAGCATCGCCATCGTTACCCACAGCTTCGACACGCTCTGCTGCGGGAACAGATCGGTGCCGTTCCACGCGACCGTCCAGTCGGCATCGACACGGCGGACCGCGATACCGACCTTCCCATTGAAATTCTGCCCCAGCGACCGGATGATGCTAACCAGCGCAGGTGAGGGCACGCTGCGCGGGTTGTAATCGGGTATGGCTATCGGCGGATTGGCGACGGGCTTGATCGGCTCGCGCGGCTTTTGCGGCGTCGTGACGGGTCCCGTATGGCGCGGGACCGCTGCGGCGACTCTCATCGGCCGGGGTTCGCCGCTGCCTACGCACGCACCCAGCGCCGCCAGCACGAGAGTAAGGCCAAGCCGCCGTCGCACGCGCTCCCTCCGGTCCATGGGAGCGCGGCGCTTGATCTTCATGTGCACGTTTTGCTCTTTTCCCCGCATTTTCAATTCTCTGAGTGTCGAGGCGGACCCTGCCAAAAAGCAAGGTCGATGCGGCGAATGATTCCCCACATGCGATGTAAGGAAGCTGAACGGGGCAACGGAACGCGTCATTGTGCGTTCAGGGCGGCTGCTTAAAAGGCGCGGGAATGACAGAGACTCCTTTTTTCGATCGACGTGCCTGTCTGGCAGCGGGCCTGACGGCGCTCACGCTGAGTGGAATGCCCGCCATGGCCGCGCCTTTTGCATCGCGCCGGATCAGCGTAACGGTGCGCGGCAACGGGCCGGATGTGCTGCTGATACCCGGACTTGCGAGCGGTCCCGGCATCTGGAACGGTACAGTCGCCGCCGTGCCGGGCTATCGCTATCATCTGGTTCAGGTGCGCGGCTTCGCAGGCCTTGCGCCCGACCTCAATAGGAGCGGTCCGTTGCTGGAGCCGCTCGTGGGGGAGATCGCGGCCTATATCACGCAAGCAAAGATCGCTCGTCCAGCGGTCGTCGGGCATTCTATGGGCGGTACGCTGGCGATGTTGCTGGCGATGCGTCCCGCGCCCGCGATTCGCAAAGTCATGGTCGTCGATATGCTCCCCGACGGCGCGAGCATGGTGGGCGGCACGGCCAGCGGAATGGGCTACCTTGCCGATCAACTGAGCAGCTACTTCACCTCCACAAAGGCAGGGCGGCAGCTGTTCATGCAGATGATCGCGCAGCAACCCGGCGCAAAAGGCAGCGATCCTGATGTCATCGCAAGCGCGCTTCGCGAACTGGCGCATACCGACCTTGGTCCGAAGCTGCCGCTGATCCGCGCGCCGATGGAAGTGGTATACGCGCTGGGCGGGGACGCGGCGACGCAACGGGCGCAAGTACAGCGTTACCGCACAGCTTATGCCGCCGCGAAGGCGATGAAGCTGGTGCCGATCAGCCCCAGCGGCCACATGGTCATGAGCGATCAGCCCGCGAAGTTTGCGGCGGCGCTGCGGAATTTTTTGACGGGCTGATCCGAAGTTTGACAACCGTCAAAGTTATCCACCCGGTCCCACACTACACAGGCTCCAGAACCCGAAAGGAGCCTCGCCATGACCGCACAATTTCCCGCAGAGACATTTACGAACGCACGCATCGTGCCCGCACCGGCAGCGCCCGCCCGCGGTCAATATGGTCGGGTGTTCGATCTGCCGCCGGCCCTCTTCTGGCTGACCGTCGGCGCTTATATGACCTATCTCGCGGTGATGGCAGTGGCGTTCCGCGATCCGCAGATCGCCATCCCGATGGTGATCTGTGTCATCAGCTTCGCGGCGGGTTTCGGCGTTCCTGCACTCTGGGCCGGCACTGCGCCGACTCCCGCTGGCCGCAAGCAGAGCTGGGGTCAGTTCATGGCGAACGGCTTCGAATGTGCGACCGGCCATGTGACTGGCGGCGCAGCGACCGCGCAGGTGCTGATCCTTCCTGGCCTGATCCTGCTCTGGGGCGTGTGCATCGCGATCATCGCCGCAGCCGTGCGCTGATCGCGTCTAGTCGACCATCTCCTCCAAACTGGGCACGTCGAGGACTTCCATGCCTCGCGTGCCCGTTCTTTTGATGATGCCGCGCCGCTCCAAAATGCCGATCTGGCGGCTGACCGTTTCTATGGTTAGGCCGAGCAACGCTGCCATCTCGCCCCGCGTCAGAGGCAAGTCGAAGCGCGCCGCGACGCCGCAGGGTGTATTGGAAGCCCCTCGCCCGAAGATCAGGATCAGCCCCGCCACGCGCGCCAACGACGTGCGGCGCCCGATCAAATCGATCAGCGCGCGCGTCTCCGCAAGATCCGCTGTCGAGCGGCGCAGCAGGGCCGTCGCCAGCCGGGGATAGCGTTCCACGGCCCGTTCGTAATCCATCCGTGGGAACAGGCACAGCAGGCTATCCGTCAGCGCCGTCACATGATGATGCGCGCGCGGCGCGAACAATTCGCCGACGAAGCCCGCCGGGTGCACTAGTGCAACGATCCGTTCCGTTCCATCCGCATCGATCGCGGCGATTTTGAGCGCGCCAGAGATCAGAGTGGCGCAGGCGTAATTATCGTCCCCTGCATCGACCAGTGCCTCACCCCGATGCAGCGTGCGATGCGTGCCGATCCGCGCCAACTCGCTGCGTTCCGCTTCGGACAACGCCGCGCATACCGCTTGCTCGCGAACCGAACATGCGGCGCAATGATCCGTCGGGATCACGGCACCAGCACCGTATCCACCGCCTCCGATAGCATCTCCGGGTAGTCCAGCGTGTAGTGCAGCCCGCGGCTCTCCTTGCGATGCAGCGCCGATCGCACGATCAGCCGCGCGACTTCCAGCAGGTTGCGTAGTTCGATCAGATCCGGCGTCACACGGAAGTTGCCGTAATAGTCGTCCACTTCCTGCGCGAGGAGGTCGATGCGGTGCTTAGCGCGTTCCAGCCGCTTGGTGGTGCGCACGATGCCCACATAGTCCCACATGAAGCGGCGGATTTCGCGCCAGTTGTGCTGGACGATGACTTCCTCGTCCGAGTCGGTGACGCGGCTTTCGTCCCAAGCGCGGATCAGGGGCGACACGGGTAATTCGTCCCAGTGGGCGAGGATATGCTTCGCCGCCGCCTCCCCGAACACGAAGCATTCAAGGAGGGAGTTGGACGCGAGGCGATTTGCGCCGTGCAGACCGCTTTCGGTCACTTCGCCCGCCGCGTAGAGGCCCGGTAGATCCGTGCGCCCGTCGAGGTCGATCACCACGCCGCCGCAGGTGTAATGCTGGGCCGGCACCACAGGAATCGGTTCCTTCGTGATGTCGATGTCGATGTCCAGCAGCCGCGCGTAAATGGTCGGGAAATGCTCCTTGATGAATTCGGGCGGTTTGTGGCTGATATCGAGGTGCACGTAATCGAGGCCCAACCGCTTGATCTCATGATCGATCGCGCGCGCCACCACGTCACGCGGCGCCAGTTCGCCGCGTGGATCATGCTTGTCCATGAAGCGCTTGCCGCCGCCGGGCACGCCGGGGGGCAGCTTCAGCATGCCGCCTTCGCCGCGCATCGCCTCGGTAATCAGGAAGTTCTTCACCTCCAGATTGTAGAGGCAAGTCGGGTGGAACTGGTTCATTTCCATGTTGGAAACGCGGCACCCCGCGCGCCAGGCCATTGCGATCCCGTCACCGGTCGCCCCACGCGGCGCGGTCGAGAACAGGTACGTGCGCCCTGCCCCGCCCGTCGCCAATATCGTCGCACGACCCAGCAGCGCGTCGACATGCTTGGTGGCCTTATTGAAGGCATAGACGCCCCACACATGCCCGTCGCCCGAGTAGCGCTCGCCATGGCGGCTGGTGATGAGGTCGATGGCGACCATGTCGCTCATCAGCGTGATGTTGGGGTTCGCCTGCGCCGCCTTTACCAGCGCCACCTGCACCGCTGCGCCGGTCGCATCGTCGACATGCACGATGCGGCGATGGCTGTGCCCGCCCTCGCGCGTCAGGTGCCAGCGTTCGCCAAGGCCGTCGCCCGCGTTGAACGGCACGCCGAGTTGCGCGAGGCGCTCGATCGCGGCGGGCGCGTTTTCCACCACGAATTCCACGGTCTCGCGATTGTTGAGGCCCGCCCCCGCGATCATCGTGTCCTCGACATGCTGCGCGAAGCTGTCGCCCGGCTCCAGCACTGCGGCGATCCCGCCCTGCGCCCAGTTGGTCGATCCGCCGTCCAGCGCGCCTTTGGCCAGCACCAGCACCTTCTTGTCCTGCGCCAGCGTAATCGCCGCCGTCAGCCCCGCCGCACCGGAGCCGATGATGATGACGTCGTATTGGTGTGTGGGCATCGTCGTCCTGGCGCTGTCTTTTATTCCGTTCGCCCTGAGCCTGTCGAAGGGCCATACCGAACGCAGTGAGGGGGTATTGCCTTCGACTACGCTCAGGCGAAGGCTTCGACAAGCTCAGCCCGAACGGAGGTGGGGGGCAGTTTGGTTAAGCCGCCGCCGCAGTCAGGTTGAGGAATACATCCTCCAGGTCCGGGTCGCGCGTCACCACGTCCACGATCTGCAACCCCATCGCCTGCACCGCGCTCAGCACGTCGCCAGCATTGGCCTTGTCCTTCGAATAGGTGATGCTGAGCACGCGCTCCCCTTGCAGTTCCACTTTCTCGAAACGTAGATGCGATGGCGCATCGGTAAGATCGCGATCGACCGTCACCTGCACCACCTTCTCCTGTGCCATGCCCACCAGTTCGCGAGTCGGCTTGTCGGCGATGACGCGGCCATGGTTGATGATCGCGATCCGATCGCAAAGCTGTTCCGCTTCCTCAAGATAATGCGTCGTCAGCACGATCGTCACGCCCTGATCGTTCAACTGCTTCACATAGGCCCAAAGTTGCTGGCGAAGTTGAATGTCCACGCCCGCCGTCGGCTCGTCCAGCACCAGAATCGGCGGCGAATGCACCATGGCCTTTGCCACCAGCAACCGCCGCTTCATGCCGCCCGAAAGAGTGCGGGCATAGGCGTTGGCTTTATCCTCCAGATGCACCGCGCGCAGCAGCTCCATCGTCTTGCGCGCATCCTTGGGCACGCCATAGAAACCCGCCTGATTCTCCAGCGTCTCGAACGGCGTGAAGAACGGGTCGAACACGATTTCCTGCGGCACGATACCGATCGAGTTCTTTGCATTGCGCGGGTTGGCGTCGATATCGAAGCCCCAGATGCGCGCATGGCCGCCGGACTTGTTCACCATACCGGACAATATGTTGATAAGCGTCGATTTCCCCGCGCCATTCGGCCCCAGCAGCCCAAAGATCTGCCCACGCGGCACCTCGAACGACACATGGTCGAGTGCGAGCTTTCCGCCCTTATAGACCTTGGTCAGATTGTCGATGGCGATGGCGGGTATGGGTGTCGGCGTGTCGATCATGCGCGTCTCATAGCGTGGCGGAACCGGCAGGTCGAGCAAGCGCTATATTGCGGCGCACCAACTGCGATGATACAGGCGATGCCATGATCCAGCCGCCCGAACTTTTCCGTGTATCCAAGACTCGCGTGACCTGCGACGGGTCGGGCGACATTCCTGCCGCCCTTGGCCATCCGCGCGTCTATCTGGAGATCGACGAGAAGGGCTATGTGGATTGTGGCTACTGCGACCGGCGCTTCGTGCTGATCGGCGGGCCTGCCGATGGTGCGGACCAGAGCAGCCTGCCGGACGTTCCCTCCGGCGCGAGCCTCTAGGCTTACGGATTATTCCCGCAGCGCACTGTCGCGAATGCGGATGAGCGGCCCCAAGATATAGTCCATGATGCTCTGACGGCCGGACTTGATGTTCACTTCGGCCGTCATGCCCGGAATGACCGGCTTGCCTGCACCGAATTTTGACGTCTCGGCCCGCAGGCGCACACGGTAATAGACTTCGCCCTTGGCATCCTGAATGACGTCCGGCGACACATCGACGACTTTTCCGTCCAGCCCGCCATAGATCGCCGAATCATAGGCGGAAATTTTGATATTTGCCGGAAGGCCCGACCAGACCTGACCGCGATCCTTGGGCATGATCCGCGCTTCGATCATTACCACCTTGTCGACGGGTACGATTTCGATGATCGGTTCGCCGCCGCGGATCACGCCGCCGACTGTCTGAACATAGAGCTTGTTGACGATGCCATCCATCGGCGCGCGGATTTCCTCGCGCGATTCCTTGTCGGAATAGGCGTCCAGCGTCTCGCCGGCCTTGGCGAGTTCCATGCGGAGCTTGGCGGCTTCCGCCTTCGTTTCCTGCACCGACTTGGTCCAGACTTCGCCGCTGCGGGCCGATGTTTCGCTCATTTGCGCCCGGACCTGGGGAATCTGGCTTTCCACGTCGGCGATGCGCGTCTGGAGCGCCAATAGCATCGATCGCTTGTCGAGCACTTCGCGTTCGGAGATCGCTTCGGCTTCATAGGCGCGTTCCAGCTTGTCGAGCTGCGTCATCATCAGCGTCTGTTCGCTGCGCAGGTTCTTGAGGCGCGATTGCAGACCGGCGAGTTCGGCGCGATGCTGGCGCGACTGTTCCGAGATGATGCCGGTTTCCTGACCCCGTTGATTGCGACTCGAATAGAATAGCGCCTCTTCGGATGCGGCGATGTCGGGCGCGGCTTTCGCCAGATCGGCAGGCACGGTGAAGCTGGACGCGCCGCTGACGGTCGCATCCATCCGCGCCAAAGCAATGCGCTTGGCAACGACATCGGTACGGGCGTTTTCGAAGTCGGCGGTCGTGAATTGATTGTTGATGCGCATCAGGATCTGCCCCTTGCGGACGCGCTGGCCTTCGCTGACGAGTAGCGCCTGCACGATGCCGCCTTCGAGATGCTGGACGACCTGATTTTGTACCGAAGGCAGGACACGGCCTGATCCCCGCGTGACCTTGTCGACTTGAAAGAACACGGCCCAGGCGAGGAACGCGATGACGAGGAACGCCAGTACCTTCAGCACGCGGCCCTGACGGTCGGTGCGGATGCGCGCGCTCCATGGCGCAATGCCGTCGATCGGGGCGCTGGCGACCTTGATGTCGCCTGCAAACGCTGCCGCCAGTTCACGGCTGCTCACGCCTTCGAACAGGCTGGCCCCGCCGAGCGACCGGATGATTCGGTCTCTGATTGCGCTGAATTTCATGTCGTGGTCCCCGAAAATCTCAGCGGCGTTTACCACTCATTATCCTTAAGAATGTTTAATGATCCCCGCAAACATATGGGGACTACCATGACGCGGGCTTCAGACGAGCAGACGGGGATCAGCCTTTTCGGGCGGATAGCGGCGGCCATTGGCATGGCGCCGTCACCCGAATCACGCAGCGAGCGCGCGCGCCACGCGGCCAATGCGGCGCGGCAATGGAGCGGATCGGTAGAGCCTGCATCGCTGGTGACATGCCTGGAGCGCCTCAGCGCATTATGCGGCAAGCCGACGCCGCGCGACATGCTGATCGCGGCGCTGCCGATGCCCAATGGCTTCATGGACCCTCGCCTAGCGCCCATCGCGATGGCCCGCGCGGGGCTGGACGCACGATGGGACATGCGGCCACTCGCCAGCCTGACGCCGCAGGATCTGCCGATCGTCATGCAGTTGCGCGAGGGGGCTCGGTATTGCTGGTCGGCCTGAGCGACGATCCCCATGCCACCATCATCGACGCAACTGGCGAGAAGCTGGTGCCGCTCCCGATCCTGAAGGAACTGGTGAGCGAGGACGTCCTCGTCTGCGGCCATGTCGACCCGGCAAACGGGTTGGAACTGGACGATGAGCGCAGTTTCGTGCGCCGTAATCCGCGCCTCTGGCTGCTCGGCACGTTCCTCAGCGAGCGCAAGCGACTCGGGCAGTTGCTGCTGGCGGCGGCCTTCCTCAATCTGTGCGCGCTGGCTATCCCCCTCTATATGCGCGCGGTTTACGACCGGGTGGTGCCCAATTTGGCGATCGAATCGCTTTGGGCGCTATCGGCCGGCGTGATGATCGTTCTGGTCTTCGAATTTGTCTTCAAACACGTCCGTGGCGGCTATATCGACGCCGTGGGCGTGCGCGTGGGACAGGCGATCCAGAACCGGGCGATGGCGTCCTATCTGCACGCGCGGATGGGCCATGCGGAAAGCAGCGTCGGCGGACTAATGACGGCACTGCGCGATGTCGAGGCGCTGGCCCTGCTCGTGCCGCAGGCGGTCGTGACATTCTGCATCGATGTGCCGTTCTTCTTCGGATATGTCGCGCTCATCATGCTGATCGGCGGCTGGGCCGTTGCAGGACCGATCGTCGGCGCAGGCGCGATGGTGCTGGTGGGCATCACCGCTGCTTACGCCCTGAAACTCTCCAGCCGCCGTTCGTCGAAGCTGATGCACGCCCGTAGCAACCTGGTCGTCGACGTGACCGAGGGGTTGACCACAATCAAGGCCAACCAAGCGGAGCGACATTTCCTGCGCCAGTGGGACATCGTGTCCGATCACATCGGCATCAGTTCCAAGGTCGCACGCAAATGGAGCGACCTGCCTGCCTCGATGGCGGGGCTGCTGGTGCAGATGGTGACGGTGCTGGTTGTCATTATCGGCGTGTTCCAGATCAAGGCCGGGATCATGACGACGGGTGCGCTCGTCGCCGTGACGATGCTGACCGGCCGTGCGATGGTGCCGGTGTCCGCCGCGATCTCGGTCGTGTCGAAGGGCTATCAGAGCCTGTCGCAGTTCGCGGCGCTCTCCAAAATCCTTGGTGCTGAGCCTGAGCGGGAAACATCCGATCCAGCCGTCAAGACGCGCGCGATCAAGGGTGACATCCGCCTGCAGAACGTCGTCTTCTCTTATTCCGAAGCCGCGACGCCAAGCCTCAAGGACATCACCCTTTCGATCAAGCCGGGCGAGAAAATCGCCCTGATCGGCCGTTCGGGGTCGGGCAAATCTTCGCTGCTGCAACTACTTGCCGGGCTGCGTCAGCCACAGGGCGGCGCGATCACCGTTGATGGCAATGCGATCGACCAATATGCCGTCAGTCACTTGCGTCAGAGCATTTCCTATTCGGCGCAGGACGCGACTTTGTTCAATACGTCGATCTGGGGCAACATCCTGCTCGGCCTTCCCGAACCGGAAGCGGACATCGTGGAGCGCGCCATCGCCGCGTCGGGCCTTGATCGCTTCGTCAGCCGCAGTGTCGAGGGCTATGGCCGCAATGTTGGCCCCAATGGCGTCAAGCTGTCGGGCGGACAGCGGCAGTCGGTTATCCTGGCGCGCGCACTGCTGCGCGATCCGCCGATCCTGCTGCTGGACGAACCTACTGCCGCAATGGACATCAATAGCGAGCAGGCGGTGATGGAGGGCCTGCGCGATGTGGCGAAGGACCGGACGCTGGTGATTGCGACGCATCGCATGGCGCTTCTCGATCTGGTCGACCGGGTGATCTGGCTGGAGGAAGGCAAGGTGTTCGCCGACCGCCCCCGCGCCGAGATCCTGATGATGATGCGCAACCAGCAGGCCGCCAACCGCGCGGCATGATCGCTGTTGGTGAGGGTTTGTTAAGGTTAATTCACTACCAACGACGATGAAACGGGATCGCGCGCAAGCCGCGCGGCTAATTTGGGGAACGTTACGTGGCGGGTGCTTCAGCAGAAGGCGAAGTCAATCACTGGCCGGCATTCGTCGACGTGCTGACGACCGTCATCATGGTCGTCACCTTCCTGCTCGTCATCATGAGCGCGGCGGTGATGGTCCTTTCGCAGCGCACGCTTCAGACTGTCAAGGCGCAGCTCGAAGCGAAAGAGCATAAGACTGCCGATCCCAGCGCTGCCACATCTGCCAGCGCCAAGGATCAGAACAGCAGACCAACAACCATCAGGTCACGGCCGAAGCGGGCAGCTCGAATGCAGAGCTTGGCGCGGTGCTGCGAACCGATAAGCCGATCAACGGCAGCGAGGCGCTGACGATCCGCACGCGCGAAACGGCTGACACGCTGAAGCTCCAGGTCAAGGCTATGGAACAGCCCGACGAGCAAGGGGGTCGAGGTGAAGACTGCCGATGTGTTGCTGCGCGTCACGTTCGAGCCGCTGGCGGTGCGCTACAACGATGACACGTCAAAGCAGGTGATGGACTTCCTCAGCACGCGGCAATCGCCCGGCATGAAGTATGAGATCTGGTCCTTCGCACCGCAGACATCCTCGATCACCGAGGCGCAGCGACTGGCCTTCTATCGCGCCGCGATGACGCGCAACCTGCTCGTGCGCGCCGGGATCAAGCCTGCCGACATTTACACCCAGATTCGCGTAACGGATGCGGCCGCCAAGGATGGCCACAACGTCCGTGTCGTTCTGAAACCCTGACGCCGCAGCACCAGCGAAAGTATCCGCGATGGAACAGAAAATCCGATCCGAACTGCTGAAGATGACCATGGTCATGCTCGTGCTGCTGGGTCTTGGCATCTACGCGCATCAATTTGTGATCGC